>NZ_CP022436.1:3481192-3797664 GCF_002224285.1 Arthrobacter sp. YN | reverse complement strand
ACCGAACGCTGAGCTCACCAAGGCCGTTGCTGCCGCTTGCCTCAAGGAAGGTGTCATCATCCTGACCTGTGGCACCTACGGCAACGTGATCCGTCTGCTCCCGCCGCTGGTCATCAGCGACGAACTGCTGCTCGACGGCCTCGAAGTCCTCGCCGCAGCCATCAAGGCACACGCGTAAGTCTTAGCACTTCACACGCAAGAGGAGGGCCGGGTTTTGTACCCGGCCCTCCTCTTGTGTCTCTGCGCAGATTTCGCGGGAACGCGTCGTGTTCGCCGGAGCTTTCCGGGCGTGTTGGCACCGTTCCCGCGAACTCGGCGGGGGGATCGCGAAATGTACGACGCCGGAACGCGCCTAACTGCCCAGCGTCAGGTTCTTCTGGTGGCCATGTCCGTCGAGTTGGACCTCGAGGACCAGCGGATTGGCGCTCACCAGGGACACCCCGGCATCGGAATCCACCAGCGTGCGCCACGCCGAGTCATCGAGAGTGATCCGTACAGAGGATTGCGTCCGTGACGGGTCTGCCACGGACAAAGTGAGCTTGTCCCCGGACTGCCTCGAGGCCAGCGTGCACGGCCCGGACGCTGCGTATCCGCCTGCGGAGCCTGCTGCGAAGAAGTTGGCCATGACCAGCTTGTCCTTGGCCACCTCCACCATCTGGACCTCGGCAGAGTTGGCCAGGACCTTCACGTCTGGGTTGGCGGATTGGGAGAACGTGGTGGAGTGGTCTGCAGCCGGCAGGACCATATACGCGTAGCCGGACGCAACCGGGTCTGTGCCATGACGATGAGTGATGGTCACGTATTCCCGTGAGACGGGATCCGCGGTGCCACCCGTGTCTGCTCCTGAATTGACGTCGAACCAGCTTCCCGTCCGGCTGACCACCGCAACCTCAGGAGCCCCGGAAACGCCTGGGCCATCGAGGAAGACGTAGCCTCCGTGGCCTTCAAGGTGCACGGATCGCTTCACGACTACGGGTGCATCACCGGGGGCCATCCGACGGTTCCGGGAATCGGTCCGCACAGCAGGCACTGAACCTGCGGCGAAGGACCTGTTCTCCACAGTGGTCATGACTGCCGTGCCTCCCGTGCCGGTGATGCCCGCGCCGAGGCAGACCACCGAGTCGTCCAGGAAGAACCAGGACTTCCGGCCGGACAAAGTCTTGTTGTGGTTGAGGTGGTCCATGCCGATCACACCCCACCTTCCCTCCACGGTAAGGCCACCGGCGAAGGCCTGGAACGCGCGGGGGATTCCGGTCCCGGCAGCTCCTGCGCCGCTGGCACGTACCTGGTCATTCACGGTAGTGCCAGGCAGCGCATATGGATCCACGGTGGGCCAGAAGTCAGCGCTGAACTGGGACGGATCGGTCCGCGTGTACAGGAAGGTCATGCCATCACCCTGGTACCAGCCGAGGTTGTTTTCGCTGTTGCCCCACTCGTAGCGGCCGATGCGCTTGGAGGAGAGGTTCACTGTGCAGCCCCAGTCCGGGCGGTGGTGGACCAACCTGTCCTGATCGGCGAACATGCGGCTGTAAACGGGTGCGGGTGCGGCAACCACTGCGGCGTCTGACAGGACGCCGAGGGACAGCAGGGACTTTGCCAGGCTTTGGGTTGGGTGCCCCACGAGTTTCTGGTCCGCGCAGCGTTCCAACCAGCCCTTGGCCAGAGCCAGGAACCGTGAACGGTACGGCTCGTCGCAGCCCGGTGCCAGCAACAGGACAGCAGAGATGAGCCCGAAGCCGCTGACGTAGTCGGGTTCGCGCTGACGGGAGACAGCACGCCCACGGATGGTGTCCATGATGCGTCCGTCCCATACGAACGGGGCGTAGGTGTCCTCCACGGCGTCGAGCAGCACTGAGCGCTTGGGGTCGTTGATTGCCCACGTGCTTCCACCGAGCATTGCTATGATCTCGGCGATCCCCGCCAACGCCACCACTCCGTAAGTCCCTGCGTAGGGGAGGTAGGAATGCTGGACGTAGGAGCCGTCGGCGTAGAACCCGTCACCACTGGTGACATAGGTGAAGACGCTGTTGATCCCACCGCGCACGGTATCGCTCAAGGCGTCCCTGCCCAGCGCGATCTCACTTGAATTGTTGTCAAGGATGCCCCGCATACAGCAGGCCAAGGACTTGTCCACGCGGTTGGCACCGGTTTCCGCCAAGGATGTGGCACGGCCGCGCCAATTCGGGTTGGGAGCGAACCAGCGGACAGCTGCCAACAAGGAGGTGCGGAGAGCTTCTGGAACTTCAGCGTGGAGGAGTGTCAGGATGTCCACTGTCTTACGGGGGACACCGATCTCCCAGAACCACCAGTTTCCTGCTGCCTTAGTGGACGGCTTGTAGGCGGTGTCACTCAGTAGCTTGAGTCCAGCCACAATGTCTGCAGCCAGCTCAGGGTTCCCTGCGTAGGGGTTGCCCGGGACCGCGTATCCAAGTGCCATGTCGTAGAGCCGGTTGAAGTGCAGCCCCATGTTGCCGGTTGCTGCCGTGGACTGTCCGATTCCGGTCAGCGGGATGTCGCTCCACAGCGACGTACGTGCAGGAGTCTTGTCCATGGACGTCCACCACTTTTCGGCGGTCTTGCCCATTCCCTCAAGTTGCGCCGCGAGTTCCGGAATGTCCGCGGCGCTCCGGCCTCCGATGAGCACCAGCCGCCGTCGGTCAATGAGTTCCTTGAGCCCGGCGTCCGTGGCGGCGATCGATGGTCCGGCGTGGGAAAGAAGAGCGCCCGCGACGGCGGCAACACCGGCGGTGCGGAAGAGGGTTCGGCGGCTCATGGAGGTTCCAGCGAAGTTCATGACTGCTCCGTTCAAGGCTGCTGCCCGGAGCGCCCAGCCCACCCAACAGGCGTGCGACGGCGGTCTCCCCAGCGATGGGAAGCGCGACAGCAAGCAGCCAGGAGGGCGACGGGGCGTTGAGGGCGAGGGATGGACGTGGTGGGAAAGTTTCCGCAACCTTATGTCCGAGTCCCGGCCCCCTCAACAGAAATGAACAGAACTGCACAGCCCGTGATGGGCCAAACAGCGAATTCGCGGGAAGGTTGCCAAATCGTCGGGCAATTTCCGCGTGATTTGGCAGGGTTCCCGCGAACTCGGCGAGTCCGCCTAGGCTCCCGCAGCAGCCAGCCGGGCCTTTTTCTTCATCACGGAGTTCTTCCGCGTGGTCCGCAGCATGTCGATGGTCAGCAGGATCAGGGCCAGCCACACCACGCAGAAGCCGATCCAGCGGGCCGTGGTCATGGTCTCGTTGAACACCGTCAGCGCCACGACGAACTGGAGGACCGGCGCGAAGTACTGCAGCAGGCCGATGGTGGTCATGGGCAAGCGGCGGGCTGAGGCACCGAAGAACAGCAAGGGCACAGCCGTGATGACACCCGAGGCGACCAGCAACCAGAAGTGCCCCGCGCCCAATGTGGTGAGCGTTTGAACGCCCGTTACGCCGAGGACCACCATGGTGATGGCGGCGAAGGGAGCCAGCACTACTGTCTCCACGCTGAGGCTGGTGAGGGCGTCCACCTTGGGTCCGACTCGCTTTTTGACAAAACCGTAGAGGCCGAAGCTGAAGGCCAGGATCAGGGCGATCCATGGGAGTTGTCCGTAGGAGAAAGTCAGGACACCCACTGCGACGAAGCCGATACCCACCGCAGCCCACTGCAGTGGACGCAGCTTTTCCTTCAGCACGAACACACCCAGGAGGACTGAGACCAACGGGTTGATGAAGTAGCCCAGGGACGTCTCAACAGCGTGGCCGGTGGTGACCCCGAAAGTGTAGGTGAGCCAGTTGATGGCGATGAGGACTGCTGCCAGGGCCAGGGAGCCGAACACGCTGCGGTCCTTCACCGCGGCACCGAAAACGCGCCAGGCCCGCGTGATGGTGATGAGCAGTGCGCAGAAGATCAGGGACCAGACAATCCGGTTCGCCACGATTTCGACTGCGCTCGCCGGCATCAGGACGAAGAAGTACAGAGGAAGAAGGCCCCACAGGCCGTAAGCGCCGATGCCGAACAGGATTCCCGCCGTCGACTCGCTCCGCACGGGCTTGCCGGCATCAGCGTCAGGTTTGCCGACGCCGCCGGTACTTTGCCCGCCGGCCCCGACGGTCGTCGTCGTGGGCTGGCTTGAAGAGGAAGAGCTGGCAGCTATCTGATCCGGAGTCGACACATTGTCGCCAACACCACGCAGGCACGCAATATTCCGCAATCTTGGTGAATTTCCGTGACTCCTGCCATATAGGCGGCCGGGCGTGGGGTGGACATCTAGAATTGGAATCTGCGCGCCCCAACAACGGCGTGGCTCACTGCTTCGGAAGGGCTAACGGTGTCCAACTCAGCCGCAACCACCCCCCAACGTCCGCTTCGCGTTGCCATCGTCGGCGCAGGTCCCGCAGGCGTGTACGCCGCGGATATCCTGACCAAATCCAACGAGGTCAAGGACGGCGACGTGGAGGTCAGCATCGACCTTTTCGAGGCATACCCTGCGCCGTACGGCCTGATCCGCTATGGCGTGGCTCCCGACCATCCGCGCATCAAGGGCATCGTCAACGCGTTGCACAAGGTCCTGGACCGCGGCGATATCCGGTTCCTGGGAAACGTAACTTATGGCAGGGACCTGACGCTCCACGACTTCCGCGCCTTCTACGACGCCGTGATCTTCTCCACGGGCGCCATCAAGGACGCGGACCTGAACATCCCGGGGGTCGACCTGGAGGGCTCCTTCGGCGGCGCCGACTTCGTTTCCTGGTACGACGGACACCCGGACGTTCCCCGTGACTGGCCGCTGGACGCCCGCGAGATCGCGGTGATCGGCAACGGCAACGTGGCCTTGGACGTGGCCCGGATGCTGGTCAAGCACCCGGAGGAATTGCTGGTCACGGAGATCCCGGACAACGTCTTCGCTGGTCTGAAAAAGTCTCCGGTCACCGATGTCCACGTCTTCGGCCGTCGCGGCCCGGCCCAAGTGAAGTTCACCCCGTTGGAACTGCGCGAACTGTCCCACTGCAAGGACGTGGACATTGTCCTGTACCCCGAGGACTTCGAGTTCGACGAAGCCTCGGATGAAGCCATCAAGTCCAACAACCAGATCAAGACCATGGTCAACACCATGACCAACTGGCTGGTGGAGGAGCACGCCGAATCCGAGCAGCCATCTTCACGCCGCCTGCACCTGCATTTCCTCCACAGCCCCGTGGAGATCCTTGATTCGCCGGAAACTCCCGGCAAGGTCTCGGGGATCAAATTCGAGCGCATGCAGCTGGACGGAACGGGCAACGTCAAGGGCACGGGCGAATTCATCGAGTACCCGGTGCAGTCCGTCTACCGTGCAATCGGCTATCACGGTTCCCCACTGGAGGAGCTTGAGTACGATGCCCGCCGCGGCGTCATACCGAACGACGGCGGTCGCGTCCTGGGTGCCGATGGCGAGCCGGTGCCGGGAATCTATGCCACGGGCTGGATCAAGCGCGGACCGGTGGGGCTGATCGGCCATACCAAGGGTGATGCCCTGGAGACCATTGGTTTCCTTCTCGAGGACAGGCTCAACCTGCCCCCGGCCGAAAACCCGGATCCGCAGGCCATCATCGATCTCCTTGAGGAGCGCGGGATCGAGTACACCACGTGGGAAGGCTGGAACCGGCTGGATGCGCACGAGGCTGCGCTGGGCGCCGCTTGGCATTCCGGTGAAGGGTCCGAAGGCGACGGTGTGGTCCGTGAGCGCATCAAAGTTGTTCCGCGCGAGGAAATGATCCGGATCTCCCGCGGCTGACAAGGCGTTTTTGTACAGCTGATGCCCTCATTCGGCTGCTTTAGGGGCCTCAGCTGTACAAAAACTCCCTTCCCCGAACTAGACTTCACCGTACTGTCCCGCCCACCACACGTGCAGAGCACTGTTAATGCGGACTACCAGGGAGTTCGATGAGGAATCCAATCCATCCGCCTGTTCCAGGCAGCGAGGCCGCGGCACTGGTGCAGAAGCGTGCCCTGATGGGCCACGAGCGCTTGGACTCCCTCCGTCCCGGAACCACGGGAACCGCCCGTCCCGGAACCACCCAGGACATCGTGGGTCTCCGCCGCTTGGTGCGTGAGTCCTGGCAGCGTTCGGCCAGCCTGCAAGCCAATCCCGACGTCGCCGAGGCTCCCCTGGCGATGGACCAGGACGAGCTGGAGGAATACCGCCGGCAGCATCCGCTGGCCACCATCATGCCCGTGATCAAGAAGTTGCTGGTCCAACCCAGCCATGACAGCGGCCTGTTGGTGGCGGTGGGCGACGACGTCGGCCGGCTCCTGTGGGTGGACGGCGACCCGGTGATGCAGCGCCGCGCTGAAAGCATGATGTTCGTGGCCGGCGCCGACTGGTCCGAAGCTTCCGTGGGCACCAGCGCACCCGGCACGGCACTCGCCCTGGACCGCAGCATCCAGATCTCCGGCGCCGAGCACTTCAAACGCTCCGTCCACCCATGGAGTTGCACTGCGGTTCCCTTCCACGACCCCGACTCCGGGGCGGTGCTGGGCGTCGTAGACATCACCGGCACCGAAACCGCAGTGGCCGCGCACACCCTCTCCCTGGTGGAGGCAACAGTTGCCGCCGCCCAGGCGCAACTGCGGATCGAACGCCTGACGCTGGCCGCAGCGGTGCGTGAGAAACCTCGACGCCGGAGCGCGGCCGCAACCTCCAGCCATGCCCTGTATCGCAACAGCCTGCAACTGTTGGGCCGCGACCAGGCCCTGCTCAGCATCGACGGCCGGACCGTGTCCTTGTCCGCGCGGCACAGTGAAATCCTGGCCATCCTGGGCAGCCACCCTGACGGGCTCAGCGCAGAAGACCTGTGCGCCCAGTTGTACCCCGGAGACGGCTACTCGGCCACGTTGCGGGCCGAGATGGTGCGCCTCCGCAAAGTGATCCAGGAGCTCAGCCCGGACGCGGTTCCCCAGTCCCGGCCGTATCGCCTGCCCGTCGAGTTGCTTCCCGACTCCGGCCAGGTCCTCAACTGCCTGCAACGAGGCGCCCACCGCATCGCCCTGGAAATCTACAAAGGTGCGGTCCTGCCACGCTCGGAGGCGCCCGGCGTCGTGCAGTTGCGTGAAAGGGTTTCGCACCTGCTGCGCGAGGCGCTGCTCAGCGACGGCAGCGTCGATTCCCTCCTCAAGTACGCGGAGCTGCCGGAGGCGAAGTACGACGTCGACCTCCGCCTTGCCGTCCTGAAGCTGCTGCCGCCCCGCTCACCCAAGCGGGCCGCCGTCGTGGCCGATCTTGAACGAATCGACACCGAACTCACCGCGTGAGCTGACTCACATGGTTGCAACGTAGCTGCAACCTCCCCGCTCCTAGGCTCGGATCAATGGCGACAGCCACCGTGATTCGCAGCAAAGGAGCTAGCAATGACTGTTTACGCACAGCCGGGTGCCGAGGGTTCAAAGGTCACGTTCAAGGACCGCTACGAGAACTGGATCGGCGGAGAATGGGTTGCCCCTGTCAAGGGCGCCTACTTTGAGAACATCACTCCCGTCACGGGCAAGGCTTTCTGCGAAGTTGCCCGCGGCACCTCCGAGGACATCGAGCTGGCCCTCGACGCCGCCCACAAGGTTGCACCTTCCTGGGGAAAGACCTCCGCCACTGAGCGCGCAGCGATCCTCAACAAGATCGCTGACCGTATTGACGAGAATGTGGAGTTGCTCGCAGTCGCGGAGACTTGGGACAACGGCAAGCCAATCCGCGAAACCCTCAACGCCGACATCCCGTTGGCAGCCGACCACTTCCGCTACTTCGCCTCCGTTGTCCGTGCCCAGGAGGGCCACCTCTCGCAGTTGGACGAGGACACCACCGCCTACCACTTCAAGGAACCGCTGGGCGTTGTTGGCCAGATCATCCCTTGGAACTTCCCGATCCTCATGGCCGTGTGGAAGCTGGCCCCCGCGCTCGCCGCCGGTAACGCCGTAGTCCTCAAGCCCGCCGAACAGACGCCCACGTCCATCCTGGTCCTCATGGAACTCATCGGTGATCTCCTCCCTGCCGGTGTAGTGAACGTCGTCAACGGCTTTGGCGTAGAAGCCGGCAAGCCTCTCGCTTCAAGCTCCCGCATCCGCAAGATCGCCTTCACGGGCGAGACCACCACAGGGCGACTCATCAGCCAGTACGCGTCCAACAACCTGATTCCCGTCACCTTGGAACTGGGCGGCAAGAGCCCCAACATCTTCTTCGACGACGTCGCCGACCAGAACGACGCTTTCTACGACAAAGCCCAGGAAGGTTTCACGCTCTTTGCCTTCAACCAAGGCGAAGTCTGCACCTGCCCGTCCCGTGCGCTGGTCCAGGAAGGCATCTATGACTCCTTCATGACGGACGTCGTGGCCCGCACCAACAAGATCATCCAGGGCAATCCGTTGGATACCGACACCCAGGTTGGCGCGCAGGCCTCGAATGACCAGTTGGAGAAGATCCTGTCCTACATCGATATCGGAAAGCAGGAGGGTGCCAAGGTGCTCACCGGTGGTGCCCGCGCCGAGCTGTCCGGCGATCTGGCAGGGGGCTACTACGTCCAGCCCACCATTTTCGAAGGCCACAACCGGATGCGCATCTTCCAGGAGGAGATCTTCGGTCCGGTAGTGTCCGTCACCAAGTTCAGCGACTACAACGACGCCATCGGCATCGCCAACGACACCCTCTACGGCCTGGGTGCCGGAGTCTGGTCGCGCAATGGAAATGTCGCCTACCGCGCAGGCCGGGAAATCCAGGCCGGCCGCGTGTGGGTCAACAACTACCACGCCTACCCGGCAGGTGCCGCCTTCGGTGGCTACAAGTCCTCAGGTATTGGCCGTGAGAACCACGCCATGATGCTGGACCACTACCAGCAGACCAAGAACCTCCTGGTCAGCTACAACGAGAACAAGCTCGGCTTCTTCTAAGAGTTTTTGTACAGCAGATGCCCTTCTGGAGTGGTTTTAGGGGCATCAGCTGTACAAAAACTCCCACCATTCGTACGGATCAAAGGAGATCGTCAATGACAACCATGCAAGCTGCAGTCGTCACCAAGTTCGGTACCGACCTCGAGATCAAGGAAGTGGAACGCCCGACGCCGGGTCCCGGCCAGGCGCTGGTCCGTCTCATCACGTCGGGGGTATGTCATACCGATCTGCACGCCGCCGAAGGCGACTGGCCAGTCAAGCCGACGCCGCCGTTTATCCCGGGCCATGAGGGTGTGGGAGAAGTCGTGGCCTTGGGCGAAGGCGTCACAGACGTTGCCATTGGCCAGTTGGTGGGCAATGCCTGGCTGTGGTCTGCCTGCGGAGACTGCCAGTACTGCCGGACCGGGTGGGAAACCCTGTGCGAGTCGCAGGAGAACGGCGGCTACAGCGTAGACGGCTCGTTCGGCGAGTACATGCTGGTGGATACACGTTTTGCGGCGCGGATTCCCGAAGGCTCGGACCCGGTGGAAGTGGCGCCGGTGCTGTGTGCCGGCGTGACTGTCTACAAGGGCCTGAAAATGACAGAGACCAGGCCTGGCCAGTGGGTCACCATCTCCGGCATCGGCGGCTTGGGGCACATCGCCGTGCAGTACGCGGTGGCCATGGGGCTTCGCGTGGTTGCCGTGGACATTGCCGACGACAAGCTGGCTCTGGCCCGCGAGCACGGCGCCGAACTGACGGTCAACGCGCTGCACGAGGATCCGGCGGAAGTCATTCAGCGGGAAACCGGCGGTTGCCACGGAGTCCTGGTGACGGCTGTGCATCCGTCGGCCTTTGGACAAGCGATCGGTATGGCTCGTCGTGGCGGAACGATCGTCTTCAACGGGTTGCCACCAGGAGACTTCCCTGCGCCGATCTTCGAGATCGTCCTCAAGGGACTCACGGTCCGCGGTTCCATCGTGGGAACACGCCAGGATCTTGAGGAGGCACTGGAGTTCTACGCCCAGGGAAAGATCAAGCCGACGGTCTCAACCAGGGAACTCTCCGAAGTCAACGCGGTTCTTGACGAGATGAAGCACGCCAAGATCGACGGCCGTGTGGTGCTGAAGTTCTGATGAACAACGTCAGCTTGGAAGCCGCGGTGACGCTGCCCGGGGAGAATTTCTCCCGGGTGGCGCTCACCGCGGTGTCCGTGGAATTGCTCCGCAAGCTCTGGAAGCAGCACGGGCCGCTCATGTTCCATCAGTCGGGCGGCTGCTGCGACGGGTCTGCCCCCATGTGCTTCCCGGCAGGGGAGTTCCTGACCGGTGATTCCGACGTCCTCCTGGGCACGTTCGACATCGGAGCCGAAGGGGAGCCGCAGCCGCTCGGGTTTTGGATGTCCAAAGAGCAGTTCAACTACTGGTCCCACACCCATTTGACCGTGGATGTAGTGGCCGGCCGTGGGAGTGGATTCTCGGTGGAATCACCTGAGGGCAAACGGTTCCTGATTCGTTCCACCCTCATGGACTGGGACGTACCAAGCGTTTAGAGGCACCTGACTGGTGTGACGGGGGCAATGCGTCCCCGTCACACCAGTCACTCCTGTCACGGGGTTTCATGGTTCGTCTCACTATTTGGGATAAATATGGCCGTCCATTGGCCGGACACTATTCTTGATGAGTCCTATACCACTCCCATCCAGAATGTGGCATTTTTATGAACATTTTCAGGACCAAATCGATCGAGCAGTCGATCGCCGATGCTGACGAACCCGGTCGCAAGCTCAAGCGCAGCCTGAGCACCTGGGACCTCATGATCATGGGCGTCGCCGTTGCTGTCGGCGCCGGGATCTTCTCGGTCGGCGCCAAGGCTGCTGCAAATTTTGCCGGCCCGGCCGTCACCATCTCCTTCGCCATCGCCGCTGTCACGTGTGCTTTGGCCATCATGTGCTACGCCGAATTCGCCACAGCGATCCCCGTGGCAGGCTCTGCCTACGTGTTCACGTACGCCACCATGGGCGAGGTCCTCGCGTGGATCATCGGCTGGAACCTCATCCTTGAACTCTTTACCGCAGCCGCTGTGATCGCCAAGTACTGGGGCATCTACCTCAGTACGGTCTTTGGCCTGATGGGCGTGGAGATGCCACCATCAATCCAGGTAGCCGGCGTTGACCTCTACTGGGGTGCGTTCCTCATTGTTGCGATCTTCACCGTGCTGCTGGTGCTGGGGACAAAGTTGTCCGCCCGCGTCGGCAACGTCTTCACGCTGATCAAGATCGCCGTGGTGCTGTTCGTGATTGTGGTTGGCTTCAGCTACGTGAAGTTCTCCAACTACACCCCGTTCATTCCTGCCTCCGAGCCCACCGACTCCGGTGCTGCGGACGTTATGAAGCAGTCCTTCTTCGGCTTCCTCACGGGCGCCGCTCCGGCCCAGTATGGAACCCTGGGCGTCTTCGCCGGCGCAGCCCTGGTCTTCTTCGCCTTCATCGGCTTCGACGTCGTGGCAACCTCCGCAGAAGAGGTCAAGAACCCGCAGAAGACCCTTCCCCGGGGCATCTTCGGTGGCCTTGCCGTAGTGACGCTGCTGTACATCCTGGTCTCCCTTGCGCTGACTGGCATGGTTTCCTACACGCAATTGGCCGAGGTGAAGAACCCCACCCTGACCACAGCTTTCGAGGCCGTGGGCAACACGGATGCTGCCAAGGTCATCGCGTTCGGCTCCCTGGTGGGCCTGACCACCGTGATCATGGTGCTGCTCATGGGCCTGTCCCGTGTGGTGCTTGCCATGAGCCGCGACGGACTCCTGCCGCGCTCACTGTCCAAGACCAGCGAAAAGCGTTCCACGCCGGCCCGTCTGCAGATCATCTGTGGCGCAGCGGTGGCTGTGGTGGCGGGTGTCACCAAGGTGGACTTGCTCGAGGAAATGATCAACATCGGAACGCTCTCTGCGTTCGTGATGGTGAGCTTGGGCATCCTGGTGCTGCGTAAGAAGCGTCCTGATCTCAAGCCCGCCTTCCGTGTCCCGTTCGGCAAGGTCCTGCCGTGGGTCTCCGCAGTGCTCTGCTTCTACCTCATGACCAACCTTGCTGTTGAAACCTGGATCTTCTTCGCGATCTGGCTGGTCATTGGCATGGGCATCTACTTTGCCTACGGCCAGCGCCACTCACGGCTGAACGAGAAATTCGCTGCGGCCAAGGCCTCCGTGAACGGTGCTCCCGAAAGCCGCCAGGTCGACGGCGACGAGGACGAAGACAGCTACACGAAGGTCTAAACCAATCGCGGCAGCTTGTCAGACAGCTGCACTCATCAGCTCCAGAAGTCGCTCCGTGAAGCGCCCGGGAACCATCGGTTTCCGGGCGCTTTTGCGCGTTCCCGCCAACACCAGCGCAATTACGGCGCGGCATGCTGACCGACCCATTCCACCAGCGGCCTCAGCACTTCCCACCGGGCAGCAATCTCGTTACGGGCTGCGGGAGTGGACAGCCACTCCGGCTGACCCACCTCTACGCTCGCTGATAAGGACTTGTGCTTGAGCAGCTCAGCGCGTGGATGGTCTTTGTCCAGACCACGTGGAACGGTCTTGAGTTTCTCGCCCTCAATGGCGAAGCCTGACGCTGCCACCGCGTCAACGATTCCCTGGAGCTCCAATCCACTGTCCGGAGCGTCCACTGCGGCCCGGAATCGCGCCAGCTGCGCCGGAGTGTGGGAGTGGTAACCTCCGCCGATCAGCAGGCCATCCGCGCTGATCTGGACGTAGTAGCCGACGCCTTCCTGGGTGGCGGCAAAGGCCCCTTGGGCTGTCTTGTACGGCGACTTGTCCTGGGAGAAGCGGACGTCCCGGTGAGGGCGAAAGATCTTGGCTGGCCCGAACTGCGGTTCCAACTCTGAAAGGAGAGCTGACAGCGGCTCCCTGACCTCGGCGTCGTACGTTGTTTTATGCTCCAGCCACCACTCACGGTTGTTGTTCTCTTCAAGCTCAGCGTAAAAGCGGAATGCGGCAGTAGTGATGCCTTCGAATGTGCTCATGGAAGGATCCTAGGGACGCCACTACCGGCCCAGCCATAGCCAACGGAGGCTATGTGGAAAACAAAAAGATCACCCCGCCGCGGAGATCCGCAGCGGGGTGATCAGGAAATGCAGTAGAGCAAAGACGCTTAGAGCTTGTTGGCTGCTTCGGCGTCGGACTCGGTCTGGCCTGCACCGAGGTTGGCGCGGAGCTTGGCGCCGAGCTCGGAGTCAACGTTGGTCCAGTACTGGATGGCGCGTTCCTTGATGTCGGCGTTCTTCACGCCGCCAACGGCACCGGTGATGGTTTCCAGGAGGCGGGCCTTGGCAGCGTCGTCGTAGACCTCGCGGTACAGGGTACCGGCCTGGCCGAAGTCGTCGTCCTCAGCGTGCAGGGTGTGGGCGGAGAGGGTGAGCTCGCCGTCGTTCTCCCAGCCACCGGCCGGTGAGGTGGGCTCAACAGCAGCCGGGCCACCAACAGAGTTCGGTGCGTACACCGGGGTGGAGGGGGAGTTGAACAGGAAACGACCCTGGCCATCCTGGCTGTAGTTGTTGACCTGGTTCTTGGGCTGGTTCACCGGAATCTGGGCGTGGTTGGTGCCCACGCGGTAACGGTGTGCGTCGGCGTAGGAGAAGATGCGGGCCTGCAGCATCTTGTCCGGCGAAGCGGCAATACCCGGAACGAAGTTCGACGGCGCGAAGGTGGCCTGCTCGATCTGCGCGAAGTAGTTCTCCGGGTTCTTGTTCAGCTCCATGGTGCCCACGTGGATCAGCGGGTAGTCGGAGTGCGGCCACACCTTGGTGAGGTCGAACGGGTTGAAGCGGTACGTCTTGGCGTCCTCGTAAGGCATGACCTGGACGTGCAGTTCCCAGGAGGGGAAGTTGCCGTCGGCGATGTTTTCCTGGAGGTCGCGGATGTAGAAGTCCGCATCCGAGCCGGCCAGCTGCTCAGCCTGGTCGCCGGTGATGGTCTTGACGCCCTGGTTGGACTTGAAGTGGTACTTGACCCAGAAACGCTCGCCGGCGGCGTTGATCCACTGGTAGGTGTGCGAGCCGTAGCCCTGCATTTCACGCCAGGAAGCCGGGAGGCCGCGGTCGCCCATGAGCCAGGTGACCTGGTGGGCGGACTCGGGGGAGAGGGTCCAGAAGTCCCACTGCATGTCAGCGTCACGCAGGTGGCTGCCCGGGAGGCGCTTCTGGGAGTGGATGAAGTCCGGGAACTTGATGCCGTCGCGGATGAAGAAGACGGGGGTGTTGTTGCCAACGAGGTCGTAGTTGCCCTCGGAGGTGTAGAACTTCACGGCGAAACCGCGGGGGTCGCGCCAAGTGTCGGGAGAACCGTTCTCGCCCGCAACGGAGGAGAAACGGATCAGCATGTCCGTCTCGGTGCCCGGCTGCAGGAAGGCTGCCTTGGTGTAGGCCGAAACGTCCGAGGTGGTCTTGAACGTACCGAAAGCGCCGCCACCCTTGGCGTGCACTACACGCTCCGGGACACGCTCGCGGTTGAACTGTGCGAGCTTCTCCACCAGGTAGTGGTCGGTGAGGATGATGGCACCGTCAGCGCCGACGGACTTGGAGTGCGCGTCGGAGGTAACGGGTGCACCTGACTGGGTTGTTGAAATAGCAGTCATTGTTCTCCTTTTTTCTTATTTCTGAGTTACGGAAGTTACGGGAAGCTGTTGTTTGGACTGGCAGTCCTGGCAGACGCCTTGATAGAGGACATCTGCGATCTGGATGGTCATGGGCTTGGAATTCTCATCCCAATGCGGGGTGAGGCACGGTGCGTGGCCCACGGCGCAATCCACGTCCTCCACCTTGCCGCAGCTGATGCACACGGCGTGATGGTGGTTGTCACCCACCCGGGTTTCGTAGAGCGCGGGGGAGTGCGGGGGCTCGAAGCGGCGCAGCATCTGCAGGTCCGTGAGGTCGCTGAGCACTACGTAAACGGACTGCGCCGTCAGTTCAGGAAGCTCTTTGCGCGCAGCGGCAAGAATGCCTTCTGCCGGAGAATGCGGATGGTGCTGGACTGCGGCGAGCACTGCCAGCCGCTGTTTGGTCACACGCCGGCCGTGGGCATGCAGGGCGGCTGCCCATTCTGCTTGCTCGGCGGTGTGATCTGTCATGCATTCATTGAAACACTTATTTTGAGGAGTTCACAATAAGGCAAGGCTAACTTCAGGCAAATTTAAGAGGCCCTCCAAGGGGTTGACGTCTTCGGCAGCTGACCGGCCCAGGGCATGGACCCGCAACGGAGCTCCAGGCTCTTCGCCTTCCAAGGCAACACAACTGAATCCACTGAAACCTCCGGGGACGGGAAGTGCGGCCAAGGCTGCACCGATCGCCAACAACTCTGCCGGACGGACCTCGCTGATGGCTGCCAGCTTCCTGACAGTTTCCAGGACGGTGTGGCGTGGTCCAGCGTCCACGGCCCGGACCAGCGGACCGGTACCGGAAACAGGCTCGACGGCGGCACTGGCCGCAGCGTCGGAGCCCACCATAGTCTCCGGCCGGGCCAGCCGCAGTGCCTCACGCATGGCTGCGTCGGTGGCTTCCATATCGTGGTCCGGTTCGCCCTTCCGGCGGTGCGCCGGAAGCGAAAGCTGGTGTGCCGGCGTCGTGGTTTCTCCGTCCCATCGCCCGAAGAGGTGGAAGGTGGGCGTTGACGATTCCGCCACCGGCTCCCCGATGGCTGAACCCAAGGGGTGCCATTGGTGGGCAAACATGATGGCGCACCGGGTGGCGCCCAGGACGTCGGCCAAAGCGGCACGGACCAGGCCGTGGCAGAAGAGCCAGTCGGCGGCTGACGGGTGTGCGAACTCTGTTGAGGGGTCCGAGAGCCTGATCAGCACATGCCCGGCGGTGAGGGGGTGACGTGGCCTGGCGATCTCCCAAAAGGCCGAACGGTACAGCAATTGTCGCGATGCGACCATGTCAACTCCTTCCCCCGGGTGAGCCTACCAAGCTGGGGGCCGCAGGTGGGAGGGGTGTAGGCGGGAGAGCGCAGGTGGGGGTGGCGGGCAGGCGGCGGAAGGCTCGTTTAAGGTAGGACGGTGGCGAAACTACTGGCAGACATCACCCCGCTGAAGGAGAGTCCGGCCTTCCGACGGCTCTGGCTGGGCGCATCGGTGGCTGCCATCGGTACCCAACTGACCTTGGTGGCTGTCAGCTTGGAGGTCTACCGGCTCACCCAGGAGAGCTTCTACGTGGGACTCCTGGGCATCTTTGCGCTGGTCCCGTTGGTGATCGCCGGACTCTACGGCGGGTCCATTTCGGACGCCTATGACCGCCGCAAAGTGGCCATCATCGCCTCCCTCGTCCTGTGGGCGACCACCGCAGGGCTCGCCCTGCAGGCATGGCTGGAGATCGGCAACATCTGGATCCTCTACGCACTGGTGGCCATCCAAAGTGGAGCGCAGGGCATCAACGGTCCCGCCCGCAGCGCCATCATTCCGTTGCTGGTCCGCAAGGACCTGCTCCCTGCAGCCAACGCCCTGAGCATGCTGACGTTCGGCCTGTCCATGACTGCCGGACCACTCCTGGCCGGGGTTCTGGTGGCTACCATCGGCTTCGGCTGGACCTACACCATCGATGTCATCAGCTTTACGTTTGCCCTCTGGGGCCTCTTCAAGCTTCCTCCATTGCCGCCGTCCAAGGATGCCGTGCGGCCCGGGCTGCGATCAGTGGTGGAAGGGTTCCGCTTCCTGGGTACCCGCCCCAACGTCCGCATGACCTTCATCATCGACCTCATCGCCATGATCTGCGCCCAACCGCGTGCTCTGATGCCTGCCATCGGTGCGGTCATGATCGGCGGAGGCGAAGCCACAGTGGGCATACTTCTTGCCTCGACAGCCGTCGGCGCGTTCCTTGCCGGCCTGTTTTCCGGGCCGCTGGGCCGGGTACGCAAACAAGGCAGCGCCGTGGTGTGGTCCGTGGTGGGTTGGGGAGCCTCCATTGCCGGCTTTGGGCTGGTGGTGCTGCTCGCCGGCGATTCCGGCCGCGAGGGCGTCACCCCCTGGCTGGTCCCAGCAGCCCTCTGCTGTGCCCTGGCCGGCATTTCGGATTCTGTCAGCGCCGTTTTCCGCACCACCATCCTCCAATCGGCCACACCGGATCACCTGCGGGGCAGGCTGCAGGGAGTCTTCATTGTGGTGGTGGCGGGCGGTCCACGCGTGGGGGACATGCTGGCCGGCGGTGTCACACAGTTCCTCAGCGAAGGCGGAGTGTTGCTTATGGGCGGACTCCTCTGCATCGTCCTGGCGTGGCTGGCTTCGCGCCTTCAGCCCGGGTTCGTTGCCTACGATGCCAAACATCCGGTGCCGTAGCAGTGCCGGTCACCCCACCACCGTAGGCTGGGAGCGGAACACGACGGCCGGCGTCGGCGTTAATCCGTACAGAACCCCTGCTGGAGCCGAAGGAAGAGGCAAGAACAACAGTGCACAAACACAACAATGGACTCAAGACGGCGGCACTGTTCGGCGTGCTGTGGGCGGTGTTGTTGGGTTTGGGCGCCCTCATCGCAGCGGGAACGCGCAGCACGACGCCCATCTGGATCATGGCGTTGATCGGCGTGGGCACCACCGCCTACGGATACTGGAACAGCGACAAGATCGCCATCCGGTCCATGGCCGCCTACCCGGTGACCGAATCCCAGGCTCCTCATCTGTACCAGATCGTTCGTGAGCTCTCCGTCAGGGCCAACAAGCCAATGCCGCGGATCTACCTGTCGCCCACCATGACCCCCAACGCCTTTGCCACCGGCCGCAACCCCAAAAACGCCGCCGTGTGCTGCACCGAAGGGATCCTGCACCTGCTGGACGCCCGCGAGCTCAGGGGAGTGCTGGGGCATGAACTGATGCACGTGTACAACCGCGACATCCTGACCTCGTCGGTGGCTGCTGCCGTGGCCGGAGTCATCACCTCCGTGGGGCAGATGCTGCTGATCTTCGGCAGCGGGGACCGGCGCAACGCCAACCCGCTGGCCACCATCGCCATGGCATTGCTGGCGCCGTTCGCGGCTTCGCTCATCCAGATGGCCATCTCCCGCACGAGGGAGTACGACGCCGATGAGGACGGCGCCGAGCTCACCGGCGATCCGCTGGCACTCGCCTCAGCCCTGCGCAAGATCGAGTCCGGCGTCACCCAGCTGCCGCTCCCGCAGGACCAGAAGCTCGTCAACGCGTCGCATCTCATGATCGCCAACCCGTTCCGTGGCGGCGGCATGCGGCGGATGTTCTCCACCCACCCGCCCATGAAGGAACGGATCAGCCGCTTGGAGCGGATGGCCGGCCGCCCGCTTTCCTAGGTTCACAGTGAAGCGGTCACGCCCGGACTACGCGAACAGCCCGTCGCCGATGTAGCCGCCTGCCGGACTGACCTGGATGGGACCATCCGTGGCGCCCGTGGTCTTGGTGTTGTCCGTATTCCCGGGCAGCAAAAAGCCGGTGTGCAGGCCCTTGGGTGGGGCTGCACACCGGCCTTTCGGACGGCACTGGGACTAGCTGCGGAAGTTCACGAACTGCAGGTCGGCCTCTTCGAACTTCTTCAGGATGTTCATGGTTTCCTGAAGGTCGTCACGGGACTTGGAGGTCACGCGGAGTTCGTCGCCCTGGATCTGGGACTTGACGGACTTGGGGGCTTCATCGCGGATGATCTTGTTGATCTTCTTGGCGATGTCCTGGGCAATGCCTTCCTTGATGGTGCACTCCAGGCGGAATTCCTTGCCGGAGGGGAAGGGCTCGCCCTGTTCCAGGGACTTCAACGAGATGCCGCGCTTGATCAGCTTGGACTGGAAAACATCCAGGACCGCAAGGACGCGGTCCTCGGAATTGGCCTTCATGAGGATCTTCTCGCCGCTGAAGTCGATCTCCGCGCCAACGCCCTTGAAGTCGTATCGCTGCGCGATTTCCTTCTGGGACTGGTTCAGTGCGTTGGCGACCTCTTGCTTGTCTACCTTGCTGACGACGTCGAATGTGGATTCGCCTGCCATGACTCTCCTTAGGTTGGGGGCCCTGTGAGGGCGGGTTGGTCTGGCATCCAGCCTAGTACGGAAGGTGCTGCTTGGGGCTGTGGAGCGCATTCACAGTTCGCTCACAGCACATGCAAGGTTGGAACTGAGGCTGCCGGTTGAGAGTTGTACCAGTTGGAAGAACGCATAGTGGAGGATCAGCATGAGCAGCAAGGCCGTCCAGTCCATCAGTAAATCCGCGTCTGCAGCAGCGGGCTCCCTTGGCACGGCTGCAGTTGCCGCAGCCAGTGCTGTTGCGGCCGCGGCTGTTGCCGCTTCGATCGTCCTGAGCCCGGTACCCGATGCCACCGCGCGCATGGACGGAGTGCACGCTGACCTGCTGCGGGCCGTGCAACTCAACCAGATCACCGCCGAGCAGGCCGAGAAGTTCGAAGCGAAACTCGCCGGCCGGATCCTCGGGGAAGTCTGACATACCGCTAAATCCCGGGCGTTTTCCCTCGATTAGATTCTTCGCAGAAAGTTCTGTAAGGTTGTCTCTGCCTTCGGTTACCGGATCTAAAAGAAACGGTCTCCGGAAGTGATCTTCTTTTGAAGTTCGGCAGATTACCCGAGCGGCCAAAGGGGGCTGACTGTAAATCAGCTGGCAACGCCTACGGGGGTTCGAATCCCTCATCTGCCACCCAAAGAAAATCCCCGGAACCACTGGTTCCGGGGATTTTTTGTGTGTCCAGCGAGTTCCCTGCGCCGGATCCCTGCCGTGGGATCCGGCAGTTGTTCGCCCGGCTCGCCCGTGCGCGGCGGGGGATTCGAGCGAGCGCGGGACCGGCCGTGCCGCCACCACCCACTTTGACCGAAGCTACCCGGCGACTCGCCGCAATACAGGGCGTGTCATGGCATCTGGGCTCTCAAAGTAGGTGGTGTCGGTACGGGATCGAGCGGGACGCCGCGCCTATACCTCGCGCCCCCGCCCCAATTCCGTGGTCTGCCTAACCACCGTGGCCTCCCGGAGTTCGGCGATCTCCATCCGCAGGGCCGCGATCTCGGTCACCAGGTCAGCCATCTCCGCGCGAACGGGTTCCTCGGCTGCGGCGGCCTTCACCTCCGCTGCCGCTGCCACCCCCTCTGCGTTCTCCTCAATCCGTTGAACCAGCCAGGAAGCGATGGATGCTGTGACAATACCCAGCACCGCGATGCCGCTCATCATGAGGGCCGCGGCTACGATCCTGCCGATGGGGGTCACGGGATACAGGTCTCCGTAGCCAACGGTGGTGATGGTGGTGACGGCCCACCAGGCGGCGTCACCGAAATTGAGGATCTTGGCGGCGGGGTCGTTCTGTTCGACATCCAGTACGGCCAGTGCGCCGATGAGGATGAGCATCGCCGCAGCTCCTGCCACGTAGGTGGCAACCCGCCCGCGTAGAGTTTCGCCCACGGTGCGCTGGAGAACGGACAGCAAAGTGACCAACCGCAGCAGCCGCAAGGGCCGGAAGAAGGGGAGCACCACGATCAGGAGTTCGTGCAGGTTCCAGAGGAACCACCGCATCCTGTCTTCGGCAAGCCAGAGGTTGACGAAGTAGTCCAGCGCGAAGATGCCCCAGGTAATCCAGAGGACAATCTCGAATGGCACCGCAGCGGTGCCGTTCACCTTGCCGATGACCTGCCATGCATAGGCAGTGAGGAAAATCAGTGCTGTGCCCATGAGGGGCCATTCCACCAGGTCCCGGTATCGCGCTTGTGTCATAGGGGAATACTAGCCACCGCAGGCGCCCCAGCCGGACGGGACTCAAGGACGAGCCCGAACAGGACGAGCCTGCACCGTGCAGGATCAGGCGGCGGGCGTCTCCAGCCAGTATCCGTCGAGGTGGTGGATCAACTGCCTGCCGAGGCCGCCCTTGAGCTGGATCCACAGCGTGCTGCGGTCCTCGGTCATGCCGTCGATGGTTCCCTCGATGCGGTTGCCGCGGGCGTCTTGGAGGACAACGTTCTGGTGGCGTGAAAGTTCGGGCCAGACCTGGCCCTGCGGCCTGGTGGTTTGCAGCGTGCTCAAAGAGTCCCCCTTGTATGGTCATTCATCAGATGAGTTTCAGATATTCTGCATGGCTTTGATGAACCAGCGGTAAACGTTAGTGCAAACGTTGGACATAAAGCAGGTCATGGACTACCGGCCTGTCCATCATGCGGTCCACGCCTACCGCAGGAAGTTACCCACGGGTAACATTGTGGGCATGCGTCTGCTTCTTCGCACCCTCATGCTGCTGTTCACCTCCTCCAAGCGCTCGCCGCTGGGTGTCTGGGAGGAGTCCTCCCTCCCCCTGAAAGTGCTGCCGACGGACATCGACATTGCCATGCACGTCAACAACGGCATGTACTTTTCGCTGATGGACCTCGGCCGCTTCGACCTCATGGTCCGCAGTGGCATTTGGGCCAAGATGCGCAAGAAGGGGTGGAGTCCGGTGGCCGCCGGCGAAACCATCGCTTTCCGCAAGTCCCTGCAACTGTGGCAGCGCTACACCATTGAGACGCGCATTATCGGCCTGGATACCAAGGCCATCTACTTTGAACAGCGGATGGTGGTGGACGGTGAGATCTACGCCCGGGCGCACATTGCCACGCGACTGGTAGCCAAGGGCAAGCCCGTCACCCAGGAAGAAATCATCGCCGAGTTCGGTGCGCCTCCAGCAGGCCTTGAGTTGCCCGAATGGATCCACGAGTGGCGCGAGAACAATGCGCTCCCCGGAGCGCGTCGCCCCGCCCCGCACGTCTGGAGCTAGACACCCACATCGCGGTGTCGCAGCGCCACTGCTCCCAGCACAACAAGTACAGCCGAGATACCGTATAGACCCGCGGTAGCTCCCCAATCAGCGCCGTTGGCTACCGGGGAATTGCCATACGCCCAGTGGTACGGCGAAAGGTTCAGCAACCACTCAACGTCGGGACTTTGCCGTCCCACAGCGTTGAATACGTAACCGAGGACAGCCACTGCGGCGCCCGCAGCGATCCCGTACACCTTCCTGCCGCTCAGCGCACCGGCGAAGAGCGCAGCAGTCCCGCTGAGCAGGGCGAGAGCGGCGAACAGCAGCACCGCTCCGGCGAGATGTCCGACGTCGATACCCAGTTGCGCCGGTCCGTTCAGTCCCAGCACCATCAGGAAGACGAGGACGGAAAGGAATGCGATCCGAACCACGATGGCGAGGGCGCGTTCCAGTACCACCTGCACGCGGGTCACGCTGTGTGCGAGAGTCAGCTCCAACAGCCCCGATTCTTCGTCTCCTCCCACTGCTGCCGCGCCCCAGCCAATGGAGGCCATGGACATCAGCAGGAAGCCGATCAGGCCGAACAGGGTGGCTTGGGTGTAGCCGGGGCCTGATGTGATCTGATCGTAGTTCAGGGCTTTGGTCATCTCGGCGGGAAGCGCGTTGATCAGGTCCTGCATCTGCGCGCTGCCGCCGATCGAGGGGTAGAGCGGCAGGTACAGCATGCACGCCGCCGCCAGGCCCAACGCCCAAGCCAGCGTGGAGCGCCAGGAATCGGTCAGGGACTTGGTGAAGAGGGGCAGGATCCTAGGCACGGTGCGCTCCTTCCGCGCGACGGGGAGAGTCGGCCGAACCGGCAGCGCCCTTGCCAGCAGCGGGTTCGGTGCCGGCGCTTCCGGTGTACAAGGTCAGCACGGCCTCTTCGAGGTCTGGTTCTTCAAGGACGAGGTCTGTCAGGTCCAGTCGCGCCAACTCCTGGACCAAGGGCTTGACGTGTCCGGAAAGCGTTGCCGTGGCCACCACTGTCCCGGCGGCGTGGCCGTCGGCAGGGAGCTCCCGCACCGCCACGTTGGCGACGCCCGGCACCCGGGCCAGCAGTGCCCCGACGTCGTTCGCTGCGGTACCGGTGCTGTTGAACCGGAGTTGCCTGACGGCCGCCATCCTCAGGGCCTCCACCGTGGACACGGTGACGATTTCGCCGTCGCGGAGGATGGCGACGGCGTCGGCTGCTTGTTGGACTTCGCTGAGGACGTGGGAACTGAGGAACACCGTGGCGCCTGCCGCCACTGCCTCGCGGACCATGGCATGAAAAACCTGTTGGACCAAGGGGTCGAGGCCACTGGTTGGTTCGTCCAGCACCAGGAGTTCGGGTTGGTGCATGAAGGCCTGCAGCAACCCCAGCTTCTGTTTGTTGCCTTTGGAGAGTTTCCGCGTTTGGCGGTCCAGATCCAGGTTCAGGCGGTCAGCGAGGTCGTTGACGTGGTGAGGGTCCACGGGCCCGCTGATGGCGGCGAAGTGCTCCAGAGTGCGGCGGCCGGTGGTGCGGTTCTCCAAGTGGAGCTCGCCGGGGAGGTATCCGATCCTGCGGCGGAGGGAGGTGCCCGCGCTGCGGGGATGTTGTCCGAGCACCGAGATGGAACCCGCGCTGGGCCGGATGATGTCCAGCAGGCAGCGCATGGTGGTGGTCTTGCCGGCGCCGTTGGGCCCGATCACGCCGAACACCGTCCCGGCTTCCACTGCAAAATCCAGTCCATGCAGGACCTCGCGGTGACCGAACTTCTTGCGCAACCCCTCGACGACGATTGCCTGGGTCACGGGGCATGCTCCCTTCCGTGGTTGATGGTCTCTTGCTGCAAAGCGTCGCGGGCTGCGTCAAGGAAGCGCGAATCGGTATAGAAACCGTGGGTGTAGATCTCCAGGGCAGGCAGCGTGAGTTGCCGCAGCAACCCGGGCCCGATTCCGTGGGGTTCCGGAGTCACTTCGCCCAGCGTCCTTGAGAGGTGCCTGCCCAGCATGAGGATGGACAGGCTGTTGGAGGAAATCACGACGGCGGTGGACCGGACGTCGTCGAACTTCCGGATGGTTCCTGCCGTGATGCCGGCGTTGATGATGTCCTCTGTTTGCCTCACGACAGCATCAAAGAAGGCATCGCCGGCATCCGACTCGTCACTCAATGATTGGCGGATGTAGGCGATCTCCTGGGCGTAATGTTCCGGGTTGTTGAGGTAGTCCTGGATCAGTTGGCGTGTTGATCCTGGGTGGGTCTTCTCGCGGCCCTGGCTGGCTGTTTGGGCGAGGACGTGCTGGTCGCAAGCGGCGCGGAGGCCTTCCTTGCTGCCGAAATGGTGGATGACCAGGCCCGGGCTGACCCCGGCCAGTGAGGCGACTGCCCGGACCGTGGCGCGGGCGAATCCATCGCGGCCGAACAGTCCGATGGCGGCGTCGCGGATGCGGGCCCGGGTGGTGAGATCCTCTGCGCTTGAACGCATGTTTCAAACACTAAACACCTGTTCAATGGCGATCAAGTGGCTTGGTCATAACGATGTGACACCATTGGATGGGTCGCCGGTGTTGAGTGTGCCGGCGTCGCAGATACTTGCCTCAGCGTTATTGACGGGGCAGCAGGTGGGGGTTGGCGAAGTGGGCTTTAACAAGACGGACGTGGGGCCGGTGCGGGCTTGGTGTCTGGGTACGGTAGCCATGGCGCTGCTGGTTCCTGCCGCTCTGGGTGCGGCACTTCCCGCGCAAGCCGTTCCCGCCCTCAGCACTCCCGTCCAAGCTTCAGTCCCGCTGACTGTTCCGGCGGAGACCTCGACGCCGCCCCTTTCTGGTGCGATCGGCAACCTGTACAACACCAGCGCGTGGGCACGAAGCGTGCTGCTCCGCCCCACCAGTGCCGAGGAATGTTCCGGCAGCGGAAGCGCCAGCGGTTGCGTGCAGCGGTTTGCCGGCGGCGACATCGCCTGGTCCGCACGCACAGGAGCGCGTGTTGTGGTCAACGGACCGGTACGTACGTCCTGGTGGGCTGCGGGCGGACCTTCCGGTTTTCACGGCTATCCAAAGACCGACACCACCACTGGGCTGCGCAACGGAGGGTCCAAGCAGACGTATGAACGGGGCGCCATCACGTACTCGCCGGGAACAGGTGCGCAGCGGACCAGCGGATCCATTCATCTGGCCTGGGGACGTGCCGGCTTTGAAACCGGTTACCTGGGCTACCCGGTCACCGGGGAAAGTACGGGACTGCGCGACGGTGGCGCCTGGCAGGCTTTTGAACGAGGCTTTGTGGTGTGGTCGCCGGCCACCGGGGCACATCCATCCATGGGCGCCATCCGTGAACGTTGGCGGAAAGCCGGGATGGAAGAAGGCGAGCTGGGGTACCCCGCCACGGATGAAGCCCTGGGCCTGAAGGCTGGCGGCTCATCCCAGCAGTACCAGGGCGGAACGATAACCTGGTCGCCGGCCACCGGTGCGCGGGCATTGACCGGTGCCATCCGGAGCTACTGGTCCTCCACGGGAGGCCAAAACGGGGCCCTCGGTTATCCGGTGGGTGAGGAAGTCCGGCAAAACGCCTTTGTCTACCAACTCTTCCAGGGCGGCACGGTCTACTGGTCCGCGGCGACGGGGGCGCATTCCACCACCCACGGCGATGTCCACAACCGTTACAACTCGCTGGGCGGAGCGGCCGGGCAGTTGGGGCTCCCGCTCACGGACAAGCTTCCGCGTGCCGGCGGACTCGTCCAGCAGTTCGTCAACGGCTGGCTGGTGTGGGGGCCGTCCACCGGTGCGCGGATCGTTGGACACCCCACCTATAAAGTGTGGTCCGCCAACCCCGGCGAGTTCGGCTGGCCCGTCCGCGATACCTGGACGGACGGCCGGGGAACCCATGTGGCCTTCCAGAAGCTGGAAACCATCTGGAACGACGCTACGGAGGAGCTGTACTCGGCCGAGGCCGTTGACGCATCCACTGTGGTTTTCCTGGGTGACTCCCAACTGGACCTTGATTCCTGGGGCGAGCAAGGTGCCCGCGGGGCCGGGTACCCGCGCCAAGTAGTCCGCAGTATTGGTGGGCTCGGCTACGTTTCCGGAAGTCCCGCCGTCGGGGGTGGCTCCGCGACTGATGCGCTGGCGCAGGACCGGATCCTCCTGCCGCAGGGCAACCCCGGGCTGGTGGTGGTGACACTGGGCGGCAATGACGCCAGGATCGGCGCCACGGATGCAGCCATCCTGTCCCAGGCCAACCGGCTGTGGGACGAACTCCGGCGAAAGTACCCCCGCAGCACCATCCTGATCAATGGCGTGCTGTCACGGTATGACTCCAACCACGCCCAACGCCGGTGGGTGGATGGCCTCGTCACCCGTGAAGCTGCCCTTCGCGGGTGGCCGCGGATTTCCATGGCCGGCACGGCGACCATTGCGGGAGCCGCAGGGAACTACCTCGATGACACCCACATGAACCAGACCGGCCACAACAAGGTGGCGCCGCTCTATGCGTCCGCACTGAAGTACGTGTTGGGCAAGTAGGGGAAACCGTTCTTTATTCCCGGTAACGCGGGAAGCGAACAGGGCGGCAGTCCACGGGACTTAGCGGGCAGGGTCGCGTACCGTGGAACCATGGCTACAGTTGACATCACTGGAGAACAGTTCGCATCGACCATCGAGGACAACGATATTGTCCTGGTGGATTTCTGGGCTGCCTGGTGCGGCCCGTGCCGCCAGTTCGCGCCCACGTACGGGGCAGCTTCGGACAAGCACGCCGACGTCGTGTTCGCGAAGGTGGATACCGAGGCCGAGCAGCAACTGGCCGCCGAAGCCGGGATCACCTCCATCCCCACGCTCATGGCTTTCCGCGAAAAGGTCCTGGTCTTCTCGCAGCCCGGGGCCCTCAACGGCCAGCAGCTTGAGCAGGTCATTGAAGCCGTGAAGGGTCTGGATATGGAAGAAGTCCACGCCCACGTTGCCAAAGCGCGTGCCGAGGCGCAGGAAAACTAAGAACGAGCGGCGGTTGGAATCATCGAAATCGCCGGAAACGCACCGAGGTCGCCGGAAATTTCCGGCGACCTCGAGGCTTTAAGGCGTTTTCGCTGTATTGCGGCGATCAGAGCCGTTCGAGCTTGACGGGCTCAGCCAGCAAGGCGCTGAGGGACTCGTTCAGGTCCTGGACAGCGATGCCCTTGGAGTGCTTCTCAAGGAGTTCCTCGGATTCCCAGCGCTCCGTGAGGACGAGCTTTTCCTCGGTGGCCTCGGTCAGTTCATAGCGGATGCAGCCGGGCTCGTTCACGACCTCGTCGATGGCGATTTCCAGGGCGAGCTTCACGCGGAAGAATTCGCCGTCGTTGGGGATGAACGTGGCCTGCAGGTCAATGGGTGCACTCATGGATCCAACCCTACCGGCAGGACACGGCCCCACTGGAGGTGGTTACGGTTCTGTTGCGCCCCGTCCCTTGGTAGCGTTCCGTCATGTTGTCCTACACTGCCGGAGACACTGACGTCCCGCTGCTCGAAGAGACCATCGGTGCTAATTTTGAGCGCATCGCCGCGCAATTCCCCTTGCGGGACGCCCTGATTGAAGCGGCCGCGACGCCCGGCGGTGACGCCCGCCGCTGGAGCTACGAAAAACTGAACGACGACGTCAATCGCCTCGCCCGCGCATTGCTCGCTGTCGGAGTGGCCAAGGGGGAACGGATCGGGATCTGGAGCCCCAACTGCGCCGAGTGGACCATCCTGCAGTACGCAACGGCCAAGGTCGGTGCGGTCCTGGTCAATGTAAACCCCGCTTACAGGAGCCACGAACTGGAGTTCGTGGTGCGGCAGAACGGCATGCGGATGCTGGTAGCCGCACCTTCGGACAAATACAGCGACTATGTGGGCATGGCAAGGGATGCGGCCGGAAGCTGTCCGGAACTCCGGGGAATCGTCTTCCTCCCGGGAAACCTTGAGCAGGAGTTGGCCGGGGGCGAACCGGAAGCCAACCACGAACTGACGTACGCCCAACTCCTGACCCGGGCCGACGGCGTCGGGCCTTCAGCGGTTCAGGACCGGATGGCCGAACTTGACCCGCACGACGCCATCAACCTGCAGTACACCTCGGGCACCACGGGCTTTCCCAAGGGTGCGACGCTGACACACCACAACATCCTCAACAACGGACACTCCATCGGCCGGCTCCTGAACTACACCGAACGCGACCGCGTAATGATTCCGGTGCCGTTCTACCATTGCTTCGGCATGGTGATCGGGAACCTGAATGCTCTCAGTTTCGGTGCGGCCACCATCATCCCCAGTCGCGGCTTCAATCCTTCGGCGGCGTTGGAAGCGGTGCAGGACTTCGGCGGGACGTCGCTGTACGGGGTGCCCAC
Source organism: Arthrobacter sp. YN (assembly GCF_002224285.1). GTDB lineage: Bacteria > Actinomycetota > Actinomycetes > Actinomycetales > Micrococcaceae > Arthrobacter. The sequence continues at coordinate 3,769,709 of NZ_CP022436.1, read as the reverse complement.
CATGTTCATTGCGGAACTGGCTTTGGAGGACTTTGGCTCCTACGATCTTTCGACGCTGCGGACCGGGGTGATGGCCGGCTCGCTGTGTCCCATGGAAGTGATGCGCAGGGTCATCGAAGAGATGCACATGGTGGACGTCGCCATTTGCTATGGCATGACTGAGACCTCGCCTGTGTCCACCATGACCCGTGGCGGGGACACCCTCGAACACCGGACCAGCACGGTGGGACGGACCATGCCGCACCTGGAGAGCCGCATTGTCGACCCTGGCTCGGCAGAGGTGGTGGAGCGGGGCGTGATTGGTGAGCTGTGCACCCGGGGCTATGCGGTGATGAATGGCTATTGGGGTCAGCCGGACAAGACTGCGGAAGCTATCGACGCCGAAGGATGGATGCACACCGGCGACCTCGCGCGCATGGATGAGGATGGTTACGTGGTAATCGAAGGCCGCATCAAGGATATGGTGATCCGCGGTGGCGAGAACATCTACCCGCGTGAAATCGAGGAATTCCTGTACCTGCATCCCTCCATCCAGGACGTGCAGGTGATCGGCGTTCCGGATGCCAAGTACGGTGAGGAACTCATGGCTTGCATCATCCTCAAACCCGGTGCTGCGGCCCTGACCGCCGGGGACTTGGCGGAGTACTGCCGTGGGAAGCTGGCGCACTACAAGATTCCCCGCTACGTGGATGTACGCGACAGCTTCCCCATGACGGTTTCCGGCAAAGTTCGGAAGGTGGACATGCGGCAGGAAGCGGTGTCCCGCCTGCAGCTGTAAAGGCGCTGACGCCCGCGCCCGTGGGCGCAGACCTAGTTGGTGTTCCGGCTGATGGTCCGGATTCCCACGGCAAGTCCGACGCCGGCAGTCACCACAGCGGCCACGAGACCCCAGAACGTATCCACACCAACGGTCCCGGAGAAGAGTTCGCGTTCGGCGTTGACGAGGTAGGTCAAGGGGTTGAACAGGCTGGCCACCTTCATCCACTCCGGACCCGCCTCAATGGGCAGCATGATCCCGGACAGGATCATGAGTGGGAAGAGAAGGGTTTGCTGGACGCCCCAGAAGATCCATTCCTTGTTCTGCGACACCAGGGCCAAGGCGTAGGACAACGCGCCGAGTCCGATGCCGAAAATGCCCAGGATCACCAACCCGAGCAGCACATGCAGGGGGTGGAACACGAAGCCGAAAGGAATGCACACCACGGAGATCAGCAATCCCTGCACCACCAAGGGAGCCCACTCCTTAAGGGCCCGGCCGATCATGAGCGAGGACCGGGACAACGGCGTGGCCAGAATCCGCTCATAAGAGCCGGTCATCAGCTCATACTGCAGGTTGGACCCGGTCATGGAGGTACCGAACAGGGCGATCATCACCACCACGCCCGGCAGGAACCACTGGAGGGTGGACTGGCCGCCGAAGGCCGGGGCGCCCACCGCCGCACCAAGGAGCGGACCGAAGAGACCCAGGAACACCAGCGGTTGGATGAGGGAGAAAATCAGCGAGAACGGATCCCTCAGGGGCAACAGCATCTCCCGCCAGAACACGAACCAGGTGTCCGTCACGATGCTTCCGGCGCCTCGCTTTTGCACGGCAACTCCAGGCGCCACAGCTTGTTCAATCATCAGACTTCAGCTCCTTCCCGCAGGCTGCGGCCAGTGAGTTCCAGGAAAACGTCGTCCAGCGTTGGTGGCTTCAATTCCAGCGACTGGGCGGGAGCACCGGCGTCGTGCATGTCCTTCAACAACCCGGGCGCCAGCCGGGAACCGTGGGCCAACCGAAGACGGAAGCGGACCACGCCGTCGTACGCATTTTCCTGGATGTCGCCCTCGGCGGCGGCCCGGCCCAAGAGGCCGCGGACTTCCGACGCGGAACCGGCCGCCACTTCAACGGCCATCAGGTCTCCGGCCAGGTTCGCCTTGAGTCGGGAAGCGGTATCATCCGCAATGATGGTGCCGTGGTCGATCACGATCACGCGCTCGGACATCGAATCGGCCTCGTCCATGTAATGCGTGGTGAGCACGATGGTGGTCCCGTGTTCCTCGCGCATCCGCATGATGTGCTCCCACAGATTGGCTCGGTTTTGTGGGTCCATTCCGGTGGATGGCTCATCGAGGAACAGCAAACCGGGGGAGTGCATCAATCCCAACGCCACGTCCATACGGCGGCGTTGGCCGCCGGAGAGCTTGATGACTGTTCGTTTGGCGAGGTCGGCCAGGTCCAGGGATGCCATGAGGGTTTCGGCGCGCGCCTTGGCATCGGTGGTGTTCATACCGTAGAAGCGGCCCTGCATGATGAGTTCGTCGATCACGCGGTAGCTGTGTCCGCCGCCGTTGCCCTGGCCGATGTAGCCGATCCGCGCCCGAACGCCGGCGGGGTCCTTCGCGACGTCTACGCCCGCCACGGTGGCTGACCCGGAGGTTGGCTTCAGCAGGGTGGTGAGCATGCGCAACGTGGTGGATTTGCCGGCTCCGTTGGGACCAAGGAAGGCCACCAGTTCTCCCGGCCCGACGTCAATGTCCACGCCCTTGACGGCCTCTACGGTTTCCTTTTTCACGGTGAACGTCTTGGTGAGTTTTTTAGTGTGGATCACGGTGGCTCCAAGGAGGGCTGGTGATGGCTCGTAGACGCCACGCTATACCCGTGCCTCCGGCCAGTCCACGGCTCTGCGGACAGCTCCCGTCCGCAATGAAAAGTCAGTGCCGGCGGTGATCCTGAACGGTCATCCGTGGACCGAAAGTGGGTTTGCGGAAGCCACTCAAATACAGCATCCTGACCAGCCGCTGCCTCTGCCCGCGCCACGGTTCGAGCAATTCCAGCATGCCGGCGTCATCCGTCTTTTGGCCCGTCAGGGCGTAGCCCACGTACGAGGCCAGGTGGTAGTCGCCCACGGAAATCGAGTCGGGGCAGCCGTGTGTCCGTTGGACTACCTCGGACGCCGTCCAGATGCCGATCCCAGGGATGGTCTGCATTCTGGCGCCCGCCTGCGCTGAGTCCAGGCCGGCCAGCCGCTCAAGCGCGACGGCGGACTGCAGCGCCCGCATCACCGTCGCCGAGCGCTGTGGTCCAACCCCGGCTTTGTGCCACTCCCACGACGGGATGGCCAGCCATTCCCTGGCGGTGGGAGGAACCAGCAGCCCTGAGGGGGCCCTGCCCGGGGCAGATGTTCCGTAGCGATACATTAAGTACCGGTACCCGCGACGTGCCTCCAAGGTGGTGACCTTTTGCTCCAAAATGGTGGGCACCAGGGAGTCAACCATGCGGCCGGTGGAGGGCAGCCGCAGAGCCAGGTTCCGGCGTCGTGCTTCTGTGACACGCCGTGGGAGCGTGGCATGGAACGCGGGCTCGTCGAAGGCCGACCAATCGTCATGGGCGCCCAGCAATCGCGGCACTCCTGCGATGGCGTCCTGGGCCCCGGGGCCCCAAGCCTGGGCGTCCACGAAGGTATCAGGGCCCACGCCGCCTGCGGAAAGCCTCACCGTGACCGGACCCGAAGCTGCGGTGAAGGCCATCCAGAAACCGTTGGTGTGCGCGGCGAACGACGGATCGGCGTTGCCCCGCATCAGCGGAAACATGGTCTGGTCCAAGCGGAAGGCACCGCCCGGATGCCACCTGACGGCTGCGTCTGCCGCGGCCGCAACAACGGTCGGGGCGTCTGCGATGGTCATGTTTTCATGGTCCCACGTCCGGCTGACAATCTGCTGGCTGAACCCCTTACGACGGCGGCCGCCCGGGTCTAGACTCCCTGATGTGGCGTGGGTGGGCCGCGCCACATCCCAGGTACAAGGAGCGCGAATCGTGGCCGCAATAGTGCATTTCGAGATTCCTACGGACGACAAAGACCGTGCCAACACCTTCTATGAAAGCGCCTTCGGCTGGAACCTCAGCCCCATGCAAGGGATGGACTACACCATTGCCATCACGGCGCCCTCCGACGAACAAACCGGCACTCCAACCGAGCCCGGAGCCATCAACGGGGCACTGTTCCCGCGGACGGACGCGCTGAAGACACCTGTGCTCACCATCGACGTGGACAACATTGATGCAGCGCTGGCTCAGGTGGAGTCTGCTGGTGGCAGCGTGGTCCAGGCCAAAGACGCCATCCCGACCATGGGCTGGTATGCCTACTTCAAGGACACTGAGGGCAACGTCCTGGGTGTGTGGCAGACCGACGCCTCTGCCGGCACGTAGCCAGGGGGCCGAAGCAAGCCCGGCACCTGGCAGGCGGTAACTTTGTACCTATGAAGTACGCCCAGTCCGTGTTGGACCTCATCGGCAATACGCCGCTCATCAAGCTCAACCACGTCACCGAGGGCATCAAAGCCACCGTCCTGGTGAAGCTCGAATACGTTAATCCCGGCGGATCCATCAAAGACCGGATCGCCGTGAAGATGATCGAGGATGCGGAAAAAGACGGCCGGCTCCAGCCGGGCGGAACCATCGTAGAGCCGACGTCGGGCAACACCGGAGTGGGATTGGCGCTGGTAGCCCAGCAAAAGGGCTACAAGTGCATCTTCGTTGTGCCGGACAAGGTGGGCGAGGACAAGCGTGCCGTCCTGCAGGCGTACGGAGCAGAGGTAGTGGTCACGCCAACGTCCGTGGCCCCTGACAGCCCGCAAAGCTATTACGGCGTTTCCGACCGCCTCGTCAGCGAGATCCCTGGCGCCTTCAAGCCGGACCAGTTCTCCAACCCCGCCGCCCCCGGCAGCCATTACGAGTCCACTGGCCCGGAAATCTGGCAGGACACCGACGGCCGGGTCACGCACGTGGTCATCGGCGCCGGAACAGGCGGCACCATCACCGGCACCGGCCGCTTCCTCAAGGAAGTCTCCGCGGACCGTGCAGAGTCCGACGGCGGCCAGGTCAAGATCATCGGTGCGGACCCGGAAGGTTCGGTGTACTCAGGCGGCACCGGCCGGCCCTACTTCGTGGAGGGTGTAGGCGAGGACATGTGGCCCGGAAACTACGATCCCTCCGTTCCGGATGCCGTCCTTGCCGTCTCCGATGCCGACTCCTTCTCCATGACCCGCCGCCTTGCCCGCGAAGAGGGCCTCCTGGTGGGTGGCTCGTCCGGTATGGCCGTGGTGGCTGCACTGCAGGCTGCCAAGGACCTGGATGAGTCAGCTGTCGTGGTGGTCATCCTCCCGGATTCCGGCCGCGGTTATCTGGCCAAGATCTTCAACGACCAGTGGATGCGCTCTTACGGGTTCCTCTCCGGCGGTGAAGAGTCCTCCGTGGGGGAGGTCCTCAAGTCCAAGACGGGCGAAATGCCGGACCTGGTCCACATCCACCCCAACGAGACCGTCCGCGATGTCATCAACATCATGAACGAATTCGGTGTCTCCCACATCCCGGTCCTCTCACAGGAACCACCCGTAGTCATGGGCGAGGTCATGGGAGCTGTGGACGAGCGGACCCTCACCAGCAAACTGTTCCGTGGCGAAGCGAAGCTGTCGGACAAGATCTCCGAACACATGGGGGGACGCCTGCCCGTTATCGGCTCACTGGAAACCATTTCAGCCGCGCGTGAGCTGCTGTCCGACGTCGATACCGTCATGGTGACCTTCGCAGGCGCCCCGGTAGGTATCCTGACGCGCCACGACCTTCTGGCGTACCTGAGCAACTAGGCGCCGGCGCCCAACCCCGGCGCCTATCCAATCGTCCAACGACCCAAGAGGAGCTTCCATGTCTGCCACCAACAACGCCGGGTTCAACACCCGCGCCGTCCACGCCGGACAGGCCTTCGAACCCCGGACCGGTGCTGTGGTGCCGCCGCTGCACTTCAGCTCCACCTATGCCCAGGACGGCATCGGCAACCTGCGGTCCGGGTACGAGTACGGACGCGGCGGCAACCCGACCCGCGACGCCCTCCAGGAGCAGTTGGCCGCCCTCGAAGGGGGTACCGCAGCGTTTTCCTTCGGCTCGGGCCTGGCTGCCGAGGACTCATTGATCCGTGCGATCGCCCGCCCCGGTGACCACATCGTCCTGGGTAACGACGCTTACGGCGGCACCTACCGCCTGATCAACCGCGTCTTGGGCGACTGGGGCATCGGCAACACCCCCGTGGACATGTCGGACCTCGACGCCGTGGCAGCAGCCGTCGCCGCGAACAACACCAGGATCGTCTGGGTGGAGACGCCGTCCAACCCGATGATGAAGATCACCGACATTGAGGCCCTCGCCGCTGTAGCGCACGACGCCGGTGCCCTCCTGGTGGTGGACAACACCTTCGCGTCTCCCTACTTGCAGACTCCGCTCGCCTTGGGTGCTGACGTGGTGGTCCACTCCACGACCAAGTACATCGGCGGCCACTCCGACGTTGTGGGTGGCGCGATTGTGGTCAAGGACGATGAGCTGGCAGAGAAGATCGGTTTCATCCAGTTCGCGGTCGGTGCGGTTTCCGGACCCATGGATGCCTTCCTCACCACCCGCGGACTGAAGACGCTTGGCGTTCGCATGGACCGTCACAGCGACAACGGCCAGGCAGTGGCTGAGTGGCTCCTGCAGCGTCCCGAGGTGGAAGCAGTGCTCTACCCGGGCCTCCCGGACCACCCCGGCCACGAGCTCGCAGCGAAGCAGATGAAGAAGTTCGGCGGCATGGTCTCCGTGCAATTCAAGGGTGGCGAAGCAGCGGCACGCACGGTCGCCGAATCCACCTCGGTGTTCACGCTCGCGGAATCGCTGGGTGGCATCGAGTCCCTGATGAACTACCCGTCGGAGATGACCCACGCCTCCGTGAAGGGCACCGAACTGGCGGTTCCGGTCAACCTCCTGCGCCTTTCCTGCGGGATCGAGGAAGCCGAGGACCTGATCGCCGACCTTGAGCAGGCTTTTGCCAAGATCAGTAACGGCTGACACTGTGGCTTCTCCTTTACACACGGCGGCTCCCACCACGCAGCGGGGCTGGATCCTCACCGTGGCGGGTGCGCTGACCCTCGCCGTGGCGGTGTGGTTCCTCTATACGGACTACGAACCGGCGCTGAACGACTTTGAGGTCTACTTCTACGGCGGTGGCAAAGTCCTGGAAGGCGGCGATCTCTACGCCGTCCGGGAGGGTCTGCCTTTTACCTACCCGCCGTTCGCCGCGCTCCTCTTTACGGGTTTGGCGGCCATGGGCTTCTTCGCCAGCAGCCTGGTGTTCATCCTCGCGGCCTTGGTGGGTGCGGGAGTGGTGGCTGCTTGGCTGGCAAGGCACTACTTCGGCTTGACGGGCTGGCGCGCAGCGTTTGCCGACTACCGTTTCCGGACCACGGCCTTGGTGGGAGCAGGCGCCATCCTGTTGCTGGGGCCTTGGCGGGATACCTTCGTCTTCGGGCAGATCAACATCATCCTGATGGGCGTCATCCTGGCTGACTTCGCCCTGTACGGGAAAGCCCGTGCAGGTGAAATCCGGTGGCCGGCAGGCCTGCTGATTGGCCTGGCCGCTGGAGTGAAGCTCACCCCGCTGGCGTTTGGTTTGTACTTCCTGGTGCGCCGCGACTTCAAAGCACTGGGGTGGATGGCTGCAGGCTTCTTCGGATCCATTGCGTTTGCCTGGGCGGTGCTGCCGCAGGCTTCCGTGGATTTCTGGACCAGGATCCTGCCCGACACCGGCCGGATCGGCGGACCGGCGTACGTGGACAACCTGTCCGTCAAAGGTCTGCTCCTCCACTTCGGCATGCCGGATTCTTCCCTGACCAATGTCGTGTGGCTGGTCCTGTCCCTGGGGCTGGTGGTCCTTGCGGGGCTCATTATCAAGTGGGCCGTGGACGCTGACGAGAACTTCGTTGCAGTATCGGCAACTGCCATCCTGATGCTCCTGATCAGCCCTGTCTCCTGGTCCCATCACTGGGTGTGGGTCGCCGTCGCGCTCCCCAGCATGGCCTTCGCCATGCACCGGGTACCTTCACGTTCCGGCCGGATGCGCACCGCCGGATGGGTGATCGTAGCCTGTTCCACTGTCGCCTTCTTCATGACTCCCAAGAACCTTGCAGTGTGGGCCGGCGCAGCCGAGTGGGGAAAGGACCCGCAGACCCAGTGGCAGCTCATGATTTCCAGCCTTGGCGTGGTGTGCGGTATTGCCATGCTGGTCTACTGGGCGCTGGCGTACCACCCTTCCCGGACCCGGAATTAGCCTGCTGGCCCCTGCCCGAAGTGACGAATCCGGCCCTTGTCCGCCCTCCTCACCGTTCTACGGTGGTGGGGGCGAACAAGGGCCGGATCTCCTTAAGCGCCTAGCCTGAGATCCCCTCCCGGCCGTCCTCTTCACGCCCGGTCAGGCGCCTCCTGAACGTCTCATCATCGGCCGAGGTGAGCTGGAGATCGTACCAACCTTCCAGAGTGTCCCAGCCAATCTTCCTGGTGTGCCCGGCCTTCAGCTTCACGGTCTCGTTGTTCTCCGCGTACTGCAGGGACTCCAGCTTCACGGTTACTGTTGCCTTGCCGTTGTTGCTCAGCTCCAGTTCCACGGCTTTCCTGCCGCGCCGCCCTGTCACGGTGACGTCGACGCCGGACGCGGCACCCGCCGTCGTGCCTTTCAGTTCGTACTGGTACCGGTTGGGGCCGGTGACGACGACGTCGAACGCGCCTGAGTTAACGGGGAAGTCCACCTTCTGGGTTCCGAGCACGTCCACGTGACGGGGTTCGGTGACCTCGCCGGCGTAGCCGTACACGGTGAAGTGGGTGGACCGGGTTCCCTTGTTTGTCAGCGTCAGCGTCAGCGCGGCGGTCCCTGTGCCGGACTGGAGTGTGGCCGAAACCTGCGGCCGGTAGGGGAGGGGGCGGGCCGGGCGGCTGCCGGGTTCCTGGATCGGGGCCACCTGCACGGCCGGGGGATTCGGGCGCCAGCGGCTGATCTTGGCGGGCACTGCGCCCGGGTGGTCAAGGACGGGCGGCGTGCCCGGCGAGGTGAAGTTGAAGACGCCGGTCAGGTCGCCGCAGACCTCGCGTCGCCACGGGGAAATATTCGGTTCCTCCACGCCGGTCCAGCGCTCCAGGAAGCGCAGCACGGAGGTGTGGTCGAACACTTCCGAGCTGACGTAACCGCCCACTGTCCAGGGTGACACGACTGTCATGGGCACACGCGGTCCCAGGCCGATCGGCCTGGCGGTGGTCCAGTCGGTGGACTCGCCCGATGCCGGACGCGGCTGGACGGGCGGCGGGACGTGGTCGAAGTAGCCATCATTCTCGTCGAAGTTCAGGAAAATCGCCGTACTGTCCCACGTGTCCGGGTTGCTGGCCACGGTATCCAGCAAGCGGTACACGAAGTTTGCGCTGCCAACCGGTGTGGAGGCGCCAGGGTGCTCGGAATCGGCCGCTGACGGCACAAGCCAGCTGACCTGCGGCAAGGCACCGCCGGCGATGTCTGTGCTGAGGCGCTCCAGAAGGGTGTCCGGACGGCCACGCCACATGGCTTTGTCGAACAGTGCCCGTTCGGTTTCAGTGAGGGCTGCACGGCCTTGCTCCAATTGGGCAAGGAGGCGGTCCTGCTCGGCGGGTGTTTTGCCCTGAAGCTGGTCGTAAAACTCTTCGGTGGTGCGGAGTTTGCCATCCACCGAGGCAAGCATCTTGCGGCCGATCGCCTTGAACGTGGTGAAGTACTCCACGGCGTTGTCCGTGAAGTTGTCCCAGTCCTGGTAGATCTTCCATGAGACGCCCGCCTTTTCCAGGCGCTCAGGGTAGGTGGTCCAGTCGTAGCCGCCGTGGTCGTAACCGTAGGCTGCGTTGGTGACGGCACGCTTGGTGCTGGCGGGCTCGTTACCCGTGGTGCCGCTCCAGAGATAGTTGCGGTTGGGGTTGGTGGAGCCATTGACGGAGCAGTGGTAGGCGTCGCAGATGGTGAAGGTATCCGCGAGCTCGTATTGCAGGGGGATGTCCTGGCGCTCGTAGAAGGTCATGGTGGAGGCGCTTTTTGCAGGAATCCACTTGTCGCACCAGCCGTTGCTCCACGCCGTGGTGGTGCCATTGAAGGAGTGGTCCAGATCGCCCAAGTACTGGATGTCCGTGCCCGGCCTCCCGGCGAGTTCGGCTGCTTTGCGCAGGGAGAACGGCAGCACGGTTTCGCCCGTGGCACGCGGCTGCTCGAACATGGACTTGCCGTTGCGCAGGCGGGCGACGGCTTTGTCTCCGTAGCCGCGGACCCCACGCAGTGATCCGAAGTAGTGATCGAAGGAGCGGTTTTCCTGCATGAGCACAATGACGTGCTTGATGGACTGCAGGCTTCCCGGCGGGACGGGTTTGGCCATGGCGGCCTGAACCGAGGGCGGCAGGAGGGACCCGGTGGCCGCAAGCGCCGTCGCTGCAGCTGCCGTGCCGAGGAAGCCGCGGCGGGAGAACCCTCGCACTTCGGTTGAACGATTAACCATATCAGGGGAGTTCGAGGACATTCAGGGGTGCCTTTCGTGGTCAGAGGTGACCGGGTAAGCCTAAGCAGCCCGGGTGAACCTCGGGTGAAACAGGGGCAAACCGGCGGGGTGTGTCGCGCAGATCACACTTCAGCTGCTCAGCCGGCGCCTAGTTGAGGGCTATCACCAGCATCTGGCTGGTTCCCGGAATGCAGGTCTGCAATACGGCCTTGGGAAAGCCGCCGAAAACTGCTGAGACGTCACTGGTGGTCCCGCCCAAGGGGACCTGTCCACGCGCGTCCACAGTGTAGGTTCCATAGCCGGCCAGAGTGACCGTTTGGCCCACGTCGATGCCGGAGAACCGGTTCCACCCACCGCAGTAGTCGTGCTCGGTGATGAACACCGCGAAGGCATCGGTGGGAGTGTAGTGGATCGGGCCGATGCACGCATCCACCAGCTCCTGGCCGCCCGAGCCTGCAATGTAGATGGTCCGGGCCAGTGTGGCGGGTGCCGGGGCCGGTACGCTGACGGGCGCTACGTATTCCGCTGGTGGAATCACGACGGCGGCGGCCGGCTCGGGCGCGGCAGCCGGGGGAGCGGCTGGGGCCTCGGGCGCGGCAGCCGGAGAAGCGGCGGGTGGCTCGGGAGCGGCAGCCGGAGGAATGGCAGCCGGCTCGGGGGCGGCAGCCGGCGGTGCCACCGGCGGAGGCGCTGGGGCAGGAGGTGCTTCCGCGGGCGGGGCACCTTCCGCCGGTGGGCTCACGACGGCGGGTGCGACGTGCCGCTCAAACGACGCCTCGAGTGTCATGGATGATCCCGGGCGCGTTAACTCCGGGCGCGTAGCCGAAGCAGTGCCTTGACCGGAGAGTGGCGGCGTTATGGCGATGGCTGCAATCATGGCGCCGGCCAACATCAAGGCCTTGAGGGTTCCGATCGGCCTTGCCGTGCGGGCACGGAGGGGTGCGTTATGGCGCCGGAGCAGAGCCCCGCGGGACCGGAGGGGTGCGTTATGGCGCCGGAGCAGAGCCCCGCGGGACCGGAGGGCCCGGCCTGTCGGCGGCATGATGTGCGGTTGTGGTTCGCCCTGCAGAGTCATGGGAACTCCAAGCGGGAGTGGATCCGCTGTGAAAGCCGGAACGGATATTCAGGAATCCCCAGACACTTTCGATTGTAGGAACCCGCTGGACCTTTGAGCACCCGTGGTGGCTACTCGTCTTTTCGACGCAAGACGTGGTAACTACTTGGCTTCATGGCTGGTTCTCCTGAGATCTGCACCTAGCTTTCTTGAGAAAAGTCAGCTATTTTGACCCCATGCCTCTCCGTTCTGACTGGTCCGCGCGCACGTGCAGCCTGGCCCGTGGCCTCGATGTCCTTGGCGACCCCTGGGGAAGCCTGGTCCTTCGCGAGATCTTCTTCGGCAATGGCCGGTACGAGGCCATTAAGCAACGCTTGGAGGTTGCGGACAACGTCCTGAGTAAACGGCTTGGCTGGCTGGTTGAGTCGGGTCTACTGGCCCGGCGCCCCTATCACGACGGCACCCGCACCCGGCAGGAATACGTCCTCACCGCCAGAGGCGAGGACGCGCTCCCCGTACTGAACGCCATCATCATCTGGGCCGGGAAGAACCTGGACGCACCCAGCGAGGTGTCCCACATGAAGGTGGTCCACACGGACTGCGGTCAGGCAACATCTTCAGCCGATACCTGCACCCACTGCGGCACCCCGCTGACCGCAGCCAACACCAGCTGGCACAGCTTCACACGCAGCGAGCATCCGCTGCCACTGGCCGTCGCGCCGGTAACCCGCTCACCTGATTCCCTTGAAACGGAGACCCCTGCATGACCCCGCCCGAAAAAACCGTCCAGGCCAAAACAGCAGGTGCTCCCACAGGCAAGCGCCGACGACTCCACCCCGCTTGGATCGTGGCAGCGGTGGCATTCCTGGCGCTCGTGGGGGCAGCCGGCTTCCGTGCGGCACCCGGCGTGCTCATGGTTCCATTACAGGAGGAGTTCGGCTGGTCAACCACGGTGTTGTCGCTGGCCGTCAGTATCAACCTGGTCCTGTTTGGCCTGACGGCGCCGTTCGCGGCAGCGCTCATGGAACGCTTCGGCATCCGCAAAGTGACCTCCCTGGCGCTGTGCCTCATCGGTTTGGGGTCGGCCCTCACCGTTTTCGTGAACCAGTCCTGGCAGATCCTGCTGACCTGGGGTTTGCTGATCGGCCTCGGCACAGGCTCCATGGCCCTTGTGTTCGCGGCCACCATAGCCAACATCTGGTTCGCCAAAAGCCGGGGGCTGGTGATCGGGATACTGACCGCCGGAAGTGCCGCCGGGCAGCTGGTGTTCCTCCCCTTCATCGCCGCCCTCGCCCAGAACCCGGGGTGGCGCGGGGCGTCGCTCCTCATCGCCGCCGGTGCGCTCGCCGTGGTCCCGCTGGTGCTGCGCTGGCTGCGGAACTCACCGGCCGACGTCGGGGTCCTGCCGTACGGTGCCGAGGAACCCGTTACGCGGGAGCTCCGTGAGCACGAAGCTGACACTCAAGCAGCCGACGCCGGATCAACCGCGGCGCCGGACCGCAAGCCAGCCGCTGGGGTCGCGTCCGACGGGCCGCCGGCGACGAAGGATTCCGCGAACGCGGCTGTCCGTGCCTTGCAGGTCCTCAAACGGGCCAGCAAAGTACGCACTTTTTGGGCCTTGGCGGCGGGCTTCGCGATCTGTGGAGCAACCACCAATGGACTGATCGGCACGCACTTCATTCCGTCGGCGCACGATCACGGCATGCCCGAGACCACAGCGGCGGGCTTGTTGGCCGTCGTCGGGATTTTTGACATCGTGGGGACCATTGCTTCCGGCTGGCTGACCGACCGCTTCAACCCCAAGGTCCTGCTGGCGGTGTACTACCAATTCCGGGGGATCGGGTTGCTGGTGCTGCCGTTGCTGCTGGGCTCGACCGTGGAGCCGAGCATGATCATTTTCGTGGTGGTCTACGGGCTCGACTGGGTTGCCACCGTGCCTCCCACCGCAGCTATCTGCCGCTCGGTCTTCGGTGCCGACGGCTCTGTGGTCTTTGGCTGGGTGTTCGCTGCCCACCAACTCGGTGCCGCAGTGGCAGCACTGCTGGCCGGAGTCATCCGGGATGCCACCGGTCATTACAACTACGCATGGCTGGGTGCAGCTGCCATGTGCACCGTGGCTGCGGTCATCAGCGCCACCATCCGGAAGGACGCCGCGAAGAAAGAGCCCGTAGGGGTGGCCTGACGTCGCGGTTCCTGAATCTTGTGGGGCCCGCAATGCGTGCCATCCCGGCCGGGAAGGACGCAGAGCGGGCCCCACAAACGCTTCGCCTAGCTCGGCCGGCCGGCGTCAGTGATGCGGAACGTCAGCGTCCGGGCTTCAGGGCGCAACGCGTACTCCGGCCAAACATCCGGTCCACACGCCCTGGATCCGAGGCCGTGCTGGGCCGCATCGAGATACAGGAAGCTGCCCTTGCTTGCCGGCAACTCGTGCGGGTGACCAGCCGCCGAGATCTCCTGCGCGGAGTGCCGGGAAAGAGTGAACCCGGGCAAGCGGCCACGGGAGTCCGGGGCGGCATCAAGCGTCAGCCAGGGCTGCCCGGCCTGCTGCAGGTCAAGCGAGCGGACAGCACTGCGGTGTCCCGACTCCTGAGGCTTGGCGTACGGCACCGTGAGGTCATCGATGCCCGCCGCGTACCGTCCCACCAGAGTGGCGTGCATGCTGTCCGGGTAGGATTCCCGTGGTCCGGCGCCGAACCACGACGCCTGGTCCACGGACCCGGGCAGCTCGAAACGGACACCTACCCGTGGCCAGATGATGTCCCAGCCAGTGCTGGGGACGATGTCCACGCGCAGGAACAGTTCGCCACCGGAAAGCTGCCAGTTTTCCTCGACGGACACCCACTGGGCAGCATCCGCAGCGGCGTAGCGGGTCTGGACCACAACCCCGGATTCGTCGGCAGAAACCTTCTCCACCCGGCCTGTGAGCCGGTCCAGGCCAGCAGCTCGCCACACCGCTTCCATGGACGGGGCAGGAGTGCCGTTGCCGTTGTTAAGCCACGGATCGGCGTGGTCGTAGCTGCCACGGCCCGCACCGGCGTCGTTGTCCGTGGGCGCGCGCCACAACTCCAGCCGCGGACCGGAGACCGGCAATCCGGCAAGGGAGACCAAGCGGCCGTCCTCAAAGGTGGCAGGGCCCAGCGAAAGCGTTCCCTTGGCAACGTCAGCCGCACGTTCGGAGGATGCCGCAGGGCGGGGGACGCTCAGTCTGGGACGGGTTTCGGTCAGTTCGAGCTGCGCCGCAGAGATCACATGGCCGGCCTCAGCCCAGGAGGTGTCCTTGCGGAGGACAACCTCCGCTGTCAGCCAGTGCTCACCGGTTCCCACGGATGCGGGCTCAGGCAGAGCTATCCGTGTCGTGGCACCAGCTGCGAGCTGCCCGCCGGCCGGCGATACGATGTCCAGCTCACCGGAATCAGCAAGAACACCATCCAGCTCGGTACGCCAACGCAGCACGACGTCGGACGCGTCCGCCGTGTGCCGCACATTGGCGACGGAGACGTAACGGCGCGTGCCGCCGTCGAACGCTTCCGTAGAGAAGCCCAGGCGCAGGGGAGAGACAATCTGCTTGTACTCGAAGAGGCCAGGGCTGGGCGTGGAGTCGGAGAGCACCATGCCGTCCATCACGAAGTTGGCGTCGTGCACAACCTCGCCGAAGTCGCCGCCATAGGCGAAGAACTCCGTGCCCTCGTCCGTCGTGGTGCGGATGCCGTGATCGCGCCATTCCCAGACGAAGCCGCCATGCAGCCGGGGGAAACGGTCCACCAGGTCTTCGTACTGGTCGATCGCGCCCGGACCGTTGCCCATCGCGTGTACGTACTCGCAGAGGATGAACGGTTTGCTCCGCTGCCGGGCGGACTCAGCCGCGGAGCAGCCCAGCAGGAGCGAGCCGGAATCGTCGCGGCCAATCGCTTCAGTTTCGGGAACGGAGGAGTACATCCGCGAGTAGACGTCCGTATAAGCGCCGGTGTAATCACCTTCGTAGTGGACGGGCCTGCTGCTGTCCCGGGCATGGGTCCACGCCGACATTGCCGCCAGGTTCGAACCCGTGCCGGATTCGTTGCCGAGGGACCACATGACGATTGAGGGGTGGTTCTTGTCCCGCTCCACCGTGCGTTCCATCCGGTCTACGTAGGCTTCGCGCCACGCGGGGTCGTCGCTGGGGTTGCCCACCCAGTCGTGCCGTTCAAAGCCGTGGGTCTCCAGATCGCATTCGAGGATCACCCAGAAACCCATCTCATCCGCAATGTCCAGCAAGCGCGGGTGCGGCGGGTAGTGGCTGGTCCGGATCGCGTTGACGTTGAACTGCTTCATCAGGGCAAGGTCGGACCGGGCGAAGTCTTCATCGAAGACCCTGCCGCGGTCCGGGTGCGTCTCGTGCCGGTTGACTCCGTGGAACACCACACGCCGGCCGTTCACCAGGAACTGGTCACCCTTGATCTCCACGGTACGGAAACCCAGGCGCAGCGAGATGGTCTCGCCTTCGCTTTCCACCGTTGCGTTGTACAGGCGCGGAACCTCTGCGGACCACGGTTCGACGCCGGTGATCGCCACCGGGGCGACGTCGGCAGGGGAGTCCCAGACGACGTCGACGTCCAGTTCCGGAACTGACAGCCGAACCGGGTAGGCAGAAATGTCCGCGGTGATTTCAGGGTCGATAATGCCTGAGCCGGCGGTGTAGGAGGTCCGCAACCAGGCGTCGTCGATGGCCTTCTGAGGGCGGGACTGGATGCTGACGTCGCGGAAGATGCCCGGCATCCACCACTGGTCCTGGTCCTCCACATAACTCGAGGCCGACCATTGATGGACGCGGACAGCCAGCACGTTGCGTCCCGGGCGGAGTGCTTCGGTCACATCAAATTCCTGCGCCAGCCGGCTGCCCGTTCCAACGCCGATTTCGACGCCGTTGAGCCATACCTTGTAGCGGGACTCGACGCCGTCGAACCTCAGTACCGTCCTCCCGGCATCGTCCCAGGTCGCCGGGACCTCGAATGTACGGCGGTAGTCGCCGGTGGGGTTCTCATCCGGGACGTGCGGCGCATTGGCAGGGAAGGGAAACTGGACGTTGGTGTAGATGGGGCGCCCGTAGCGGCCGTCCCCTTCCAGGACCCAGTGGGCCGGAACAGGGATGGTGTCCCAGCTGGAATCGTTCAATGCTTCATCAGCAATGCCTTCGATGTCCTCCCCGGGAGGAAGGACTCCGCGTCCGCCCGGCGTACCGGGAGCGCCAGTGAGAAGCCGGAACCGCCACTGGCCGTTGAGGGACAGTGTGGGGGCGTCAGTGTGCAGCCAGGACCGGGCCGGGACTCTCTTGCCGGTACCGGGGCCGGTGTCGGTGATGTAGTTGACGTCGGGTGACGGGGTCATTACTTAACGGCTCCTTCTGTCAGCCCGCCGCGCCAGAAGCGCTGCAGGACAACCATGGCAATGCTGAGCGGAATGATGGAGAGCAGTACTCCACCGGTGGTCAGTTCGTAGAATTCGGGCAAACGGTCAACCTGGCTCAGCCAGTTGTTCAGGCCCAGCGTGATGGGGTAGAGCTCCGAGTCGGACAACATGACCAGGGGCAGGAAGTAGTTGTTCCAAATGCCTACCAACTGGAACAGGAACACGGTGACCAATGCCGGTGTCAGAACCTTCAGCCCAATGGTGTGGAAGATGCGGAGCTCACCGGCGCCGTCGATCCGGGCTGCCTCAATCAGCGAGGTATCCACGGTGGCCTGGGCATAAATCCTGCAAAGGAACAGGCCGAACGGGGAGACCAGCGATGGCAGCAGGACGCTCCAATAAGTGTTCGCCAGGCCCATCTGGCTGAACAGCAGGAAGAGCGGCAGGGCAGTGGCCGTGCCGGGAACCAGCACGCCGCCCAGGATGGTGCCGAACACCAGGTTCCGGCCACGGAACTGGTACTTGGCCAAGGCATAGCCCCGGCTGCGGCGAAGTAGGTGGCCAGGAGGGCGCCGACGCCGGCGTAGATCGCGGAGTTCAGGAACCACCGGCCAAAAATGCCGTTGTCGTAGCTGAGCACACGGCCGATGTTTTCCCAGAGGGAGAACGTTGGGGCGAACCAGAATCCGTTGGTGGAGAAGAGGTCGGCCGTGGACTTGGTGGAGGCCACGACAACCCAGTACACGGGTATCAGGAAGTACAGGGCAACCACCACCAAGATGGCGGTGACAATGATGGTGGACGACCGCCGTCGTCCGGCCGAGCGGTCCGGGCCCGCGGATGGTGTGCTGCGGACGGGGGCTGTGGGTTGTTTGGTTGCTGTGGCGGTCATGAGGACTTCCTGTTCGTCAGTGCGAGGAAGGCAAAGGAAAGGGCGAACGCGGCCACGGCGATGATGACCGACTGGGCTGCGGCGACGTTGTAGTCGTTGTACGCGAAGGCCGTGGTGTAGGCGCTGAGGTTAGGCGTGTATTGGCTGTCGATGGCGGGGCGACGGTCTTGAGGACCTGTGCTTCGGCAAAGAGCTGCAGGGTTCCGATGATGGAGAACACCGTGGTGAGCATGAGGGCCGGACGAATCAAGGGCAGTTGGATGCTCCGGGCCACGCGCCAGGTGGAAGCACCGTCCACCTTGGCTGCTTCATAGAGTTCCACCGGGATGGCTTTGAGCTGCGCCACGATGATCAGCATGTTGTAGCCCGTGTAGCTCCACGTGACGATGTTCGCGATGGACCAGAGCACGCTGTTGGCGCCGAGGAAGTCGGGGGTGAGGCCCACGATCTTCGCGGCGTCGAACAAGGGGCTCAGTCCGGGGACATACAAGAAGGACCAGAGGATGGTGGCGATGACGCCGGGAACGCCATAGGGCAGGAAGTAGGCGGCGCGGAAGAAGCCCGGCCACTTTGCCGAGGCTGATTCGAGCATGAGGGCCAGCACCGTGCACAGGACGATCATGACGGGCACTTGGATGACGCCGAACAGCAGCATCCTGCCGATGGACGCAACGAAGCTGCCGTCGGCCAAGGCCTGGGCGTAGTTGCTGAAACCGGCGAACTCACTCCTGACGCCGGCCTCGCCGAACAGTCCGCTGCGGGTCACTTTGGTGAAGCTGGACATGATGGCCACCACTATGGGCAGCAGGAACGTGAGGACGAAAAGAGCCAGGAATGGGGCAAGCAGCAGCCACGGGGCGCGTGCGGCAGCGCCGTTCCGCTTTCCGGACTGTTTGCCGGAGCGGCTTGGGGCGGCGGGACGCTGCACTGTGGGTGCGGTGGGAGTGGTCGTCATGCCGTTTCCTTCCGGATGGTGAGGCCCTTGTTCTTGAAAACGGTGATGATCTGCTGCTCCGAAGCGGCAATGGAATCCACCAGCGACGTCCCGAAGGCTTTCTTGCGGAACCCGTCGCTGAGGATGTTGAAGGACTGTTGGGTCACCGGCCACCAGGACCAGTCCGGGTTCTGCTGTTGGGTGGCCGGAACGAAGACTTCCTGGTTGTATCGCTGGCCGCCGAAGAACGCCGACGGCTGTTGGCGCGCCGTGCCAATGAAGTCAGGGTTGGGTGACCACCCGATGCCACTGTGCTTGATCTGGGCATCGATACCCTCTGTGGACGTGGTCAGCCACACTGCGAACTCGAGTGCTTCCTGAGGGTGCTTGCTGTTGGCCAGGACTGCAGCCGTTGAACCGCCGAGGTAGCTTGAGCCGAAGCCCGTGCCACCCCACGTGGGCATCGCTGCGGCGCGCCACTTTCCTTCGGAACCGCTGACACCCTGGACCAGGGCATCGCCCCAGCTGCCGGTGATGGTCGAGGCAATCCCGCCCTTGCCGGCAGCCGCAAACCAGCCCGGGGAGAAGGCGCCGTACGCGGTGGTGACGAGGTCGTCGTCGATCGCGTTATCGAAGAAACGCGCGGTGTTGAGCGTGGCGTCGTCGGTCATGTTGATGACCCAGCCATCCTCCTCCGGGCGCAGCCACTGCGCACCGGCCTGGCCGGCGAAAGAAGCAAATGGAGAAGCGTCGCTGATGGGGAAGCAGTCCAGGTAGCTGTCCACGGAGCGAAGTTCGGCGGCCAAGGCAGCCCATTCGTCCCAGGTTTTCGGGATGCTGCCACCTACCTTGTCCAGGATGGCCGGCTGGTAGAACATTCCCATGGGGCCCGCGTCCTGGGGGATACCGTAGACGCCTCCCGTGTAACTGACCTGCTTCCACAGGGTGGGATCGTACAGGTGGGCGTGATCGTTGGCGCCGTAGCGCGAGAGATCCACCAGTCCATTCACCAGCATGAACTCCGGGATGGACCGGAACTCAATCTGCGCCAGGTCCGGCCCGCCTCCTGCTGCCAGGGCCGAGTAGAGCTTTTGGTATCCGCCGGCGTTGCCGCCGGGGATCCACACCACATCCACCTGGATATTCGGGTTTGCAGCATTCCAGACGTCCGCAACGTTCTGGAAGTCCTTGAGCCAAGCCCAGTAGGTCAGCCGCACGGGCTCTCCTGCGGCGGGAATGGTGGGGGCAGCGTTGACGGACTGTGTTCCAGGAGTTGCGCACCCGGTCAGCAAGCCCATGGCTGCTGTTCCCAGGCCAGCGCCCAGGAGTTGTCTTCGCGTGAATCGGGTCATAAGCCTTCACCTCTTCGTGTCAGGTTGACGATGCCGCGCTCTGGGATTCGTAGGTCCCGCCGAGGCAAGTGTGACCACGGTAACAGAAAATTCGAGTAGCCACTCGAATTTCATATGAAGGCTGTAACGCGCATGTACACTGGCTAGCCATGACCACAAAGGACGTGGGCCGCGCAGCGAGGCGGGGGCCCTATGCGAAATCCGAGGAACGACGCCGGACCATCCTGGATGCTGCCCACGAGGTGTTTGCTGCCCACGGGTACCGTGGCGGATCGCTGCAGGATGTTGCGGACCGGGTGGGGCTGAGCCAAACCAGCCTGCTGCACTATTTCCCGTCCAAACGCGATCTCCTGATGGCAGTCCTGGAGCGGCGCGACGAAATCACCGGCGATGCCTTTCCGGACGACATGGAAGAAGGCCTGGTCGATTCGGTCATCCGGACGGCGCTGTTCAACGAGAACATTCCGGGCGTGGTTGAGCTGTACATCGTTCTGTGTGCGGAATCCGTCACCGACTCGCATCCCGGCCGGGTGTACTTCACCGAACGCTTCGAACGTCTGCGGAAGAGCTACGCGCTGCGCTTCGCCGAGCTCGCTGCCGAAGGAAGGCTCCGGCCCGGCGTTGACCCTGACTTGGCTGCCATGTCCCTGGTTGCCCTGTGGGACGGGCTGCAGACACAGTGGCTGCTGGCCCCCGACGAGGTGGACGTGGTGAAAGGCCTGCGCGGCTACTTCTCGCTGGTGGTCCTCCCCGAGGCTTGAGCAGTACACCTAGTTGGGTGCTTTAGCCGCGGAAGGCCCCGATGCCCGTGATGTGCTGGCCCAGGATCAGGGTGTGGACCTCATCCGTGCCCTCGTAGGTCCGCACGGATTCAAGGTTGTTGGCATGCCGCAGGGGTGAATAGTCCAGAGTGACGCCGTTCCCGCCCAGGATGGTGCGGGCTTCCCGGGCGATCTTGATGGCCTCGCGGACGTTGTTCAGCTTGCCCAGGGAAATCTGCTGGGGCCTAAGATTGCCGGCGTCCTTCAAGCGGCCCAGGTGCAGGGCAAGCATGGTGCCCTTCTGGATCTCCACCAGCATGTTCACCAGTTTCTCCTGCGTCAATTGGTAACCGGCCAGAGGACGGCCGAACTGGAGCCTGGTGCCCGCGTACTCCAGCGCAGCTTCGTACGAGTCGCGGGCAGCTCCCATGGCGCCCCATGCGATGCCGTAACGGGCTTCGTTCAGGCATGTGAACGGTCCGCGAAGTCCAGCGGCACCCGGGAGGATGGCATCACGACCCAGCCGCACGTCGTCGAACGTTACATCGCACTGAATCGAGGCGCGCATGGAGAGCTTCGGCTCAATCGGCGTCGCCGTTACCCCGGCTGTTCCGGCGGGTACAAGGAAGCCCCGGATTCCATCCTCCGTGTTGGCCCACACCACCATGACATCCGCAATGGACGCGAGCCCGATCCAGCGTTTGGCGCCATTCAGGACCCAGCCATCAGCAGTTTCACGGGCGAACGTGGTCATTGATGATGGATCCGAACCCGCGCTGGGTTCCGTCAGCGCGAAGCATCCGATCAACTCGCCGGCCGCCATCCGCGGAAGCCACTGCTCCTTCTGCGCCTCGGAGCCCCAGCGGTGAATCGCCGTCATGGCGAGGGAACCCTGCACCGAGACGAACGTGCGGATCCCGGAGTCTCCGGCCTCCAATTCCATGGCTGCCAAACCATACTCGACGGCGGACCTGCCGGGACAGCCGTACCCCTCCAGATGCATTCCCAGAACCCCGAGCCCGCCCAGCTCGGGGGCGATCTCCCGCGGGAAATGAGCGTCCTCATACCAGCGTGCGATGGCGGGACGGATGCGCTGCGCCGTGAAATCACGGACCTTGTCGCGGAGAGCCAGCTCCTCCGCCGTCAGCAGGGAATCGAGGGCCAGGACGTCGGAGGTGTTCGTCGTTGAATCGCTCATTCCAGCATCCTAGGTGGCTGGCCCGCCTGCCGGGACCATGCAGGCCGCAGGCCGGGACCAGGCAGGCCCGCCGGGGAATCCCCTTCAGTAGTATGGAGTCGGGGGTCGCACACGTCCCCCGCTGCAATTCGGTTAACTTGGGGGATTTTGCATGGCACTGCCTGACGTCGATTTACGGGCCAAGGCGGAGGCCGCACCACCGCGCTCGCCGCTACAACCATCCTCGGTGTTCCTTCGCCTGCTGCCGCTGGCCGTGGTGGCAGTTCCGGTATGGATGATGGTCGCCGACTGGGCCAAACAGGGCCTGGACTTCAGCGTCTACTGGTTTGGCGGAAGCATCCTGAACCAGTCCGGGACGTCGCCGTCGGACCTGTACGGCCCCACTGTCGCTTCAGCCGGCGGCCCGCAGCTCCCCTTTACGTACCCGCCGTTCGCGGCCCTCGTCTTTGGTTTATTGGCGCGGTTGCCACAACTGTCGGCGCTCATGCTGTTCAACGTTGCAGGCGTTGCCCTGGCGGCCTGGGTGTCTGTCACGATCGTCCGGTACTGGTCTTCGAAGCCGGATCTTCGGAGTGCACTGTCCTCCACCAGGAACTGCTGGATAGCCGCTGCGTTGTTCCTTGCCGTTCTGTTCCTGGGGCCGTGGCGCGAAACGCTGGCGTTCGGGCAGATCAACATCATCCTCATGGGCCTGATGGTCATCGACCTTCTGGGCGGGCTGTCCAAGCGGCGGGGCTTCCGGGGCACGGGCTTCCTGGTGGGTGTTGCCGCCGGCATCAAGCTGACGCCTTTGGTGTTTGGCCTGTACTTCCTGATGCGCAAGGACTGGCGTGGGCTGGCGAACATGTCCATCGGCTTTGCCGGCACGGTGCTGCTTGGCTGGTTGTTGAGGCCCGCGGAGTCCTTGCAGTTCTGGTTGGAAATCCTCCCCGATACGTCCAGGATCGGCGGCGCCGGCTATGTGGACAACCTCTCCATCAAGGGCGCCCTCCTGCACTTCGGCGTCCCGCACGACGCCGTAACCCTGCCCTGGATCGCCTTGAGCCTGGCTACTGTCGTCCTGGCGGCCCTGCTGGTCAGGGAGGCCAGCGCCCAAGGCGCACGCGTCATTGCCATTTCGACGACGGCACTTGCCATGCTGCTCATCAGCCCGGTTTCGTGGTCCCACCACTGGGTCTGGATGGCCGTCATCCTGCCGGCGTTCGCCTGGACCATCAAGGAAACACCGGCACGTTACAAGGGCCAACGGGTAATGATGAGTGCCGTGCTGGCTGTTTCAACACTGGTGTTCTTTTTCTCGCCCAAGACCATCGGCACCGCCCTGGGTTCGCCTGACTTGAATGTCCAGACGCCCGGTCTCTGGATCATGGCGTCCAGTGCAGGCGTTTTCTGTGCCGCGGCCATCCTCGTCTGCTGGCTCGTTGCCCTCCGGCGCCACTCAGTCCGGATTGAGGACGTTCCGGATGTGCCCACCCGCCTGCGTCAGTGGGCCGCGAGGCAACGCTGAGCCTGCGTTCCTTCCCAGTTGGTCCCGGCTTTCCAGCCACAGAACCAAAGAAAGGGCCGGAAACACCCGTGTCGCGGGGGTTTCCGGCCCTTTCTGGAGGACTAACCGGGAAGGTGCGCCAGGACTATTCGCCGCGTACCACCCCGGCCTCGGCCCGCTCACCGGTGAAGTAGCCGCGGGTGGACGGTGCGAAGCGGCACACGATGGCCAGCACGACACCCAGGGCCAGCAGCAGTACGCCGCTGACGAATGCCCCGCCGATGCCGAAGATCTGCGTGTCCCCGTAGGACGGGTCCCACATCTGCACTGCTGAGATGAAGAACGCCGCCGTCAGGGACAGCGCTCCGAGGAACGGCAGGATGCCGCGGAACCACAGGTTGCGGGCAGAATCCTTGAGCGTGGAGCGGAAGAACCACACACAGGAGAACCCGGTCAGGGCGTAGTAGAACGCGATGAACAAACTGATGGCGCTGATGGAATCGGACAGCAGGTTTTCGCTGAGGAAACTCATGGCTACGTAGTACACCACGGCCACCGCACCCATGACCTGGGTGGAGAAGCCCGGGGTCATGAAGCGCTCGTGGACCTTGCCGAACCGGGCGGGGAGTGCGCCATGCACGCCCATGGACAGTGTTCCGCGTGCGGTGGGCAGGATGGTGGTTTGTGTGGAGGACAGGACGGACGCCAGCACAGCTACGATGATCAGCCAGCCCCAGGGACCCAGCACAACGTCCTTCATGGCCAGGAAGACGTCATCCTGGTTGGCCTCGTTGCCCAGGCCGATGCCATCGGTACCGATCGTGGCGTACATCATCACCAACAGTGCAACGGAAACGTAGATCGCCACCAGCACGGAGGCTGAGATGACGGCGCCACGGCCGGGGGTCTTGGCAGGGTTTTCGGTTTCCTCATTGAGGGCCAGGCACGTGTCCCAGCCCCAGTAGATGAACAACGCCAGCAGCACGCCATGGACCACAGCACCGGGGTCGGCAAATGCGCCGGCCGGGTTGAACCATTCGAAGTCGAAGGCCTGTCCTTCAGGCGCCCCGCCGGCAATGCGGAAGACAATGGCCACCGCGAAGATACCCAGCGAGATGTACTGGATGTAGGTCAGGGTGCGCTGGACGTGCTCGCCCAGCCGGATGCCGCGATGGTTCACATACGTCATGAACACGATGAACAGCACGCCGGTGGCCGTCACCAGCCACGTGTTCTCGGCCAGGGAACCATCGCCGATCAGGAGCCAGAGGTACTTGCCGGCAATCTGCGCCAGGTTGGCCAAAACCACGATTCCGGCAAGGGCCACACCCCAGCCGCCCAGCCAGCCGGCCCACGGACCGAAGGCTTTGCGGGCCCAGAAGAACGTGGTGCCGCAATCGGGCATGGCGCTGTTGAGCTCACGGAAGGCGTAGGCAATGAACAGGACCGGGAGGAAGCCGAGGATCAGGATCAGCGGCGTGTAGTTGCCGTTGACGGCAACAATGAGCCCCAGTGTCGCCGCCAGCGAATAGACGGGCGCGGTGGATGCCAGGCCCAGCATGACGGAGTCGCCAAGGTCAAGGATCCCGGCGTGAAGGCCTTTGGAAGCTACGACGGCGGTACGGTCGCCGCCCGCTGGGACGCCGCCCGGGGTCGAGGTTTCAGTGCTCATAGTGCAGCTCCGTAGGAAGTAGCAGGGGGCGCGATGGGCGCCGGGGCGTCGATGGTATTGGGGACAAAGCGGCAGAAGTAGTCCGTGATGGGGCCGTCCGATTCGCGGATGCCGCAACCGACGGATTCGCCATCCACCACCCACAGACCCAGGACCGGATGGTTGCCATCGAAGTCGGGCAGGGAGTGGTACTGCTGGAAGCACCAACCTTCACGGCCGTAGCCGCCTGGCTGCTGGATTTCAATGCCGGGGGCGTGGATGCGGATGTTGTCGCCCTCGCGTCCGTGCAGCGGTTTGGCCACCCATTCCTTGAGGGGACCGGGATCGCCGAGGTAGGCCGGCAGCAGGTTTTCGTGATTGGGGTACAAATGCCACAAGGCCGCCAGCAGTGCTTTGTTGGACAGCAGCATCTTCCACGCCGGCTCAACCCAGCGCGGATTGTGGGCGCGCTGCAGGAGGCGCTGCCCGAACGGCTCCTTCATCATCAGCTCCCATGGATACAGCTTGAACATGGTGCTGATCATGAAGTTGTCCAGGTCCACGAACCGGTTCAGGTTGGGGTCCCAGCCGATGTCGGACATGTTGATGCCGATGGTGGTCCAGCCACCCTGGCTTGCGACATCCCGCATGTAGGCAGCCGTCATCCAGTCCTCGCCGGATTCCTCCGCTTCGGAATGGGCCACGTGGAGCGTGCTCATGCCGGTGCGGAACTGCATTTTCTTCCACTGCCGGATCAGGGCTTCATGGATACCGTTCCACTGGTCTTTTTCCGGGAAGACGTCCTGGAGCCAGAACCACTGGGCCACGGAGGCTTCGATCAGCCCGGTAGGGGTATCGGCGTTGTACTCCAGCATCTTGGCCGGGCCGCCCTTGCCGTCATAGATGAAGTCGAAACGGCCATAGACGTCCACATCCGCGGCCAGCAGTGACTCTCCGGCCAGCTCCAGGGCTTGCTGCCCAATGCCGAGATCGCCCATGGCTCCGGTTGCCAGGTACTTGGCGGCCTCCAGGCACATGATGTGCATGTCTTCGGCGGTTTTCTCGAGGGTCTCCACCTCGTCCTCGGTGAATTCGTAGTACGCCGATTCGTTCCAGTATTCGATTTTTCGGCCATCGGGCATGGTGGTGGTGGAAAAAACCAGGCCCTGTTCTTCGATCTTTTGCTTCCAGTCCGGCCTGGGCTCGGAGGGCAGTCGACGCACGCCTAGCCCCCCGAGCTTCCGCCGCTTTTGGAGCTGCTGCCGAAGCCGCCGCGGCTGACCGTGCCGCCCTTGGTGCTGTAGCCCGTGGCCGTCTTGGCGCCGGCGGGAACTGTGGTGGTGTAGGCCGGGTAAGCGCTGCGGTTTTGCCCCACCGCGGGCACGCTTGCGCCCCGCGAGTAGAAGTACCAGGCGTAGATTGCCGAGCTGCGGCCAGCCGAACTGCTGTTGTTGCACTCGTTATCTTCAACGCGCTCGCCGGTTTCCTCATTGAAACAGACCTGCGCGTAGTCAGCCTCCTGCTCGTTGCTTGCCACGATGGCGGTGATGGTTCCGGCCAGGAGTGCAGTCACGCCCAAGCCCACCACGACGGTGCGCCGCTGCGAGCGCTTCTTCTTCTTTGCCGCCTCGGCCTCGCCGCGTTCGCGTTCCTTGGCGAACGGGTCCACCACGGGGAGGGGCTGCCCCGGTTGAGGAGCTCCGGTCGCGCTGGGACCAGCGCCTGCAGGCGCTTTCCTGCTCTTCCGCGTCGGTTTGTCCTGTTGCGGGTTCTCCTGAACAGGAGTGAACAGCTCAGGGTGGAGTTCTGGCTTGGGCACCTGCCAAGGTGGCGGTTTGGGCGGATTGTTGCCCGCTCCGAAGTCGCTGTTGTTGTCCCTGCTGCTGCCGTTGTTGCCGGCTGCGTCAGGGCTGTCTTTCGGGCCCATGGATATCCCCCTGGATAGACCGTTGAAGTGTCCGGCGGTACACCGGACCGGAATGCTCAGAGCAAGCCTAGTCCTTGCGCGCCGTGCAGGCATGGATGACGGCGGTAAATGGGGAGAACTCCCCACCGCGTGAAGCGTGTAAGGATGTAGCCATGGCGGCACCAGAGACCTACAGCAACGGCGACGACGGCGTGCTGCTCCGGCTCCCGCCGGTTCGAGGCATCGGCCGGGGGCGTGTGGTGACCGGTTTGGTACTGGCACTCATGCTGCCGCCCGCCGTCGAACTTTTGGTGACGTTCCTCAACTTCCGTAACTTCGCCATGATCATGCTGCTGCAGTTGGCCGTGGCGGTTGCGGTCGCCGCGATCGGCGGGCTGTGGCCTGCAGTGGTGGCCGCGGTTTTGGGCAGCTTCCTGCTGAACTACTTCTCGGCCGATCCGGTTGGCTCGCTTTCGATTGCCGACCCCACCACGCTTTTCACCTTGGTGGTGTTCCTGGCAGTGGCCTGCGGTGTGGCGCTCGCGGTGGGCCTGGCCAGCAGGCGGGCCCAGGAAGCAGCGCGATCCGAAGCGGAAGCCACTGCCCTGAGCGAGTTGGCCCTCCGGATCCTGAGTTCGGATGGAAGCCTGGAGACCTTCCTTGAGAAGGTCCGTGGCAACCTTGGCATGGAAGCGGTGACGTTGCTGGGCTCCGCGGCCCCGGGGGCGGCAGCCACGCCCGGAGCGGCTCCCGCATCGCAGGTCCTGGCGAGCGCCGGGCCCAATCCGCCGGTGACCCATGCCGCCGCCGACCATGCCGCCGTCGTCGATCCCCAGTACACGCTGCTGCTGCGCGGCGGACCCTTAACACCGCAGCGCCAGCGGCTGCTTGCCGCTTTCGGAGCCTTTGTGGTGGCCGTGCGTGAGCGGCAGCAGTTGGTGAAGAGCCGGCGGGACAATGTCCGGCTGTCCGAGGGCAACAAGATGCGGACCTCCATTCTGCGCGCCGTGTCGCATGACCTGAGGACGCCGTTGGCCGGTATCAAGCTTGCTGTCAGCAGCCTGCGCCAGGAGGACGTGAGTTTTCCTCCAGAGGTGGAGCGGGAACTGCTGGAAACCATCGAGGACTATGCGGACCGTCTGGATCACCTGGTGGACAATCTCCTGGACATGTCCCGCATCACCGCAGACGCGGTGAATCCGCTGCTGACCGGTATCGGCTGGGCTGAGGTACTGCCGCAGGCGCTGCGCGGTCTTCCGCCTGAGCACCTCCGCAACGAACTGCCGCCCAATCTTCCCCCGGTGCAGGCCGACGCCGGCATGCTGGAGCGCGTGGTGGCCAACATCGTGGAGAACGCACTGAAGTACGCACCTGAATCGGATGTGGTCCTGACGGCACGGGCTGGTGCCGGCATCACCTTGGGGGACCGGCCCGCCGGTGAACTGCGGATTGTGGATCATGGCAGGGGAGTGGGCAGGGAGGAAGTCCTCACCATGTTCCAGCCGTTCCAGCGCTTCGGTGATTCGCCGGCGCCCGGACACACTGCCGGTGGGGGGATCGGGTTGGGACTCGCGGTTGCCAAGGGGTTCTGCGAGGCCATGGGCGGGAGACTGGCCGCGGAGCCGACGCCGGGTGGTGGTTTGACCATGGTGGTCACCATGCCGCTGTGGACTGGTGGCGCGCAATGACGCTGGTACTCATCGTCGAGGACGAGGCCCGGATTGCCCGCGCCATGCAGATCACTCTTCAGGCCCATGGCTACCAGGCGTTGTCGGTAGGCAACGGTGCCGATGCCTTGCAGGCCGTTGCCAAGCAGCCGGTGGAGATCGTGGTGCTGGACCTCGGGCTGCCGGATATGGACGGCGTGGAGATCATCCGCCGGATCCGCGGCTGGAGCAGCATGCCCATCATTGTGCTCTCTGCCCGGCACGCGTCGGAGGACAAGGTGGAGGCGCTCGACGCCGGTGCGGACGACTACGTGACCAAGCCTTTCGGTTTGGATGAGCTGCTTGCGCGGCTTCGGGTCGCCTCCCGCCGTGTGGTCACCGGGCATGAGGAACCAACGTTGGCCACTACCGACTTCATGGTGGACCTGGCAGGCAAGAAGATCGTGAAGGACGGGGCTGAGGTCAGGCTGACGCCCACGGAGTGGAACATCCTGGAGCTGCTGGTCCGTAATAAGGGGAAGCTGGTGAGCCAGCAGCAGATCCTCACCCAGGTCTGGGGGCAGGCCTACGCCAAGGAAACCCAATACCTGCGCGTGTACATCGCCCAGCTGCGCCGGAAGTTGGAGCGGGATCCGGCAGAGCCCCGCCATCTGCACACGGAAGCGGGCATGGGCTACCGTTTTGATCCTTAGATCTGTAGATCTGCGCCGGTCCGTCCGTAGACTGATCCCATGAACACCGCCTCCCTCCTTGCCGTCTGCCGGGTCCACCAGCTGCTGCCTGATCCGGGCAACGTGGGGGTCACCGCCATGGACAAACGTGCGGTGGAAGGTCCGGTCAAAGTCCATAAACTTGGGCTTCACGGGGACGTGCAGGCAAACCGGCTCGATCACGGCGGAGAAGACCAAGCCCTGTACGCGTACTCGCAGGAGGATGCCGATTACTGGGCGGCCGAGCTGCAGCGGGAGGTGCCGGCTGGTCTCTTCGGTGAGAACCTGCGGGTGTCCGGAATCGAAACCACGGGCGCCGTGATTGGTGAACGGTGGAAGGTTGGCCTTGACGTGGAGGTTGAGGTGACGTCCCCACGCGTGCCCTGCGCTACGTTCCAACGGGTGCTGGGAGAGCCGCAGTGGGTGAAGCGGTTCACGCAGGCCGGACGGGTTGGCACTTACCTCCGCGTCATCAGGACAGGGACCATTTCTCCCGGGGACCACATTCACCGCACCTTCGTTCCGAAGCATGGCATCACGGTGGGCCAGTGGTTCAGCGAACCGACGCCGGACATCGTTCAGGTATTGCTGGACGCCGAGGCTGACGGAGAAATCCGGCTCCAGGACGAGTACCACTCAAAGTTCCAGAACGTCCTCCGCCGCCACGGCCTCTGAGGGCTCCAGGGCAGCGGTTGAAGTGGAGTGTGAACAAGCTCACCGCCCTTGATCAAGACTTAAGTCGCGGTGAGGCCACCCCGTGCCCTACACTTGAAATATCCCCCACTCCGGAAATCCCTTTATCCTGCCCAATTCTTGAGGCAGGACTGGTAAGTGTTGGGGCCCGCAATTGTGTGCGGGCATTTTCATAGGGAGAGCCGGCTAAAGAAAACGCTGTACAGACTGCTGGGATAGCAGCCAAGAGATGCAGCGGGAAGTCCTGCCATGGGATTGCGATAGCGCCGGACTTCTTGCGAAAGCAGGGCACTTTGCCTGTTTTCGCGACGAGTACTGCGGCCAAGCCCAACCGGGCCGCGCCGACTGCCCTATGGATGAGGAATTTCCCCCTATGACCGAAAATCTCAACGAAAACTTCGACGCCCAGACCACTGAGTCCGCTGAGTCCGCTGAGTCCGCTGTTGCAGCAGAGACCACCGCGCCCGCCGAAGCTGAAGCACCGGCTGCTGCCGCTGCCCCCGTCGAGAACGCCGCAGCCGAGTCTGCAGCCCCCACCTTCACCGAAGCTCCTGCCCCCAAGGCAGAAGAAACCGAAGCTCCTGCCCCCAAGGCAGAAGAAGAGGAAGAAGAAGGCGTACGCTTCGTCGATCTTGGCATCGACGGCCGCGTTCTGGCCGCTCTGCAGGATGTCGGCTACGAGAAGCCGTCACCCATCCAGGCAGCCACCATCCCGCTGCTCCTCGAAGGCCGCGACGTCGTTGGCCTCGCCCAGACCGGTACCGGCAAGACCGCAGCTTTTGCTGTTCCCGCCCTGTCCCGCCTGGCAGAACTCCACGACCTCAACGGTCCCTCGCGCAAGACCCAGGCACTGGTCCTGGCCCCGACGCGTGAACTGGCCCTCCAGGTTGCCGAGGCTTTCACCTCCTACGCCAAGCACATTGACGACTTCACCGTCCTCCCGGTCTACGGTGGCTCGGCTTACGGCCCGCAGCTCGCCGGCCTGCGCCGCGGTGCCCAGGTTGTTGTGGGTACCCCCGGCCGCGTGATCGACCACATCGCCAAGGGTTCACTGGACCTGTCCGAACTCCAGTACCTGGTACTGGACGAAGCTGACGAAATGCTGCGCATGGGCTTTGCCGATGACGTGGAGCAGATCTTCCAGCAGACTCCGGAAACCCGCCAGGTGGCGCTGTTCTCTGCCACCATGCCGGGCCAGATCCGCCGCATGTCCAAGCAGTACCTGAACAACCCTGCTGAAATCTCGGTGAAGTCCAAGACCACCACGGGCGCCAACACCAAGCAGCGTTACCTCCAGGTCATGGGCCCGCACAAGCTGGACGCCCTGACCCGCATCCTCGAGGTTGAAGAGTTCGACGGCGTGATCGCCTTCGTGCGCACCAAGATGGCTACCGAGGACCTCGCCGACAAGCTGAAGGCCCGCGGTTTCCAGGCTGCCGCCATCAACGGCGACATCCCGCAGCAGCAGCGCGAACGCACTGTGGACGCGCTGAAGGAAGGCCGCATCGACATCCTCGTGGCCACCGACGTCGCTGCCCGTGGCCTTGACGTGGAGCGCATCAGCCACGTCATCAACTACGACATCCCGCACGACACCGAGTCCTACGTGCACCGCATTGGCCGCACCGGCCGTGCAGGCCGTTCCGGTGACGCCATCCTCTTCATGACGCCGCGCGAGAAGTACCTGCTGCGTTCCATCGAGAAGGCAACCCGCCAGCCGGTGGAGCAGATGCACCTGCCCACCGCCGAGACCGTGAACACGCTGCGCCTGGGCAAGTTCGCCGAGCGCATCACCGAGACCCTCGCGTCCGAGGATGTTGCAGCGTTCCGCGACCTTATCTCCTCCTATGAGGAAGAGCACAACGTTCCCGCAGCCGAGATCGCAGCTGCCCTGGCCGTCATGGCACAGGGTGGGCAGCCGTTGCTGGTCAAGGAACTGCCTGCAGCTCCCGAGTACCAGAAGCGTGAGCGCTCCAAGGACGGCTTCGGTTCCCGTGGCCCGACCCGTACGCTCACCGAGGGCAACGCCACCTACCGGATCGCCGTCGGACGCCGTCAGCGCGTCATGCCGGGTTCCATCGTGGGCGCCATTGCCAACGAAGGTGGCATCTCCTCCGCACAGATCGGTGGCATCGACATCCGCTCGGACCACTCCCTGGTGGAGCTCCCGGCAGACCTCAGCCCCGAGCAGCTGCGCGCACTGTCCCGCACCCGCATCGGTGGCGAGCTGATCCACCTCGAACTGGACAACGGACGCAAGCCCAGCGGCGACCGCGGCAGTTACTCCGGTGGCGGCGGCGGCGGACGTGGTGGCTATGGCGACCGCGAAAACCGTGGCGGCGGAAACTTCAAGGGTGCCGGCGGCTTCAAGAAGGACTTCCGCAAGTCCGAAGGCGGCGAGCGTACCTCCGCTGAGCGTGGTGGCCGCTCTTACAGCGACCGCTCCGAGCGCACCGCGGGCAGCTTCGGCGACCGCGACCGCGGCCAGGCGAGCGGTTCCCGCTTCGGCGGCCACGGTGACGGCGCCCGCAAGCCCCGCAGTGGCGGCGAAGGCGGACACCGCGATTTCAACCGCAAGGGCAAGTGGTAAACACTTCCTGGTGGTGAACACCGCCACATGTTAGACACTCAGTAGTTCCCGTCAGGGGGTCGGCTTTCGAGCCGGCCCCCTGCGGCATTTAACGTCGGTACCCGATCCCGGTCCATGGCGTTCCATGGGTGACAGGGTTCCATGGCGGCCCGGCCGGTCGTACGATCGAGGCACGGCTGAACGCAAGCAGAACGCAAGCAGGGCGCAAGCGAACACAGGAGGGTGCTCCATGGGATTGCTGGACAACTTGAAGAAGAACCTGGGCCTTGGTGACAAGGGGCGCGGCGATCAACTACTGCACGGCGACAAGGATCACAGGGACGATGCTGGGTCCGCTGCCCGCGACTCAGCTCCCGCCGAAGCCCCAGCTCCAGCAGCCCCATCAGCCGGTAACCAGGCCGCGGAGGATGCTGCAGCCGTCGAGGTTTCAGCAGCTGACCGGGAGGCCGCTGAGGCCGCGGCAGCCCAAGCGGCCCAGCAGCAGGCAGCAGCGGACGCCGCAGCAGCCCAGGAGGCCCGTCAGGAGGGCCTTGAACCCGTGGCCCCGGAAGTCCAGCCGCAGGCGCAGGAGGCGGCCGCTGAAGCTGCTGCAGGGGCCGGGCAGCCGGGACCTGTGGCCCCAAGGGCTACGGAGGTTGTGGTGGAGCAGGGAGACACCCTGAGCGGGATCGCTGCCCAGTTCGGGGTGGATCTCGGAGCGTTGATTGCGACCAACGCCGATACTGTGCCCAATCCAGACCAGATCTACCCCGGACAGGTCCTTCGTCTGCCCTGATTCGGGCAGGCGAAGAGGGCGAAAATAGATCAAAGAAACTGCGTCTTCGCAAATTGTGTCGGCGTCGATTTTCCGCGTTCTTTAGCCGATTTGTAGCTTCTGAAAACGTCCGGTAGAGTATTTACTCGTTGCCCCCCTAGCTCAGTGGTAGAGCGCGTTCTTGGTAAGAACGAGGTCACCGGATCGATTCCGGTGGGGGGCTCTGAATGAGGGCCTGTGTCAAGGCGGTTTTGACCGGCTTGACACAGGTTTTTCTCATTCGTGGCGGTGTAGCTCAGTTGGTTAGAGCGCACGACTCATAATCGTGAGGTCGGGAGATCGAGCCTCCCCACCGCTACAGAGCAAGACCCCGCAGCGTCAGCCTGCGGGGTCTTTTTTCATTCTGTGGGACAGAATGGGTTCATGAGCCGAATCGCAATCATTGGCGGCCACGGGAAAGTGGCCCTGCATCTGTCCCGCATTCTCAGTGGCGAAGGTCACGACGTCACGTCTTTCATCCGAAATCCCGATCATGTGGCAGATGTCACGGAAGCCGGCGCAAAAGCGCAGGTGCTTGATGTGGAAAACTCGACGACGGCGGAACTCGCCCAAGCGCTCGACGGCCACGACGCCGTGGTCTGGTCCGCGGGGGCCGGTGGGGGCAACCCGGACCGGACCTATGCCGTGGACCGCGACGCCGCCATCCGCTCGATGGACGCCGCCGCAGAGGCCGGCGCCAAGCGGTATGTCATGGTGTCCTACATCGGCGCGGCGAAGGACCACGGGGTGCCCGCTGACAATCCATTCTTCGCCTATGCGGAGGCCAAAGCAGCTGCGGACGACTACCTGCGTGCCACCGACCTCGACTGGACCGTCCTGGGCCCGGGAACCTTGACCGACGAGCCCGCTACGGGCTTGATCCAGACCGACCCCGAGAACCCCGGCAGCGGCACAGAGACCTCGCGTGCCAACGTTGCGTTGGTCACGGCCGCTGTCCTGGAACTGCCCGGCACCATCCACCGGACCATTGCGTTCAAGAATGGCACCGCGGACGTGGTGGACGCGCTCACGGAGGACTGACCCGGGAGCAGAGGCGCTGACTGTTACTCCGCGCTGACCGTCACTCCGCGTGGACCGTCTGCACTCCCGGGATATGTTGGTAGGGAACTTTTTCGGCTTCGCCCGGGGGAGGGCCTTACAACATCTGGGGAAGCAGGAACATGGATCAGTTGGCGCTCATTGTCGGGTTGCTGCTGGCGACGGTGGTGGCAGTGGGCTTGGGGGACCGGCTCCGGCTGCCGTATCCGGTCCTGATGCTGCTCCTGGCTGTGGCGCTGACCTTCATCCCGGGCTTCCCGGAGTTTGAGATCTCGCCTGAGCTGATCCTGCCGATCTTCCTTCCGCCGCTCCTGTTCGCCACGGCCCAGAAGAGTTCCTGGGCGGTCTTCAGGGTGCGGTGGCGGACGCTCCTGCTCCTGGCCGTGGCCCTGGTGGTGGTGTCCACTGCGGTAGTGGCCGGTGCTGCCTGGCTCATGATCCCGGGCATCGGAATCCCGGCGGCCATCGCTTTGGGTGCCATGGTGGCCCCGCCGGACCCCGTTGCCGTTGAGTCGGTAGCCGGCCGCGTCCACATGCCGCGCCGCCTCATCACGGTCCTGCAAAGCGAAGGGCTTTTCAACGACGCCGCTGCCATCGTCATCTTCCAGGCCGCCGTTGCCGCCACCATGTCCGGCAAGGAAGTGGGCCCGGAGGTCATCCCGCAGTTCGTCATCGGGGCCGCTCTGGCTGTGGGGATCGGCATCGCGATGGGTTGGCTGACCAAGTTCATCACCAAGCTGGTCACGTCCATGGTGGCCCGCAGTGCCGTCACCCTGGTGGTGCCGTTCGCCGCCTACATCCTCGCGGAGGAGTTGCACGCCTCAGGTGTGGTGGCCGTCGTCGTCACCGCCTTGGAGTTGCAGCGCCATACGCGGCCGCAGGATGCCGCTGAACGCGTCACACGGACGGCGTTCTGGGATGTGGTGGAGTTGCTTGCCACGGGGCTGGCCTTCGGCCTGGTGGGGCTGGAAATCCGCCACGTTATCCGGGACGAGGGGACGGCGATCTTCGGGATGATCGGCATGGCTGTGGTCATCTGCATCCTGGTGTTCGTCGTCCGGTTCTTGTGGCTGGGCCTGCTTGCCCTGACGGCCCGGAGGCGCAGGAACCTGCTGCAGCCCACCTCACCCAAGGAAGTGCTGATCCTGACGTGGTGCGGAATGCGCGGTCTGGCTACGTTGGCCCTGGCGTTGGCGCTTCCCTTGACCCTGCCGGATGGCAGTGACTTCCCGGCGCGGCACGAGATCCTGGTGATTGCCTGCGCCGTCCTCCTGGCAACCTTGGTGCTTCCCGGTCTCACCTTGCCATGGCTCATGCGGGTGCTGAAGGCCACCGAGGACGGTTCTCACGAGCAAGATGCCGCCAAGGTCCTGGCCAAGCGCGCCCAGTCTGCTGCGGTGGCCGCCTTGAAGGACCACGACCTGATGAAGGAACTCCCGGCGGAGAAGGTGGCGCTGGTCAAGGAAAAGATGCGCAGGCTGCATGCAGAGCTGCTCGATGGCACCCTGCAGAACGAGTCGGTTGCTGAAAAGCGGAAGCGTGGACGGGAGTTGTCGATCGCGGTGCAGACCATCGCGCTGGACGCTGCACGGCAGGAAGTGGTGGTGGCCCGGAACGAGCTGGGTACCGACCCGGAAGTGGCAGATCGCGTGCTGAGGCAACTGGACCTGCGCACCATGTCGATGCCGGACTAGCCAAAGTCCGGAATGGCCGCCGGCCGGGCTGGCCGGGAAGAAGTGGCCAGCCGGCAAGGGGTGGTCAGCCGGCAGCCTCGTGTTCCGGCAGCGACGCGGGGTAGAGGTCCAAAGCGTGCTCTTCGACATAATCCAGTGCGTGCCGGATCGCGCCAAGGGACACGATGCCGTCTCCCAGGGGTGAGGTTGCCAGGCGCGGGGGAGTGAAGGTGAACTCCGTCATCTTTTCTTCAATGCCCGGAATCAATGCGTGGGCAGAGGCTGCCACGCCCCCGGCTATGACCACCAGTTCGGGGTTCACCAACGTACTGACCGAGCCGATGACCCGGGCCATGCGTTGGGCCAGGCGATCCAGGGCCGTACGGGCGGGGCCGTCTCCGTCCGCGGCTGCGGTGAAAACCATCTCAGCGGTCAAGGCTTCGGGATTCCCGCCGCACAGCGTCCGCAGCGTCGTGGTCGGATTGCTGTCCATGGCTTCCCGTCCCCACAGCGCAGCGTAGTGGGCAATGCCGTAGGTGTCGCCCACCCCATCTACATGATCCAGATATCCCAATTCACCAAAGCCACCGAGCTGCCCGTGGAGCAGGCGGCCGGATTCCATGATGCCTGAACCCAGCCGGTCACCGGCCAGCATGACCACAAGGTTGTCCACTCCCTGCGCGGTCCCTTGCCACCGTTCAGCGAGGGCCGCGAGGTTGGCATCGTTTTCCAGGAGGACGTGCCAGCCATGCCGCTCGGACACAATCCGGCGGACATCGAAGGATTTCCAGAATTCCTGGGCCCGGAGCACCTCGCCATCGCGGCTGACCGGGGCGGCCACTCCGACGGACACTGCGAGAACGGAATCCGCAGCCACGCCGGCTTTTTTCAGGGCCTCTGCGGCGATCCTGTCCAGTACGTCGGCGCGTTCGTCAGCCGGGACGTTGTACGTACGGAATGGCATGGTGACCTGGGACAACGTTGTTCCGGCCATGTTGGCCACGATCGTGGTGATCTTGGTGGCGCCGATGTCGATTCCGAGCACGCTGGCCGCACCGTCGTCGAAAACAAAGCGGCGTGCGGGCCTGCCTTTGACGTATTCGCCCGTACCCCGCTGGTTTTCAAGTTCCTGCAGCCATCCGAGGCGGACCAGTTCGTCGCAGATCGATATGACCGTGGCCCGTGAGAGGCCGGTGGAATCCATGAGTTCCGTTCCGGTGAGGACGCCGGCGCCACGCATTGCCTTGAGCATTGCGCTGGCGTTGACCCGGCGCACCAGCTGTGTTGATGGTGCAGTCCCAGTCAGCATGGGGTACTCCGAACTCTTGGGGCAGTCAGCCGGGAATGATAGAACGATCTCTCTAAATTTAGTACATAAATTTAGATGACGACGGATTTCGTTCAAAAGCTTGACCCTGTGGCGCCGGTCACTCAAACTTGCGATAGGTAATAAATTTATCTCCTATCTAAACATCGGGGCTGGTGGTCAGTGACCCCCTTCCGATGGCACGGCGGCCACTGGGGTCCGCACGACGAAAGGACCACGGAGTCAGTGAAACCTACGCGCAAGAATCGCCTGGCGGCGGTGACCCTGGGGCTGGCCTTGCTGGCTGGCCTCCTCACAGGGTGCACCGGGGATCAAGGCAAAGAGACCATCCGGTTTACGTTCAGCAAACGTGAAGCCATCGGCTTCATGACCAAGCTCGTTGCCGACTACAACGCTTCTCAGAACGACACCGAGGTTGTCCTGGACACTTCAGGCGTGGACGTTGTGTCCGCCAGCTTCGTTCGTGGAAATCCGCCGGACATTGCCCTCGCAAACTACAACATGGAGACGTCCCGCTTTGTTCAGCGCGGTGCGTTGAGCGATCTGTCCGGTACGGATGCGGCATCAAGGATCCGGGAGGATCTCCAGCCGCTGATGGACCAGTACGGGACCTACCCGGACCGGACCAGCGCCCTTCCTTATTCCGTGATGGCATCGTCCGTGATCTACAACAAAGAGATCTTCGCCGCCAACAACATCAAGGTGCCCACTACGTGGAGCGAACTCATTGCTGCCTGCGAGCAGCTGAAGGCGGCTGGGGTGACACCCTTTTATGCCACCTGGAAGGACGACTGGACTATAGCCCAAGGGTGGTTCGACTACTCTGTGGGCGGCCAGGTGGACACGCTGGACTTCTTCGACAAGCTTTCCGCGGAAGGCACCAATGTGGGGCCACAATCTGCAGTGTCCTTCCAGAAGGACTTTGAAAAGCCTGTTGGCAAGATGCTGGAATTGGCCTCGAAGTACGTGAACAAGGATGCAGCCAGCCGGGCCTACGGTGACGGCAACCTGGCGTTCTCCCAGGGCAAGGCCGCAATGTACCTGCAGGGGCCGTGGGCCTTCAGCGAGATCGCGAAGACCGCCCCGGACCTGAAACTCGGAACTTTCCCGCTGCCGATGACCGAAAATCCCCAGGACCTGCGCGTCCGGGTGAACGTGGACCTTGCCGCCTGGATCCCTGAGGCCTCCAAGCACAAGGAAGCCGCACGGGACTTCCTTGACTACCTTTACCGGCCCGAAGTGATCGATTCCTACAACAAATCGCAGTTGGGTTTCACCCCCACCAAGGATTCTGCCGTGGTTCCCGATCCCAGGATCGAAGGAATGGTGAGGTACTACGAGCAATCCCAGGTCTACCAGGGTCCCTCGGTGCTGGTGCCAAAGACCATCCCGATCATGAACTACACGCAGGCCCTCGTTTTCGGCGCCAGCCCAACCTCCACCCTTAGCACCCTCGACGCAGATTGGGCGCGCCTGGCGTTCCGCCAGTAGCGCCGAAACAGGGAGTCAACATCATGTCCATCACCACCACCCCCACCACGTCCGGGCAGGACGGCGGAAAACAGGCTTCCCCCAAGCAAAGCCGTCAGCGGCAGGGCAGCAGGCGCCGGGTCGAACCGATCTTCTACTTTTTCCTCGTCCCCAGCCTCATCCTCTTCACGTTGGCCATCACCGTTCCGGGGATCATCGGCATCTTCTTCAGTTTTACCAACTCCATCGGAATCGGCGACTGGGAATTCGTAGGCCTGACCAACTACGTTGCCATCTTCAGTGACCCCGCCATCCTGCAGAGTTACCTGTTCACGTTCGGGTTCTCCATCGTTACCGTGATCGCCGTCAACGTGGTGGCGTTCCTCCTGGCCGTCGGGCTGACCTCGCGCATCCGGATGAAATCGGCACTGCGGACCATCTTCGTCATCCCCATGGTGGTCTCAGGCATCATCATCGCCTACGTCTTCAACTTCCTGTTCTCGAACTCGCTGCCATCCCTGGGTGCGGCGGCCGGGATCCCCTGGCTGGAGAGCAGCCTGCTGGCAAACCCGGACCTCGCCTGGGTAGCCATTGTTGTGGTCACTGCCTGGCAGGCTGTGCCGGGTGCCCTGCTGATCTACATCGCAGGTTTGGTGGCAGTGCCTGGGGACGTCTATGAAGCTGCGGAGATCGACGGCGCCAGCAAGTTCCAGCAACTGGTAAAGATCACGCTTCCGCTGGTTTCGGGCTACGTGGTCATCAACATCATCCTGGGATTCAAGGGCTTCCTGAACGCCTACGACATCATCGTTGGCCTGACCAACGGTGGCCCGGGCACCTCAACCCGAAGCATCGCGATGACCGTCATCTCGGGCTTCAACGGCGGCGACTACGCCTACCAGATGGCCAACGCCACGATCTTCTTCGTGGTGGCCATTGTTATCTCTCTCGTACAGCTTTCGCTGACTCGCGGACGGAATGCACTCTGATGACCAATCAAGCCACCCTCGCCATCGTCGAGCCCAGCACCCAGCCTGCTGGAAAGAGCCCACGCCGGTCCGAATCCGCCGTCGAGCGGGTGAACTGGCCCACGACCACCATCCTGGTCCTGTGCGCGGTGACCGTTCTCCTTCCCCTGTATGTCACCGTCTCCATGGCGTTCAAGACCCAGGGCCAGGCGGTGGATGGCAACGCCTTCTCCTTCCCTGCCCCCTTCAGCCTCGACGGCTTCTTCCAGGCCTGGACGCTGACGAACTTCCCTGTGGGCGCCGGGATGTCCTTGCTGGTGACTGCAGGGACCGTTGTGGCCACCATCATCCTGGCGGCCTTTGCTTCTTACGCGATCGTGCGCAACTGGGAGCGCCGTCTGTTCCGGTACTCGTTCTTCTACCTGCTGGGGCAATGTTCATTCCCTTCCCGGTGGTGGCGCTGCCGCAAATCCAGCTCACGGGCCGCCTGGGACTCGACAATCCGTTCGGTGTGATCCTGCTGGCCACCATGTTCCAGCTAAGCTTCAGCGTCCTCCTGTTCACCGCATTTCTCCGCTCCATCCCGATGGAGTTGGAGGAGAGTGCAAGGATCGACGGCGCTACCACCTGGCAGACCTTCTGGAAGCTGATCTTCCCGCTTCTGGCGCCAATGAGCGCAACCGTGGGAATCTTCGCCTTCCTCTATGCGTGGAATGACTTCATGATGCCCTCGCTGATCATCTCCGATCCGTCCCTTCAGACACTTCCAGTGCGGCAAAACCTGTTCCAGACCCAGTTCAGCAACAACTACCACGTGTCCTTCGCGTCCTACCTGATGGCGATGGCCCCGGCGATTATCGCCTACCTGTTCACGCAGCGTTGGGTCATGGCAGGGGTTACCCAAGGTGCAGTAAAGGGCTAAGCCTGTTGACCTGCGACGTCCGGCCGTTTCATACTGGTCCGGGATATAAATTTAGATACTAAATCAAAGGAGTTTCGTGAGCACCTCCGCCACTCAGGCACACCGTACCAATGTAGATCGCATGGCCGACCCCAACTGGTGGCGCCAAGCGGCTGTCTACCAGATCTATCCCCGCAGCTTCCACGACGCCAACGGCGACGGACTGGGCGACATCAAGGGCATCACCGCCAAAGTTCCCTACCTCAAGGAACTGGGAATCGACGCTGTCTGGCTGAGCCCCTTCTACCCTTCAGCGCTTGCTGACGGCGGCTACGACGTAGATGACTACCGCAATGTGGATCCGAAGCTGGGCACCCTTGAGGACTTCGACGAGATGGTT
Organism: Arthrobacter sp. YN; assembly: GCF_002224285.1. Classification (GTDB taxonomy): domain Bacteria; phylum Actinomycetota; class Actinomycetes; order Actinomycetales; family Micrococcaceae; genus Arthrobacter. Next base: position 3,728,498 of record NZ_CP022436.1, on the reverse strand, counting down.
GAAGCCCTGCACGCCGCCGGGATCAAGATCGTGGCGGACATCGTCCCCAACCATTCCTCCGACCGCCATGAGTGGTTCAAGGAAGCCTTGGCTTCGCCCAAGGGCTCCGCTGCCCGCGAGCGCTACATCTTCCGTGACGGCCGGGGCGAGAACGGCGAGCTGCCGCCGTCGGACTGGGACTCCGTCTTTGGCGGCCCCATCTGGGATCGCATCACCGAGCCGGATGGCACTCCCGGCCAGTGGTACTTGCACATTTTTGCCAAGGAGCAGCCGGACTTCAACTGGGAGAACCCGGAGATCCGCGAGGACTTCCTGAAGACGCTGCGTTTCTGGTCGGACCGCGGCGTTGATGGTTTCAGGATCGACGTTGCCCACGGCATGGCCAAGGATCTGTCCGAGCCGCTGCCCATGAAGGCCGATCTCGAAGCCAAGGCCCACGGAACCGATGGCTTCACCGATGGTTCCCACCCGTTCTGGGACCGAGACGAAGTCCACGAGGTCTACGCGGAGTGGCGCAAGCTCTTCAACGAGTACAACCCGCCCCGTACGGCTGTCGCCGAGGCCTGGGTCCACGAGTCCCGCCGTGCCCGCTACGCCAGCCCCGAAGGACTGGGCCAGGCGTTCAACTTCGATCTCCTGCAGTCCGACTTCGATGCTGCATCGTTCCGGAAAATCATCACGGACAACCTGGTGGCAGCCAAGGAATCAGGTGCCTCGTCCACGTGGGTTTTCTCCAACCACGACGTCGTCCGCCACGCCACGCGCTACGGACTGCCCAAGGGCGGCTCCGTTGCGCAGGGAACCAATGCGGCACAGGACATTACCGGCGGCAAGCCCAAGGGCCAGGATGGCAAGGGCTGGCTGCTTGCCGGCGCACCGGCTGAAGAGCTCGACGTCGAACTTGGCTTGCGTCGTGCCCGCGCCGCGACGCTGTTGCTGCTTGCGCTCCCCGGCTCGGCCTACCTTTACCAGGGTGAAGAGCTCGGCTTGCGTGAAGTCTCGGAAATCCCTGACTCGGAACGCCAGGACCCGTCCTTCTTCCGCAACCCGGGCGTGGAGATCGGGCGCGACGGCTGCCGCGTGCCGCTGCCGTGGACCACGGAAGGCCCGTCGTTCGGCTTCGGTGCGGGCAAGGCGCACCTTCCGCAGCCGGCCTGGTTCAAGGATTACGCAGTATCCACGCAGGACGGCGTGGAAGGTTCCACGCTGGAGCTCTATAAGAAGGCACTGCGCCTGCGCAGCGAACTCCAGACCAGCGAGGAACTTGAGTGGGTGGAGACAGGAAACCGGGACGTGCTGCATTTCAGCCGCCCCGGTGCCTGGCACACCATCACCAACTTCGGCGGCGAACTCGTTGAACTGCCTGAAGGTGATGTGGTGGTAACCAGCGGACCGCTGGAGGATGGCAAGCTGCCGTCCGACACCACCGCGTGGGTTGTGAGCAACGCGTAAGCGCTGAGGACAAGATGGACGCTGCGGCAGATACGGAAGTTATGACGAATACGAACGGGCGGGGACGCCTCATCTATGGCTGCATGGGACTCGGCGGCCCGTGGGATGGCGCGTCCTATGGCGCAGCTGAGATCGATCAGGCCGCCGCGGTGGTCGACGCCGCTCTGGGGATTGGCATTGAACTTTTTGATCATGCGGACATTTACCGCAGCGGAAAGTCCGAGGCCGTTTTCGGTGAAGTCCTTGCCCGTTCGCAGGGTCTGCGCGGGAAGGTCCAGCTGCAAACCAAGTGCGGCATCAGGCTGGGGGAGCGTGGGCTGGACACGCAATACGACCTCAGCCGGGAAGCCATCCTCGAACGGGTTAACGGGAGCCTGAAGCGGCTCCAAACGGACTATGTGGACGTGCTGCTGCTGCACCGCCCCGATCCGCTGATGGACCCGCGTGAGGTGGCGGACGCCGTCGGACAGTTGAAGGCGGAAGGCAAGGTGCGGCAACTGGGGGTGTCCAATATGTCCGGAGCGCAGATCGCGTTCCTGCAGGACCAGTTGGAGGCGCCTGTTGTGGCGAACCAGTTGGAGATGAGCCTGCTTCGCCGGGACTGGCTGGAGAGCGGTGTGCTGGTCAACCATGCGGAGGGGTTGGGGTACAGCTTTCCGCACGGAACCCTGGAGCACTGCATGACTCACGGGATTGAACTGCAGGCGTATGGGTCCCTGGCGCAAGGGCGCTACACAGGGGCCATGTCTGAGGAGCTCTCACCGGATGAGTCGGCTGTAGCGGAGATGCTGGAACAGTTGGCGGGGGAGAAGAACACCACGCCGGAATCAGTACTGCTGGGTTGGCTGATGAAGCACCCGGCCATGATCTCACCGGTAGTGGGAACCACCCATCCCACCCGGATTGCGGCTTGCGCCGATGCGGCAGTTGTCGCGAAGGAGATGACCCGTGCCCAGTGGTACGGACTGTGGGTGGCAGCCCGGGGCAGCAACATCCCCTAACCCCGTTTTAACCCAACTGAGTCGCAGTTGAGGTCGTTTTGAGCGCTCATAACGACCTGAACTGCGACTCAGTTGGGTGGGAACAGCAACACATGGAGTGCGCCTACGATGCGTGGCTGATCGGGGCCACCACCGAGTAGGTGCTCGAATCACCCTGGATGGCCTGGCTCGGTTTGCCATCGATGCTGACGGGAATGTCGCCGGCGATGGTCACGCGGTTGAGCTTGCGCGGCTGGCCATCGTAGTTGTCCGGGGCGTAGTGCTGGGTGATGCGGTTGTCGAAAAGGACTACCTGGTTCGGCTCCCAGTTCACCCGGACCACATTCTCCGGACGCGTCACGTACGCCTGCAGCAGACGGATGATGTCCTTGGACTCGGTGTTGGACAGCCCCACAATCCGGAGCCGCTGCGCGAAGCCCCCAATGAACAATCCGCGCTCGCCGGTCAAAGGATGGACCCGTACCACGGGGTGGGCGGTCTCGAACTTCAGGCGCGTGAACTCCTTGCGACGCTCTTCCGCGTTGGAGTGCTCGAGATTCTTGGGCACCGAGTAGTCGTAGTCATTGGTGTGGATGGCCCACAGGTTGTCCGCGAAGCTGCGCAGTTCCTCCGGCAGGTCCCGATAGGCGCCGGCCGAGGATGCGATCAACGTCTCGCCACCGTAGGCCGGAAGGTCAATGCTGCGCAGCGTGGACGCCTGCGGCGGGTTGACCACAAACGTGACGTCCGTGTGCCAGTTGTTCGCCGAGCCGTTCTCGCTGTCCACGGGCAGCACGTTCTCTTCGCCGTCTACGGAAGCAACCGTGGGATGCGCCTTGGTAAGGGGTCCAAAGTGCGAAGCGAACTTCACCTGGGCTTCGTCGGTGAGGATGTTGGCCTCGCGGAACACCAATGCCTTGTGCTCGTTGAGCGCTGCCCTGATCTGGGCCACGGAGTCCTCGCTGAGGTCTCCACTGATGTCCAGGCCGCGGATTTCGGCGCCGATGCGGGAGCCCAGCTTGGCGAATTCGAGTTTGGTTTCGGTAATGACGGTCATGATCTGTTTCCTTACTGGTTGTGGTGGATGTGGTGATGGATTGCGGCGGGTGCCACGTGGGTGGGTCAGGAGGCGTCGGCACCAACAGCGGTGCGCCAGCGGGAGAAGTGCCGTTCAAGGGCGACGAGCAGGAAGTTCACGCCAAGCCCCAACAAAGACACCGTAAGAATGCCGGCGTACATGTCCGGGATCAGGAAGCTGCTCTGCGCGTTCACGATCAGATACCCCAGACCGGCCTTGGCTCCCACCATTTCGGCGGCGATCAGCACCAGGATTGATGCGGTGCCGGCCATGCGGATACCCGTGAAAATGGTGGGCACGGCGGACGGGAGAATGACTTTCTGGAAGAGCCGGAAGCTGTTGAGCCCCAGCGAACGCGCCGCCCTGATCAGGAGCGGGTCCACGGTCTTCACCCCGGCAATGGTGTTCAGGAGGACCGGGAAGAACGCGGCGTAAGCAACAATGCTGATCTTTGACTCCTCGCCGATGCCCAGCAGCAGCGTAAACACCGGCAGCAACGCCAACGCGGCGGTGTTGCGGAACAACTCCAGCAGCGGGTTCAGGACCGAGTTCAACCGCCCGTACCAGGCGATGAGCAATCCCAGCGAGACACCTGCCGCCAGTGCGGCGCCGAAGCCTGCCACGGAACGGGTGAGGCTGGCAGCGATGTGGCCTTGGATGGTGCCGGCTTCGAAGAGCTTGCCCCACGCCAGGAGTACTTCGTGCAGCGGTGGAAGGAACACCCGGGTGGAGGGGCTGGCCAAGTACGTCGGTCCGAGCTCCCAGAGCGCCAGGAACGCCAGGATGGCTGTGGACTTCCAGAGAATTGAACCGGCGGCCGCGGTGACCCGTCGCACTCTGCCGGGTGCCGGCGTCGTGCCTTCTGCAGGATCCTGCGGGGAACGCTCGACGGCGGCAGCTGGGTTGGCCGCGGTGCCCGCCGTGGGCGCGGCTTCTGTATGAATGAGCGTGGTGGTCATCAGGCCGCGCTCCTTTCCTTGGTGATGGTTGCGGGTTCGTCCGGTGCGCTGCCGTCCGGCAGGATCTTGCGGTGGCCGGCGTCCTGGGCGCGGCGGACTTCATCGTGCAGGAGCGTCCACACCTGGTGCCGGTGTTCAACGAAGGCAGGGTTGGAACGGATGTCCTCGTCGCCGTCACGGTCCGGAATGGTGATGTCCACGATTTCCTTGAGCCGGCCCGGACGCGCGCTCAGGACAGCGACGCGCTCGCCGAGGTACACGGCCTCGTCAATGCCGTGGGTGATGAACACGATGGTCTTGCCCGTGGCTTTCCAGATCCTGAGGAGTTCATCCTGCAGCTGCTCACGGGTCTGGGCATCCAAGGCGGCAAACGGTTCGTCCATCAGCAACACGTCCGGCTCGTAGGCCAGGCTGCGGGCAATGGCCACGCGTTGCTTCATGCCACCGGAGAGCTCATGCGGATAGCGGTCCTCGAAACCCGCCAAGCCTACGAGTGCCAGGTATTCGCTGGCCTTCGCTGCCCGCTCGCGGCGGTTCAGCTTCCTGCCGTCCGGGCCCACTCCTTCGAGCCCGATCGAGACGTTGGCCGAGGCCGTCCGCCACGGGAACAACGCGTACTGCTGGAACACCACAGCCCGGTCCTTGCCCGGCCCGGTGACGGGTTTGCCGTCCACCAGCACCTCGCCGGAGGTGGGCGTGGAAAGCCCCGCCAGCAGGTCCAGGAGCGTGGTCTTGCCCGAGCCGCTGGGCCCCACCAGGGTGAGGAATTCGCCGTCGCGGACGTCCAGGCTCAGGGAGTCGATGGCGGTGAGGCGGGTGGCGCTGGTGGTTTTGGTGGCCCGGACCGTGAACTCCTTCGTGACGTTCCGGAGGCTGATTTTCGCGGTCATGGCTATCCCTTCTTCGGGGCGAGCTCGTTGAACTCGTTCGTGTAGTACTTGGACGGCGTGAGCTTGTCCTTGACGATTCCCGACGCGTTCAGCCAGGCCTCCCAGCGGGTGAAGTCCTCGTCTTTGATCACCCCTGAGTCCGGGACCCCGGGGCTCTTCCAGAACTTCAGGTTGGCCGTGCTCTCGTTGCGGCCACGGCTCTCTATGATCTTGGTGAAGCGGGCAATGACCTCGTCGCGAGGCGTTTCCGCTGCCCATGTGATCGCTTTGGCAACTCCGGTGGTGAAGGTGCGGGTGGTGTTCGGGTTCTTTGCGATGAAGTCGCTGCGCAACACGATCTGCCCGCCGGCGAAGGTGCCGAACAGCTCCACGTCACTAAAGAGCGATCGCAGTCCGCCGGCCTCAATGGCCCGGTCCTGCAGGACGCCGCCGAGCGTTCCGGCGTCCACCTGTCCACGACGAATCGCTTCCTCGGTGTCGTTCGGTGCCAGCGGGACCAGCTGGACCTGTTTGATCTCGTCCTGGCTGAGTCCGTTCTTGGTCAACCACGTGTTGATGACGGCCTCGTGGTGGGCGCCAAGCGTGTTGACGGCGATCTTCTTGCCAATCAGGTCACGCGGTTCCTTGATGGTGCTCTCCGCCTTGACGTAATACCCGCTGAAGGTCTTCTCGTCGGAGCCGTAGTAGTTGGTCACAGCCTTGACCGGTGCGCCGGCTTCAATGAGCTTGACCACCGCTCCGGAGAACGCGCCGCCGACGTCCGTTTGGTTGGTCGCCGCGGATTGGATGTCCTGCGGACCGCTGGTGGTGTTTCCTACCCAGTTGAGCTTCAGGTCGCCCAGATATCCGAGGTCTGCGGCCAACTCCGGAAAGGTCACGTTGTTGGCCGAGCCCTGGTACCGGAGTTCCTTGACCTCGTTTCCGGCTTGGCCTGTTTGTCCGGCTTCGGCAGCGCCGCCGCAGCCGCTCACCGTCAGCGCTAGTACGACGGCGGCCGCGACGCTCAGCAGGGGCAGATGCAGTTTCATGGGAGCTACTTTCGATGGGTTGGAAGGTGTTGGGTAGCCGGCTGGCGCAAGAGCTTGGGAACCCGTGCAACGGCTTGGGAACGATGAAAGCCCATTTCGGTGCTGCGTGGGAAGTGATCGGGTAACGCCTGGAAACGCTGCGAAACAGCCGGAAACAGGGCGAAATCCTGGGCCATTCCCGGCAACCGGAGGACACAAAGACGCCGCGTTGAGCCCTGTGAACAACAGCGACAGGTGGGCCGGACATGACTGGCGCGTCCCGCCGTCGGACGTCATACTGTTGGACCCCACAGTCATATGGGGTTTAGTTCGTATTGATCCTCACAACCGGGCGTATTTCTTCGCCGTGCGGGCTGCCTGACGGATACGGTAGATACATGACGTCTAGCATCGCCGCCGAGTCCATTCGGCCTACCCGCAACATTCCCGCTGATATCGCCCGTTCGTGGCTCCTTGTGAACGCCATGAAAACGGAGCTCTTTGACGAATCTGCGGGTTCACGGGCAGACGCCATCATCCTGGACATCGAAGACGCCGTGGATCCCTCCCAGAAGGACATGGCCCGCGAGAACGTCGTTAACTGGCTGACCGCCGGTGGCCAGGCGTGGGTCCGCATCAATGACGCCACCAGCCCATTCTGGGCCGACGACCTCGCCGGTCTCCGCGGCACCCCTGGTCTGCTCGGCGTGATGCTGGCCAAGACCGAATCCGCTGACCAGGTCACCGAGTCCTACCACCGCATGGACGGCAAGACCCCCGTGATCGCACTGGTTGAGTCCGCCCTCGGCATCGAGGAAGCCAACCACATTGCCCGCGCCCAGGGTGCCTTCCGCCTTGCTTTCGGCTCCGGCGATTTCCGCCGCGACACCGGCATGGCGGCTACCCCGGAAGCCATGGCCTACCCGCGCGCCAAACTGGTTGTCGCCAGCCGCGTGGGCAACCTGCCCGGCCCCATCGACGGCCCGACCGTCGGCACCAACCACCCGATCCTGCGCGAGCAGACCGGCATCACCGTGACCATGGGCATGACCGGCAAGCTGTGCCTGGCCATCGATCAGACCACCGTGATCAATGAGGTCATCAGCCCCACGCCGTCCGACGTCGCCTGGGCCACCGACTTCATGAACGACTTCGAAGCCAACGGCCGCGTCATCCGCGACGGTTCGGACCTCCCGCGTTTGGGCCGCGCTGAGAAGATCATGAAGCTCGCAGTGGCTTTCGGAGTCCAGCCTTCCCTGTAAGCATGCTGGTCCATGGAGTCGTTTGGGACTCTTCCTCGCCAGCGCTGAGGTTGTTCACGCCGGACGGGGAATTCTCTGATATTGCGTTGGCCCGGGGCTCAGCCCTGGGCCTGCGCGTTATCCCCGGACTGTGGTGCCTGGGCCATACCAAGGTCCACGGTCCGGGGGACCGCACGCATGTTCCCTGCCGCAGCAGTTCCGCGGCGGAGCGTGGCAAGCAATGCGGGGCCTGCTTTGCCCGCGACGATTCCCGGCTCATGCACGACTTCCATCGCGGCACCTCCGTGCCCACTGGCCTGCGGGCCTACCTGATGCAGCCGCACTGGCTCTACGTAGCTACTTTCGCGAACGGTGCCACCAAAGTGGGTACGGCCTCCGCGCAGCGCAAGTGGAACCGACTGGCCGAGCAGGGGCCGTGCATGCTTCTTACGTGGCCAATGCCGAGGACGGCCATGTTGTTCGCATTCTCGAGGACATGGTCACGCAAGAGCTCGGCCTCGTCCAGCAAGTCCGTTCTGCCTCGAAGGTGGCCGGCCTCGTGGAGCCGCGTGCCGGCGTCGAGCTTTTGGCGTTGAACCGTCAGCACGCCGGGCGGGTGCGCGAGTTGCTGGGCGGGCTCGCGATGACCGGCTATTCCGTTGTGGAGGAAGAGTGGGACCGGCCCGCGCTGGCGGACCGGCTTTGTGATGCTGCCGACGACGGGCGTCGCCACCCTTACCCGGTAGCGTTCGACGCCGGCGGGCACGGTCTGCGGGTCCACGCACTGTCCGGGGCCATCGCCTTGGCAGGTCTTCCCGACGCTTCGGGGGCAGAGGTGGAGGGCAGCTTTGTGGCAGACCTGGGCGCGTTGAAGGGCCGCAAGATCGAGTTCGGCCCTCACCTCACGGAAATCCCGGCGCTGCAGGACTCCCTCTTCTAACGCCCGCTTTTTCTCTGCGGCGAGGGGCGACGTCTCTGGCCCGCGAGGGGCGACATCTCGGCAGTAAGAGCCCCCCCTCGGTTGAGATCAAGCCCCTCGGCAACGCCCCGGTAGACTTGGACGGTGCTGGAACAATTTTGGGCTACGGCCTCTACGTCTTACAAAGTGCTCGTTTTCAGTGCCATGGGGTTGATCGCCGTCGGGCTCATCCTGTCCATCGTGGGGAACACGTCCGGCAACCAGGGGCTGGCCATGGCGTCACTGCCCGTCATTGGTGTCGGGCTGCTGCTGCATGTCACGGGGTTGGTCATCCGCGGCCAGAAGATCCGTAAGAGCTACAAGAAGTAACGGCCACCCAAAGGAGGCGCTGCCTCCAAGCCTTCGCAGCCCGATAGGGTTGGACCATGAGTATCAATCCGGACCTGCAGGGCCGAAGCTACCCTGCCGCAGAGGTATATGACGTCGGCCGCGAAAAGATCCGCGAGTTTGCCAAGGCCGTGAAAGCCAACAACCCCGCACATTTCGATGTGGAGGCCGCCAAGGCCCTGGGACACAGCGACCTCGTAGCACCGCCAACGTTCGCCATCATCGTTGCCCAGCGTGCTGATGCCCAGCTGGTGGAGGACCCGGAATCGGGGATCGACTTCTCCCGCGTGGTCCACGCTGACCAGCGGTTCACACACCACCGCGCCATCGTCGCCGGTGACCAGTTGGTAGCCGAACTTCATGTGGACGGCGTCCGTGCCATGGGCGGGGGAGCCATGATCACCACCCGCTCCGAGATTTCCACCGTGGCAGGCGAAAAAGTCGCCACCACCACCTCGTCCATCCTGGTCCGCGGAGAGGGACAGTAACCATGAGCCCCACATTCGAAGAACTGACGGTCGGCCAGGAAATCGGCACCCGCAACATCGAGGTCACCCGCCAGGACCTGGTCAAGTACGCAGGTGCCTCCGGTGACTTCAACCCCATCCACTGGAACGAAGCATTCGCAACCTCGGTAGAGTTGCCGGGCGTTATCGCCCACGGCATGTTCACCATGGGTGCCGCGGTGCAATTGGTGAGCGATTGGGCGGGCGACCCGGCCGCCGTCGTCGATTACCAGACCCGCTTCACCAAGCCGGTGCTGGTCACCGATACGACCGGGACCGATAACGCCGGCGCCGTCATCGACGTCACCGGTGTGGTGGGAGCGCTCGACGCCGATGCCCGCACCGCCCGCATTGACCTCACCGTTGTGGCAGCAGGACTGAAGGTCCTCATGAAATCCCAGGCGGTCGTGAAGGTCTCTTGAACCAACTGAACACCACTCAACGGCGCGCCACACCGACTGAAATGTCGCGGTGGCGCGCCGCTGTTCTTGCCTCCTACGCCGCCAGCGGCATCGCCTTTGCCACCTGGGTGTCCCGCTTGCCCGCCATCCGCGACGGCCTGAACCTCACACCGGGCGGCATTGGCCTTCTTCTGATGTGCATGACTGTGGCCTCCTTCATCTCCATCTCGGCCTCGGGACTGATCGTGCTCAGGATGGGGCCGAAACTCACCACGAGGATCGGCAGTTGCATGGTGGGCGCCGGCTTGGTCACCGTGGGCTTTGGCGCGTCCATCGCGGCAAGTCCCCTGGTGGTGGCAGCAGGTTTGGTGGTGCTCGGTCTCGGCACGGCAAGTTGGAACACCGCTTCCAATGTTGAGGGAGCTGCGCTGGAACGCGCGTTGGACCGGCACATCATGCCGCACCTCCATGGAGCATTCAGTCTCGGCACTGTAGCCGCAGCCGGTTTTGGTGCCTGGGCGGCTGCGGTGCACATGCCGGTTTTCTGGCATTTCCTGATCTCGGGCGTTGTGGTCACCACCTCCGTGGTGACTGCCGGTTTCTGGTTCCGCGCGGAAAAGACAGCTGCTGCTACGCATACTTACCGGCCGGATGAGACGGACACTTTCCAGGACCCCTCCACCGGTCCGCTGCCCATCATCACCGGGTCCCCGGAGACGCAGCCCGAACAAGGCAAGGTCGCTGCCCCACTCGACAACAAGCGGCTCGTGGCCCTTGCCTGGCGTGACCGCCGAACCCTCCTGATCGGCGTCCTGGTCCTCGGCCTGGCATTGGCCGAGGGGGCTGCGGGGACTGGGTGGCGTTGGCGCTTGCCGACGGCCACGGGCAGTCCGATGCCGCAGGCGCAGTGGGTTATGGACTGTTCGTCACCTTCATGACCATCGGCCGATTCGCCGGCACCTCTATCCTCGACCGGTTTGGACGTGTGGTGGTGATGCGCTGGTGCTCAGCGACCGCCGTCGTGGGTCTTGCGCTCTTTGTCTTTTCGCCGGTTCCGTGGCTGGCCTTCGTTGCATTGGCTATCTGGGGCCTTGGCGCATCGCTCGGTTTCCCGGTGGGGATGTCAGCCGCCGCCGATGACCCCGTCCACGCCGCTGCACGGGTTTCGGTGGTCTCCACCATCGGGTATGGGGCTTTCCTTTGCGGGCCTCCACTGTTGGGCCTGTTGGCCGAACACTTCGGCATCCTGCACTCTTTGTTGGCGCCCTTGGTGCTCCTGGTGGTCAGTTTCTTCCTGGCCCCGCTCTCCGGGCAGCAGAAGGACAAGTCCGTCCAGCCCAACGAAGCCCGTTAGGCTTAATGGGTGACCCAAACACTGCTTTCCGAACTGACCACTGCTGCCGTCGGCGGCCCCGCGGGCAACTATGTGGAGGCCCGTACCGAGGCAGAGATTATCGACGCCGTCCGTTCGGCTGACGCTGCGGGCCAGAAACTCCTGATCATCGGAGGGGGTCCAACCTTCTTATCTCGGACGAAGGCTACCCAGGGACCGTGCTGAAGATTGCTTCCCAGGGCTTCACGGTGAACTCCGAGGACAGCTGTGGCGGTGTGTCGGTGGTGGTACAGGCGGGCCACAACTGGGACGCCTTGGTTGAACATTCCGTAATGCACGCCTGGTCCGGGCTGGAAGCTCTCTCCGGGATCCCCGGTGCCACGGGGGCTACACCTGTGCAGAACGTGGGCGCCTATGGCTCAGACGTTTCACAAACCATTGCCGCTGTGCGGACCTGGGATCGTGAACGCAACGCAGTTCAGACGTTTACCAACTCCGAGCTGAAGTTCGGGTACCGCGACTCCATCCTGAAACAGACCACTGTTGAGGGTTCGCCCCGCTATGTGGTGCTGACTGTGGAATTCCAGTTGCCGCTGGGACGGATGAGTGCCCCCATCCGTTACGCCGAGTTGGCCCGGGTGCTGGGCGTGGAGGCAGGCAAGCGCGCCTACTCCAACGATGTCCGGAGGGAAGTCCTCCGGCTCCGCGCATCCAAGGGCATGGTCCTGGATGCAGCAGACCGGGACACCTATTCCACGGGATCTTTCTTCACCAACCCGATCGTGGAGGCAGGGCGCGCCGCAGCGTTGCCTGAGAACGCGCCCAAGTATCCCGCCGGCGACGACGGGCTCGTGAAGCTCTCCGCGGCGTGGTTGATCGACCACGCCGGGTTCGGTAAGGGCTATGGGCTGGAGGAATCGAGTGTCTCAGGCGGCAGGGCTTCCCTGTCCACCAAGCACACCCTCGCCATCACCAACCGGGGGACAGCATCGGCCGCGGACATGGTGGCCATCGCGCGCGAGGTGAGGTCCGGCGTCGTCGAACGTTTTGGCATAGAACTGCACCCGGAACCGCTGCTGATCGGACTTTCGTTCTAAGCTACGTACGGCTCGCGAGGGGTGGGCTCTCGGGGGTATGAGGCGCGTCTTTCGGTCGAGATCCAGCCCTCGGCGAAGCGCCGGGACGGAAACCTAGCGTGTACGCCGCTCTGCAATCGGCAGGATCTTGTTGAGCAACAGGAACGTCAGCCCGCAACTGACCGAGCCCAGCAGGAAGATCTGGCTGAACGCGATACTCTGCGGTGATGGTCCGCTGGGCATGTACAGGCTGGCAGCGGCGAAGCCCACCAAGCCCAGGAGCATGACGATGGCTCCCAGCAGGAAGCTGCGGACCTGCGCGGCAGCCGCCGGGTAGAACCAGGGTTCGGGGGCGTCGTCGTCGCGGTCGGAAACGGGCTGGCTGGCTGCGGCGGTTCCGATGAGGAGCGCAGCTGCTGCGGTCGCTACCAGGCTGGCTGTCTGGATGGCCCGCATTGACGGGGAGAGGCTGACGCCCGTTCCCACGGCAACGATCAGCCCGGCGCCAAGACCCACAAGAGTGCAGAACCAGCCGGCGGTAGCCAACCACCGGCTCATCGGCCGCACAAACGGGGCAAGATCTCCAAAAAGCATGAATCCATCCTAGGATCCGCTGCTGGGTGAGGGCTGGGAGGCGCGGCAAGGTTCCCTGTGCATGCCGGCCCTTTTAGGATGAAGCATGCCTGCAGCCCACAAGAACACCAGTCCGCGCGTCATGGGCCGTTTGCGGCTCGCCAGCCACGGCTTGTTGGCCAGGGGCTTTCCCTCGGTTGCTGATGCGGTTCGTTGGATGACGGCCATGCAGGCCCAGGACCTTGGCCATGCGCTGTGGGCCGTGGGGCAGCGGGTGCCCGGCACCCGGGCCTCGGACGTCAGGGCTGCCCTCGACGCTGGGACGGTGGTCCGCTCGTGGCCCATGCGCGGGACGTTGCACCTCCTGGCCCCCGAGGATCTCCGATGGATTCTGGGCATCACCAGTGACCGCCTCATGTCCATGGTGGCCGGCCGGCATCGTGAACTCGGCATTACCCAGGACGACATCAGCCATTGCCGGGACATCGCGGTCAAAACCACGGAGGTGCTGAAGGCAACGGAGGGCGCACACGGGGCAACCAGGGAGCAGCTGTTCCAGGCGTTTGAGGAAGCCGGCCAGATCACCACAGCACAGCGCGGGATCCACTTGCTGGGGAGCTTGTGCCAGCGCGCTTGGCTGGTGCAGGGGCCGATGGCGGCATCCAGCGGGAAGGCGGGCGTGCAACAACTGTTTGTGCCATTTGACGAGTGGATACCTGAGTCCAGGAACCTTGGCCGCGAGGAGGGCATCGCGGAGCTGCTGTTCCGCTACTTCAGGAGCCACGGCCCGGCCACCATCAAGGATTTTTCGTGGTGGAGCCAAGTGCCGCTCACTGAGGCGCGCGCGGCTCTCACCACCCTGCATGACCGGCTGGTTGAGGTGCCGCTGGACGGCACCAGTTATTGGATGTCGCCCGAGACCGCGGCACTGCTCGACGACGGCGTCCCCGGCTCACGCTCGTTGCTGGCTCTTCCCGGGTTCGATGAGTACCTGCTCGGTTACCAGGACCGGAGCCTGGTACTCGCGCCCGAGTACGCCGAACGGGTAGTGCCTGGCAAGAACGGTGTTTTCAAGCGCATCATCGTCTCCGGCGGGGAAGTGGTGGGAACGTGGGCCAGAACCGTGAGCGGGAAGTCTGTGGGCGTGGTGCCGGAACCGTTCGCGGGGCAGTTGGGAACAGCCGCCGGACGTTCCTTCGAGGCTCAGGGGAGGGCTTACCTGAAGTTCATGGCCCGCTGAAGGATGTTGACCGATCCCGCCGGCTGAACACACCCTACGACGCAGAGAACCCGCTGTTCCGTTGCTGGGCAGCTACGGAACAGCGGGTTCTCAACAAACCGGGGCGGGGAAGCCTAGAGCTTGCCCGTCACGATGTTGAGCATGCGGCGCAGCGGCTCGGCTGCGCCCCACAGGAGTTGGTCGCCAACGGTGAAGGCGCTGATGTATTCCGGGCCCATTTCGAGCTTCCTGATTCGGCCCACGGGGATGTCCAGCGTGCCGGACGCTGCCACGGGGGTCAGGTCCGCCATGGAGGCTTCCTTGGTGTTGGGAACAACCTTGGCCCATTCGTTGTCCTTGGCCAGGAGGTTCTCGATTTCGGTCACGGACAGGTCTTCGCGCAGCTTGAGCGTGAGGGCCTGGGAGTGTGAACGCATGGCGCCGATGCGGATGCACAGGCCGTCCATGGCGATGTGGTCCTTGCCGGCGGTGCCGTTTCCGGTGCCGAGGATCTTGTTGGTCTCTACTCCGGCTTTCCATTCTTCCTTGGACTGGCCGTTGCCGAGGTCGGCATCGATCCAGGGAATCAGGGACCCTGCCAACGGTACGCCGAACTGTGTGGCGTCAACGCCTGTGCGCTGGGCCGCGAGGACCTTGTGGTCGATGTCGAGGATGGCAGACGCGGGATCGTCCAGTTCGCTGCTGACCTCGTTGTTGAGGGTGCCGAACTGGTTGAGGAGCTCACGCATGTGGCGTGCACCGCCACCGGAAGCGGCCTGGTAGGTCATGGAGGTTCCCCACTCCACCAGGTTGTTCTTGAACAGGCCTCCGAGGCCCATGAGCATGCAGGAAACCGTACAGTTGCCGCCGATGAAGTCCTTCACACCACCGGACAGGCCGGCGTCGATGACGTCACGGTTGATGGGATCCAGCACGATGATCGAGTCGTCATTCATGCGCAAGGTGGAAGCGGCGTCGATCCAGAGGCCGTCCCAGCCACGGCTGCGGAGTTCGCCGTGGACCTGCTTGGTGTAGTCGCCGCCCTGGGCGGTGACAATAATCGGCAGCTTGGCAAGCGTCTCAATATCGAACGCGTCCTCGAGCTTGCCGGGATCGCCAGCGGCAGAGCTCAGGAAGGAAGGGGCGGCACCTCCTGCGTTCGAGGTGGAGAAAAATACCGGGTTGATGTTGGCGAAGTCGTTCTCGTCCTGCATGCGCTGCATCAGGACGGAACCGACCATGCCACGCCAACCGACCAGTCCAACGGACGGATTAGCTGCTGTAGTCATTCACCCAGTCTAAACTTTCGGGGCGTAGAGCCGCTGTTGGTTACGTCACCACCGGAACGTACGACGACGCCACTCGCCACAGCGGCCCGCACGCCGACCGCCCAGGCTACTGACCGGCGTCGGGCTCCTGCAGCAAGACCGCCTTGCGCTTGCGCAGGGCAAAGAAGGCACCAAAGGTGAATACCTGGGTGACAACGATCAGCACGATGATGCCGGCAATCCGGTTGCCGCCGAGGATCATGGTCAGTCCCACGATGGCGGAGATCAGGGCGAAGAGCGGCAGCAGCATATAGCCCAGCACAAACAGGGTTTCAGGTTTCTTCAGCATGCTCAGCTCTCTTGGCTTTCCTGGGTTGCGGTCCGGCGCCACGTGGTGAACCGGTAGTTGGTGCCGTTCTTGGCGGTGAGCCAGCCCTCGGAGGGGGCTACGGCGTCGAAGGTCCACTCATCACCGAGTTCGGGCGCATACGTGTCACCCTCCAGGTCGGCATCGATGATGGTGATGACGGCCAGGTTGGCGATGTCCATGGACTGCTCAAAGATCTCGCCGCCGCCAATGATCCACACTTTTTGGCCGCCTGGGGCGAATTGCGATTCCAGCAGGGCGGCGTCAAGGGATGAAACGACGACGGCGCCCTCGGCCTCGGGCGTTGAAGCCCACTCGGCGTTGCGGGTCACAACGATGTTGGTGCGGCCCGGGAGCGGGCGGTACTTTTCAGGGAACGACAGCCAGGTCTTGCGGCCCATGATGACGGGGTGGCCGGTGGTGAGCTGGCTGAAGTGTTTCAGGTCCTCGGGGAGGTGCCACGGCATGGACCCGTCCTTGCCGATCACGCCGGACGTGGTCTGAGCCCACACCATGCCGATACCCGTCATGCGGGCCGCGGTTTCCTGGGTGAAGATCACGCCGGGAAGCTGGGAAGGAGTCTCGGAGGAAGGCGTGCTCATACTGCGATCGGTGCCTTGATAGTGGGGTGGTGGCGGTAGTCCACAACCTCAAAGTCGTCCAGCGTGTAGTCGAAGATCGAGTCCGGCTTCCGAAGGATCTTGAGCTGCGGGTATTCGTAGGGCTCACGGCTGAGCTGCTCGGCAACCTGGTCCACGTGGTTGTCGTAGACGTGGACGTCGCCGCCGGTCCAGACGAATTCGCCTGGCTCAAGATCCAATTGCTGGGCCACCATGCGGGTCAGCAGTGCATAGGAGGCAATGTTGAACGGGACTCCCAGGAATGTGTCCGCGGAGCGCTGGTACAGCTGGCAGGACAGTTTGCCGTCGGCTACGTAGAACTGGAAGAACGCGTGGCATGGGGGCAATGCCATGTCCTTGAGCTCGGAAACATTCCATGCTGACACGATGTGCCGCCGTGAATCCGGGTTGGCGGCGAGGTTGGCCATGAGCTCGGACATCTGGTCGATGTGCCCGCCATCGGGCGTGGGCCAGCTGCGCCATTGCACGCCGTAGACAGGGCCGAGTTCGCCATCGGCGTCAGCCCACTCATCCCAGATGGAGACGCCTTGGTCCTGCATCCACTTCACGTTGGAGTCCCCGCGCAGGAACCACAACAGTTCCACGGCCACGGACTTGAAGTGGACCCGTTTGGTGGTGATGAGGGGGAAGCTCTCGGCGAGGTCGAACCTCAGCTGACGGCCGAAGACGCTGCGCGTTCCGGTTCCGGTGCGGTCCGACTTGTGTGTGCCGTTGGCCATGACGTCGCGCAGAAGGTCTTCATACGGGGTGGGGATGCTCACGGCTCCAGCTTACTGGTCAGCCTGCCTCGAACCAGATCTATGAGAGTGTCGTCACGAATGCCAGCATCGCGAGCCGTCCGGATCAAACCGTCGACGGCGGCCATCACCGCAGCGTCCGCCCGGACAGTGCCGTGCGGCGCCGGGGGCGGGCCGACGACGACAGTCCCGTTCCGTCGTCGTGATTCAATCAATCCGGCCTGCTCAAGTTCCTTATAGGCGCGTGCCACGGTTCCCGCCGCGATGCCGAGGTCGGAGGCCAGGCTGCGAACCGTGGGCAGGCGGCTCCCTGGCTCCAGGATCCCTACCGTGATCAGTGAGCTGAGCTGTCGTCGGATTTGCTCATACGGCGGGACGGGATCTGACAGGTCCACCGTGATTCCGGCGGTCATTGTGCGTGTTCTCCTTGCTTGGCAGCGCGACCCGGGGAATGGTACGGAACAGGCTCCGCACGGGCGTCACGGCGACGAGGAGGGCGATGATGGCCAGGACCATGCCGATGGGGATCGCAGGGCTGGGGCCGATCGGATCCGGTCCGGGCGCGGACGGGAACACTCCATACCAGGCGTTGCCGGTACTGATCAGCAGCACCGCGGCCTGCCCCAGGCAATACGCTGCCAACGTCCGGACGATCCTGTACATGCTGATGGCCCGGAGGGCAGCATCCAGCCCTGAGTTGCCCCCTGTTTCGGGGATACCACGACGCCGGCGCGCGGTAAGGATTGCACCGGCGCCGACCAGCGCCACCACCACGGAGACGACAACCGTTGCCGGCCAGGCCTTGGGCCCAAACGGCTGCACCTCGCCGGCTGCAGCGAAAGCGGCCGCCACGGCCAGCACCAGGCCGCAGCCGATGGCAAAGGAGAGCAGGCCCCTGGAAACGTGTTGCCGCGGCCAGTGAATCGGCGCGTCGGATGTCCCGTAGTTGCGGGCGATGAGGAGGTCGCCAGCAACGATGGCGGCCAAGAGAACCACTGCCACCAAGCCGACCATCGAGGGAAAAGCCCAGACTTCGGGGGTTCTCCCCGGGAGGAGGATCGCGGCGAAGCCCGCCGCCAAGGTAATCCCGCCCACTATCCCCAGCGCTGCTCCGATCGAAATGCTGAGCCGCGCAGCGTGGTGGGTTCGGGGATCGGCGCGGAGAGTGGCGGCACTGGTGGTCTTGACCGCCTTGAGCATCGATGGCAGCTCAGGAACCCGCCACCACCACATCATGAGGAGCACCACCATGTTGAACAGACCCAGGACGTTGAACCACGAGGACTGCCACAGGGCCCCCGGGGACGGCTGCGCCGCAAAGTTTCCAGCAATGGCTGCCAGCCCTGCGGCGATGGTCGCGACCGTCCGGAGCAAACGGTTGGTGGCGATGGTCCTGATGGTGCGGTTGTCCTCGCCGTCGAGCGTTTCGAGTTGGCGGCGGCGGGCGATCAGGAACAATATCAGCCACGTTCCCACAGCGAGGACCAACAGCGCCCCGCCCAACCAGGAGGCCAGCTCCCATCCGGGAATCCTGCCTTCCTGTCCTTGGCCCATATACCCGTTGTCCGGATACACGCTGCCCAGAGGCGGCGACTGGCCTGGAGGCGTAGGCAGCACCGGCGTGTGGCCCGGGAGCGTGGCGATCCATGCGATGACCAGTGCCGAACCCGCGAAAATTGCGGCTGTAGTCCAAGCAAGTCTGCGGGGGAGGAAGTCCCTGATCCTGCGGACGGTCAGTTCTGCATACCTGCGGGGTGCCTTGGGTGCAGGGTAGCTCAATTGACCCAACGCATGGACGGCGAGGCAGGCGAGAATGGGCCAGCCGAGTGCGCCGGCGATCTGCTCGGGAGCGGAAGGTGCGCTTGCCCCGGCGGGATTGACGCGAAGGATCCCCGCGTTCATGGCTCCCTGCAGGGAACTGGCCATCCACCCAATGATTCCCACCCATAGCCCATGCGAGGCTACGGACTGGGCATCGGGCTTGGACCACACCTGCAGGCGAAGGAACAAGTAAACGATGACAGCGCCGACTGCAGGCCCAAGGAAAAGCAAGGGCGGCAGGTTTACATACACGGACAAGACCCCCAAGTCTTTTGTATCAATGTACTAAGTATTTGATACAAAAGACCGGGGGTCAAGCGCCGAAAGCGTGTGGTTGCTAGTCGTCGAAAGGCTTGACCTGTTCCACGGAAACAATCTTCCGCTCAGACCCACGCGCCACCTGGCAGACAATCACTTCGCCTGGTGTCAGATACGGGTCTGATACCGGCAGGAGGGCTTTCAAGCCGTGCGACATGTGTTGTCCCAGCTGCTTCAAGGCAGTAGGAAGCGCAGGGCGGTGCGTGCAGACGGCGATCGGAACCTGTTTGTCGAACAAGGCCTCCACTGCTGCAGCAGTCTTCTTGGGGGAGCGGTGGTGGCTGTGCTCCGTGAGTGCCTCCACCAGTTTCACCTTGGCCCCGCTGGCTTTGGCATAAGGGGCGATCGTGGCAACACACCGTGCCCAGGGGCTGGTGACCACCCGCTGCGGCTTCCACACCTCCAGGAGACGCTGAACGGCAACTGCCTGCCGCTGGCCCGTCGCTGCCAGCGGACGGTCGCCCTCAGCCTTGGTCCAGGAGGACCGCGGCTTGGCCTTGGCATGGCGGATCAGGACCAGTGGCCAGGTGTCCAGCTCGCCGCGGATGTGCGCCTTCTCAAGGTATTCGAGCGGCTCAGCATCGGTGGGGTTGCTCAGGAATGCGGCCGCCCTGTCAGGGCTGCACCACATGACGCTGTCCACTTCCTTGCCGTCGGGCCTGAGCTGGGCTCCGTTGACCCGGACAGCCCAGTACCGGACCACCTTCAAACCCGCAGACACATGGTAGTGAATGGCGGGAAGCGGAATGCCCAAGGAAGCCTGGAGGCCAATCTCTTCCCACACTTCACGGGCTGCGCACTCAGGAACTGTTTCGCCGGCGTCGAGCTTTCCTTTGGGCCAGGACCAATCGTCGTACCGCGGCCGGTGGATGAGGAGAACCTCGAGGGCACCCTTGTTGATCCGCCACGGAATGGCGCCGGCAGCTACAACAGCCACCGACTCGCCGGGCTGGTCAGTCTGATCCGCCACGGGGGTATCGCTGTTCAAGTGGTTCCTCTACCGCCGTGCCGATGCCCGCTGGCGCGACCGGGAGGCCAAGAGCCAGGACTGCATGTCCAGCAATGGCTTGCCGTCCTGGTCCAAGTGGTGCCTGGTCCAGTGTCCGTGATCGTCCAGGTGCCAGCTGGCGGTCCCGTCGTCAACATAGCGACGCAGCAGGTCCATGACAGTAGCTGTGTCTTCCTTGCTGGCCAGTTGCACCAACGCCTCTACGCGGCGGTCCAGGTTGCGGTGCATCATGTCGGCGGAGCCGATGTACACCACGGGCTCGCCACCGTTGCCAAAAGCAAAGACGCGTGAGTGTTCAAGGAAGCGACCCAGGACGGAACGGACCCTGATGTTCTCGCTGAGTCCCGGCACGCCAGGGCGCAGGGAGCAGATGCCGCGTACCACGACGTCAACCTTCACACCGGCCTGCGAGGCCCGGTAGAGGGCATCGATGATGGCTTCGTCCACCATCGAGTTGACCTTGATCTGTACCAATCCGGGTGCGCCGGCCTGGGCGTTGCGGATTTCGGTTTCAATCCTGTCCATCAAACCGGCCCGCACGGACCGCGGCGCAACGAGCAACCTTTTGAACGTGGACTTCGGCGCGTAGCCGGAGAGCTGGTTGAACAGCTTGGACAAGTCCTCGCCCACTTGCTCGTTGGCTGTCAGAAGGCCAAGGTCTTCGTAGTAGCGGGCCGTGCGCGGGTGGTAGTTGCCGGTGCCGATGTGGCAGTAGCGGCGGAGGCCATCCACTTCCTGGCGGACCACCAGGGACAACTTGCAGTGGGTTTTCAGACCGACGATGCCGTACACCACGTGGACGCCTGCCTGTTCCAGCTTGCGCGCCCAGGATATGTTGGCCTGCTCATCAAAGCGGGCTTTGATTTCAACGAGGGCCAGGACCTGTTTGCCTGCCTCGGCGGCATCGATGAGGGCATCAACGATGGGGGAGTCACCGGACGTCCGGTAAAGGGTCTGCTTGATGGCCTGCACCTTGGGATCCGCGGCCGCTTGTTCCAGGAAAGCCTGGACCGAGGTGGAGAACGAGTCGTAGGGGTGGTGGAGCAGGATGTCCCTGCGGCGCATCGCCGCAAAGACGTTGGCGGCCTTCGAGGTCTCGGACTCGTTGAGGTAGCGGGAGGTGTGCGGGACATGCTTGGGGTAGTGCAGATCAGCGCGGTCAATGGCGCTGATGGCTGACAGTCCGCGGAGGTCCAACGGCGCGGGAACGGAGTAGACCTCGGACTCTTCAACCCCGAGTTCACGGATCAGCAGGGCCTTGATGTTCGGGTTGATGTCCGTGGTGACTTCCAGCCGTACCGGCGGGCCGAAGCGGCGACGCAGCAGTTCCTTCTCCAAGGCCTGCAGGAGGTTCTCGGCATCGTCCTCTTCAACTTCCAGGTCCTCGTTGCGGGTGACGCGGAAGGTGTGGTGCTCCAGGACTTCCATGCCGGGGAAGAGCTTGTCCAGGTGGACGGCAATGACTTCTTCCAGCGCGATGAACCGGGCTACACGGCCCGGGATGGCGCCTGCGCGCGGTCCGTCCACGGAAATGAGGCGGGGGAGCTGGTCCGGAACCTTGACGCGTGCGAAGAGCTCTTTGTCGCTGATCGGGTTGCTGACGATCACGGCAAGGTTGAGGGAGAGGCCGGAGATGTAGGGGAAGGGGTGCGCGGGGTCCACAGCCAGCGGCGTCAGGATGGGGAAGACCTTCTCCTGGAACATGATGCTGATCCGGTGGCGGGCATCCTCATCCAGTTCATGCCAGTGCATGATGTGGATGTGCTCGTAAGCCAGCGCCGGTCGGATCTGCTCAGCGAAGACCCTTGCGTGACGCTCCTGAAGCCTGTGGGCCTCTTCGCTGATCTGTTCCAGCACCTCAATGGGGCTCAGACCGGCCGGGGAAGGCACAGCCAGGCCTGTGGCGATTCGCCTCTTGAGGCCGGCAACGCGGACCATGAAGAACTCGTCCAGGTTGGAGGCAAAAATCGACAGGAAACTGACGCGTTCCAGCAGGAAAAGTTCAGGATCTTCGGCGAGTTCCAGCACACGGGAGTTGAAGGCCAGCCAACTCAGCTCGCGGTCCAGGAAACGGTCCGGTGAGATGTCGCCTTCCGGCTCCAGGCTCGGTGCGAATTCCGGAATATCGATGCGGTCCTGGGTGGCACGCGAGGCCGGCACTTCCGAGGATCCGAAGCGTGGGGGCAAGGTTGCACCCTTCGAGGTGGATCCGGCGGTGCCGACGGGGTCCGGCTGCATGGGGTTCTCCTAAGCTCAGGACGGGGTTTCCTCCCACATTACAAGCAATTGGGCTGCCCGAATCATAGATGTCACCGGCTTTCCGTCCGGCAATCACGCCGGGTTAATTTTTGGTTAAAGGTCCATACATCACATCGGTGTCCCAGCGAACGAAGCCGAGTTTCTGATATAGGGCTACCGCAGCCTGGTTGTCGGCGTCCACATACAGCATGACTGCATGCAGTCCTTTTTCCTGGAGGTGCTGGATTCCGGCGACCGTCAGGGCCTTGCCCAGGCCCAGGCCTTGCGCCGCCGGAGTAACGCCCACCACATACACCTCACCGATGGCCGGGTGCGGACCCTGCCGGGGATGGACTTTGGTCCAGTGGAAGCCCAGGAGCTCCCCGTCCGTGTTGACGGCCAGGAGGAACCCCTCGGGATCGAACCAGTCCTCAGCCTTCCGGGCTTCGAGGTCCGCCAGGGTCATCGAACCCTGCTCAGGGTGGTGGGAGAACGCGGCGCGGTTGGCTGCGAGCCATGCTTGCTCATCCTGGCCTGGAACGAAGGTGCGGAGGGAGACTCCGTCCGGCAGTCCGGCGTCGGGCAGTGCTGAAGCGGAGGACATGAGCCGCATCTTCCACAGCTCACGGACCGGCCCGTATCCGAAACGGGCGGCGAGCTCGGCGGCGGCCTCGTGGTTCCCGTGCGACCATGCGCTGAGTCCGTCGAGGCTCCGCTTGCCCTGCAAGGCTCCCAGCAGCCTTCCGGCCACACCTTGGTTGCGGTAGCTCGGGTGGACGGCCAGCTCAAGCACGCCGCTTGAGTCGGGCGCCTCAACGACGACGGCGACACCCGCCAGGTCTTCACCCGTGGCCGGATCGGAATCTTCGTCGGGTGCGTAGAGGGCCAAGGACAAGACCGAGTGGTCTCCGGAATCGACACCGCGCAGCATCACCAGCGTCTGCTCCGAAAAAGGCGGATTCCCGTCGGACTCCTCAGCTGCGGCGGCGAGGGTCTTGACGTCCTTGAGGAGATCGGGGTCCAAGGCGCCGGCGATGATCAGGACGGGCCAGTTTTCCGGGTGCGCGTGACTCATGATGCAAGGCTATACGTCCGGGGCAAGCCCCGTAATTTGAAGTCCCGCTGGAACGGAGGTAGTCTCGTTATCTCGTTCGGCTTTGTAAGCCAGCGCAGGGGGGATCCACCAGTGGGGTGGCCTCGATACGTTCGACCCGTATGTCCTCCACCAAGAACATGAAAGAGGCCGGAATCCGCAGGGATTCCGGCCTCTTTCATGTGTCGCCAGGTTTTGTGGAGGGTGCCGGGGCCGCTCAGGCCTCCGAGAGTTCGTCGTCCGGGAGTCGCACCAGCGTGAGCCGGTAGCCCACGTTGCGGACAGTGCTGATCAGGTTCTCGTGATCCACTCCGAGCTTGGCGCGCAGCCGCCGGATGTGGACGTCCACGGTGCGGGTGCCTCCGTAGTAGTCGTAGCCCCATACCTCGGTCAGCAGTTGTTGGCGCGTGAATACCCGTCCCGGGTGCTGCGCCAGGTACTTCAGGAGTTCAAATTCCTTGAACGTCAGGTTCAGGGGCTGGCCACTGACGCGGGCGGTATAGCTCGCTTCGTCAATCACGACCCCGGCAGCGCGGATCTCCGTCTGGGTTTCCTCTTCACCGGGAACCGCCCTTGCCATGGCGAGGCGGATACGGGCTTCCACTTCGGCCGGTCCGGCGGAGTCCAGCACAATGTCATCCACTGCCCAGGCCGAGGAGACGGCAGCCATGCCGCCCTCCGTGAGGATGAGCATGAGGGGAGCGCTGAGCCCGGTGGCTTTCAGCAGTTGGGTCAACGAGCGGGCCCCCACCAGATCCTTGCGGGCATCAAGGAAAACGATGTCCGTGGGGTCGGTTTCAAGCAGGGCCGTGGGTTCTGCCGGGAGGATGTGTACGCGGTGGTTCAGCAACTCCAAGGCAGGCAAAATGTCCACCGATGAGCCGGTGCTGTTCGTCAGGAGCAGGATGTGCGACATAGTTCCTCCAATGGGCTGTACGCGCATCATCGGGCGTCGAAACCGGAGATTCCCGGCCGGTCACAGCGCATTGGCAGCCTCTGCCCGTTGTAACGGGATCAAGGCCAATACAGTGCGCCGTTGAAGTCTGAGTATACCCATCAGTGCCCTGCGACACATGGATTCGTGACGGGCGGACACCGGAATTACGACATATTGGGCCGGGTTAAGGCAGGATTGTCGAGAGGTCGTAAGGCGCATCGGATTGAGGTCGGCACACAGTGAAGTCTTGGAGCATCGGGGTATTTGGACTCGTGGCGCTCATCGCCATCGTGGCCAGCACCTTCGTTTCCCGGGAAGCCATGGTGGGCGTCGGCATTGCTGCCTCCGCGGCCGTGGGGATCGGCTGGCCGCATTTTCTTGGCGTCCCTGCCAAGAAAACCTTGGCGGCGGTGATCGGGTTGGCCGGTGCGGGATCAGCCGTGACCGCAGCCTACCTTCCAGCGCCTGGATTCCTGGAAGGAACGCCGGCATTCATTGCCGTAGGCGTGATGGCGGTCTTCGTGGTCCAGCTTGTCCGTGGAACGGGGCAGGCGCAGCGACTGGAATCAACCCTGGGATGCTGCGCCGGCGTGCTCTTGAATTGCCTTGGCGCAGGGTGGATTGCCGGCGCGCGGTTCAACGGAGTGAAGGAAATGGTCCTGGTGGCCGGCCTGAGCGCGGCAGTGGCCCTGATGGTGGGAATCATCCGATGGCCTGACCGCATCGTGGCTCCGCTGGGTGTGGTCATGGCCGGACTCATGGGTCCTCTCGCCGGTCTTGTATTCTCGGATATTGCAGTACTTCCCGCGGCGTTGGTTGGCGTGGTGGTTGGCTCCGTCCTGGTGTCCTTCCGGCGGATGACCACCCTTCGGCGCGGCCGCCTGAACATTCCGGCAGCCGTGGGAATGGGCGTTGCCCCCGTCTGGGCGGTGGGGGCCTTGGTGTACTTCATAGACAAACTACTCATCTACTAACGGTTAGGATGGCATCATGTCTGTACTCGCATTTGAAATCTTCTTCCTCGTTCTCCTTGGCCTGGCCAGCGTCGCCATGGCATGGTTTGCAGGTTTTGTCGTATACCGCCTTTTCAAGGGCCAGAAGTAAACTCTCTGATCCTGCTCTCCAACAGAGGTAGTCGTTGTGCCTATTGAGATCCCAACCGATCTGACGCCTGAACTCGTCCCCCTTTCCTGGCTCATTGGTGAGTGGGAAGGCCGCGGCCGGCTCGGCAGCGGTGACGAGGATTCCGAGCATTTCGTCCAGCATGTTTCCTTCACCCATAACGGCTTGCCGTACCTGCAGTACAGGGCCGAGACCTGGCTCAGTGACGACGACGGCGCAAAGTTGCGTCCGTTGACTGTCGAGACCGGGTTCTGGGCCTTGGAGCGGAAGCTCCAGGAAGGCGACGGCGGACCCGGCCTGATTCCGGCGGACATCGTCCCGGTCCTCAAGACCGCCGATGAGGTGGAAGAGCGCCGCAACAAAGACGGCGGCTTTGACATCTCGGTGTCGATTGCGCACCCCGGCGGCATCACCGAGCTTTACTACGGTCAGATCAAGGGGCCCCAGATCCAGCTGAGCACCGACATGGTGATGCGCGGGAGCCACTCCAAGGAATACACCGCAGCCACCCGGATCTTCGGCCTGGTGGACGGGAACCTCCTGTGGCGCTGGGATGTCGCTGCCAGCGGAAAAGCACTCGAAGCCCACGCCTCGGCATTCCTGCACAAGGTGTCCTGACCCGGGGCTTCACCGGACGTTCCAGCAAGCAGCCAGCGGAAGGAGCCGAAAGTGAACACCCACCTCAAGCCGGAAGGCTACGAGGGCCTCAAGGCCGTCTTTTTCAATGGCACGCTGAAACCTTCGCCGCAACCCAGCAACACGGATGGGCTGATCAAGATCAGCCGGGACATCATGGAGAAGCAGGGCGTCACCACCAAGCTTGTCCGGACCGTCGACCATGACATCGCCAGCGGTGTCTATCCCGATATGCGCCAGCATGGCTGGACGACGGATGAATGGCCCGATATCTACCCTGATGTCCGCGACGCCGACATCGTGGTGGTGGCCGGCCCCATCTGGTTGGGTGACAACTCCTCCCAAACCAAGAAACTCATCGAGCGGCTGTATGCGCATTCGGGCGAGCTGAACAGCAACGGCCAATGGGCGTTCTATCCCAAGGTGGGCGGTTGCCTCATCACGGGCAACGAGGACGGCATCAAGCACTGTTCCATGAATGTGCTGTACAGCCTCCAGCACGTCGGCTTCACCATCCCACCCCAGGCCGACGCCGGGTGGATCGGTCCCGTGGGGCCTGGACCCAGCTATCTGGACGAAGGATCGGGTGGTCCGGAGAGTGATTTTACTAACAGGAACACCACGTTCATGACCTGGAACCTGCTCCATATGGCCAAAATCCTCCGGGATGCCGGGGGTATCCCGGCTTACGGCAACCTGCCGGAGGAATGGAAAGCGGGTACCCGGTTCGACTTCGAAAATCCTGAATACCGCTGACCTGAAATATTGCCACCCACGGAATACTGCTGAGCTGCAAGGACTTCTACTACATATGACCTACACGAGCCCTCTGTTGTCGCGCCCTGGCGCCGTCGAGGACACCGGCCTGGACGCCGGCGTCGCTGCCCACTATGGCGAGCCGCTGCGTGAGCAGCGTGCCTTGGCAGCCGGCACCGCCGTCGTCGACCTCTCGCACCGCGGGGTGGTGACCGTGTCCGGACCGGACCGGCTGAGCTGGCTCAACACGTTGTCCTCGCAGCAACTCACCAACCTGCAGCCCGGCGTTGCCAGCGAGCTCTTGATGCTGAGTGTCCAGGGCCGCATCGAATTCGATGCCAGGGTGATTGACGACGGTGATACCACCTGGTTGATCGTGGAGACCGCAGAAGCCGCGCCTTTGGCCGAGTGGCTGAACAAGATGAAATTCATGCTCCGCGTCGAGATCACGGACGTCTCGGAGCAGTGGGCTGTCCTGGGCTCCACCAAACCGGTAGAGCAGCTGTCCTCCCACTTGGTGTGGGAGGATCCGTGGCCGCATGTCAGCCCGGGCGGCTACGCGTACAGCATCGTTCCGGAGGAAACCCATCCCGGGCTTGAGCGTCCTTGGTTCGAGTACCTCGTCCCGGCGGCAGGGCTGGAAAGCGCCGTTGAAGGCCTTCCGTTGGCGGGGGCTTTGGCTGCCGATGCCCTGCGGATCGCTGCTTGGCGTCCCCGCCTTGGGGCGGAGACGGACGAGAAGACCATTCCCCACGAACTGGACCTCCTGCGGACATCGGTCCACCTGAACAAGGGGTGCTATAAGGGGCAGGAGACCATCGCACGTGTCCACAACCTCGGCCACCCACCCCGTCGCCTGGTCTTCCTGCAGCTGGATG
The DNA here is from genome assembly GCF_002224285.1 of Arthrobacter sp. YN. Classification (GTDB taxonomy): domain Bacteria; phylum Actinomycetota; class Actinomycetes; order Actinomycetales; family Micrococcaceae; genus Arthrobacter. The sequence goes on along the minus strand of NZ_CP022436.1, from coordinate 3,700,656 downwards.
GCTCCCAGCACACGCTCCCCGCTGTTGGCAGTGTTGTATTTGCCGGAGAACGCAAGGTGGGTACTCTGACATCTGTGGCGCAGCACTTCGAAATGGGACCCGTGGCTTTGGCTGTGGTGAAGCGGTCCGTTTCAGCGGAGGAAACCCTGACGGTGATGGATGGCGAGGAGCCGTACGTCGCTGCCCAGGAAGTGATCGTCGCCCCCGATGCCGGCCAGGTTGTCGGGCGCCAGACCGGATTCCTGAAGGGACCCCACCGATGAGCCACCTTAACCAGCCTGCAGGTTCCGAGCCCGCCAGCCAGGATACAAGCGCCGACGACGAGACGTTGGCGCTTGCCCACGCCCTGTTCGAAGCCGCCCGCGAGGGCAACACTGATCTGTTGCGTGGCTACTTGTCCGCCGGCGCTCCTTCCACGCTGACCAACGCCGCGGGGATTCCTTGCTGATGTTGGCTGCCTATCATGGGCACGAGGAAGCTGTGCAGTTAATCCTCCACCACGGCGCTGACGTCAATGCGGCCAACGACCGCGGCCAGACGCCCCTTGCAGGCGCGGTTTTCAAGGGATACACGGGCGTGGCGCGGATTCTGTTGGACGCAGGAGCAGACCCCGACGCCGGAACCCCCACCGCGCGCGAGGCTGCGGCCATGTTCGCCCGGGCTGAGATCCTGGCCCTTCTGGGCTGAGTCAACCCGCCCTCCAAGCAGCCCGGTCGCCCAGCGGCCGGGCTTACTTGCGGCCCTTATATTCCACGTGGAATAGTTGTGGTGGAATATACGTCACGGAAAGGGGCCGACTATGCCCAGAATTTCCGATCTGACGCCCTTGGGCGTCGCATCCCTGGCCCTGTTGGCAGAGGAACCCATGCATCCGTACGAGATGTATCAACTGCTGATGGCCCGCCACGAAGACAGGCTGGTCAAGGTACGTCCGGGAACGCTCTACCACGCCGTGGGCAGGCTTGAAGAAAACGGACTCGTGGAGGCCACGGGAACCGGACGGGAAGGCAACCGGCCCGAGCGGACCACCTACCGGATCACGGATGCCGGACACCAAGCCCTCGACGCCCGGCTCCAAGCCATGCTCTCCACTCCCGTCAACGAGTACCCCCTGTTTCCGCACGCCATCGCCGAGGCACATCACCTCCCTGCGGCCGTGGTGAAGGAACTCCTGGAGGAGCGGGTCGTGGCGCTCACCGCCGATCTCGACTTCCTGGTCCGGGCGGAGGCCACGGTGACGGCCAAGGGACTTGCCCGCAAGTACTGGATCGACATCACGTATCAACAAGCAATGCGCCGAACGGAGATCGCGTGGATCCGCGGCCTCCTCGAGGAGTTGGGCAACGGGCACCTGCCCTGGGACGAACCCCTGCCGGCTCCATCAGACATTTCACACAAGCCAAAGGAATCCCTTGGAAAACGTAGCTAAGCCGTGGCCGGCGCTCTGGTCACTCGTGGTGGGCTTCTTCATGATCCTCATCGACACCACCATCGTGTCGGTCGCGAATCCGCGGATCATGGAGGGCCTCAACACGGACATCAATGCCGTCATCTGGGTCACCAGCGCCTATTTGCTGGCGTACGCAGTGCCCCTGCTCATCACCGGGAGGTTGGGGGACCGGTTCGGACCAAAGAACCTCTACCTGATAGGCCTGGTGGTCTTCACCCTGGCGTCGTTGTGGTGCGGCCTGTCCGGTGACATCACCATGTTGATCGCCGCCCGTGTCCTCCAGGGCCTGGGTGCAGCCATGATGACACCCCAGACCATGGCCGTCATCACCCGCATCTTCCCGCCGGACCGCCGCGGTGCAGCCATGGGGCTGTGGGGGGCTACCGCCGGTATGGCCGTGCTGGTTGGCCCTATCCTGGGCGGCGTGCTGGTGGACAGCCTGGGCTGGGAATGGATCTTCTTCGTCAACGTCCCCATCGGGATCGTGGCCTTCATCCTGGTGATGCGTTTCGTACCGAAACTGACCACCCACACGCACTCTTTCGACGTCCTCGGCGTGGTGCTGTCCGCCGTCGGCATGTTCCTGCTGGTCTTTGGTATCCAGGAAGGCCAGACGTACAAGTGGGGAACAGTCACCGGCTTCGTTACCGTCTGGGGCCTGATCATTACCGGGCTGGTGGTCCTGGTGCTCTTTGTGCTCTGGCAATGGCTCCTTGAGCGCCGGGGCGGGGAGCCCCTGCTGCCGCTTGGCCTGTTCAAGGACCGCAACTTCTCCCTGGGCAACACCACCATCATGGCCGTCGGCTTCACGGTGACGGCGTTCCCGCTGCCCACCATCTTTTACTACCAGACGGTCCGCGGGTTGACGCCAACCCAGTCGGCGCTGCTCATGATCCCCATGGCCGTTATTTCCGGTGCGCTGGCGCCGTTCGTCGGCAAGCTCATTGACCGGGCGAATCCACGATACTTTGCCTCGTTTGGCCTGCTCTGCATGGCAGGAGCCCTCTTCTGGACTGCTGCCCTGCTGGGTCCGGACACGCCCATCTGGATGTTCCTGCTGCCCAGCGCGCTGCAGGGTGTTGCCAATGCTTTCATCTGGGGACCGGTCTCCAACGCCACCACCCGCAACCTGGAACCACGGCAGGCCGGTGCGGGGTCCGGTGTCTTCAACACCACCCGCCAAATCGGTGCTGTCCTGGGTTCAGCGGCCATCGCTGCCCTGATCCAGTCGCGGCTCTCGGCGGAATTGCCCGCAGCCCCCGCCGGTGCTCCCGTGGGCGAAGCGTCCATGAGCGGCGTACTGCCGGAAGCCCTTCATGCAGGATTCTCGACGGCGATGAGCCAGTCCATCCTGTTGCCCGCCTGCGCGGTTCTGCTGGGTGCCGTGGTGGCACTGTTCTTTGGCAAGCCGAAGCCGGTGCAGGGCTGGGGCGGCAGGTCCGCACCTGCACCGGAAACTGCCAAGGCTGATCTCAACACCTAGGGTTTTGTACACCTGATGCCCTTAAGGAGGCTCCTCAAGGGCATCATCTGTACAAAAACTCCGGGGGAGTCAGCCGAGCAGCACGCTCGCGTGGAGCCCGCCCGTGGCAAAGCCAAGGCTGCGGGCCATCGCGAGTGCCCCGGTATTGCTGACGTCGGCCTTCCATTGCAGGGTCAGGCCCGCGGCCAGGGCTTCATGGGCAGCGATGGACGCGGCCAGGGTTCCCAGGCCGCGGCGACGCCACGGAGGTGCCACCAGGACGCCCATGTTGGCCAGGATGCCTTCCCATTCGGAGTAGGCGCCGCAGGCCACGGGGGTGGGCGGTGCCTCGTCAGGGTGCATGATGGTGAACCGGTGTTCCAGGCCCTGCAGCCCCACCTCATTGACATCGTCCGGAGGGCACTGCGCTTCAAGGCTGATGGCTTCCGGGTTGCCCCGGGAGACCGTGAGGTCGTCGGAGGGTTGCTGCAGCGGCAAATCGTCGGCGAAGAACAAGGCCGTTGATCCCCGCCCGTGCCCTCCGTGGGATCGCGTCAACGTCAGCAGCGTCACGTGTTGGGCGAGCTCTGTATCAGGAAGTCCGACGGCGGCGTCCAAGGCCCACTGTGGTCCCACCAGTGCTGAAACTCCGAAGAGCCTGAGGAAGACCACCGCCCGGGCTGATTCGTCCACGCGGGTGATGCGGTGTGCGGGGTCGCCGGGGTCGATCGTCGAGTTGGTGAGCCGGGCCGCTGCGGTAGCGAAAGCGTCGTCGTCGAGCCCCAAATGGCGAGCCCACGCCAGCTGGATAATGGCAGCGGACGTGGGCTCAAGAGTCATGGATTCAGCCTAGCCGACTAGCCGAACAGCACCGACGCTTCGTCGTAGCGGTGCTGCGGCACGGTTTTGAGCTTGCCCAGGGCTTCCTCGAAGCCCACGTGGGAGATGTCCGTTCCCTTGAGGGCCACCATGGTGCCCCATCGTCCGTCCACTACGGAGTCGATGGCCGCCATGCCCAGGCGGGTTGCCAAAACGCGGTCGTAGGCGGTGGGCACGCCACCGCGCTGGATGTGGCCGAGGATCGTGGCGCGGGTTTCAATGCCCGTGCGGGCCTCGATCTCAGGGGCCAGCTGGTCAGCGATGCCGCCCAGGCGGGGACGGCCGAAGGTGTCCAGGCCGCGCTCGGAGTGCGGGGACTCCATATGGTCCGGAACAAAGCCCTCGGCAACTACTACCAGCGGCGCACGGCCACGATCATGGGCTTCCTGGACCCATTCAGTGATCTCCTCGATGCTGACCTTCTGCTCGGGGATCAGGATGGCGTGAGCACCGGCGGCCATGCCCGCGTGCAGGGCGATCCAACCGACATGGCGGCCCATGACTTCGGCGATCATGCACCGGTGGTGGGACTCGCCGGTGGTCCGGAGGCGGTCGATGGCCTCCGTAGCGATCTGGACTGCGGTATCGAATCCGAAGGTGTAGTCGGTGGCATCGAGGTCGTTGTCCACGGTCTTGGGGACGCCGACGATTTTCAGGCCGGCGTCGGTGAGGCGCTTGGCCGCTGCCAGCGTTCCCTCGCCGCCGATGGCGATGATCGCGTCAATGCCCAGGCGTTCCATATGGGCTTTGATGACGTCCGGGCCACCCCCGTTTTCGAACGGGTTGGTGCGGGACGTGCCCAGGATGGTGCCACCCTGCTTGGCGATACCGCGGACCATGGTGCGGGGGATGTCGATGACATCACCTTCCACAACACCACGCCAGCCGTCACGGAAACCCACAAATTCCTGGCCGTGGATGGCGATGCCCTTGAGGACAGCTCCCCGGATCACTGCGTTGAGGCCGGGGCAGTCGCCACCGCTGGTAAGAATGCCAATTTTCATGTTTGCTCACTCATGGCTTGGAGGAATACGTGCAGAGCGCCACGCTGAGCTCCCCATGATTGTAGACGCGCATGTGGGGTGGGACACAAACGGTTACTTTTGAACCCGGCCGTGCGGTATTGGAAACGTGGCCGAAAACAAAGGAAGCGCCCCGCCTGGTGACGGGACGCTTCGCGTGCTTTGTGACCGGGATCTACCGGGACCGCTGGCTGATGAACGATTCGAGGGCGATCTTGTTGTTCTGGTCCGGCAAGAGCAGCCAGCCCAGGATGTAAATCACGAACGCGGGCCCAGGCAGCAGGCAGAAGAGCAGGAATGCCACCCGGACGTATGCCACGTCCACCCTGAGCTTTGCCGCGATTCCTCCGCAGATGCCGCCCAGCCAGCGTTGCGGTCCACGCTTCAGGCCGAAGCCCCTGACGATGCTGAAGAACTTGTCCATGGCTACAGACTTCCCTGTTGTGGTTGCTTTGTCACTTAGTGGTGGTCACTTTTTTGGAACCCTTGCGGGCGGAGAGGAGTCCTCCCACCACCAAGGCCGCTCCTGCGCCGATCATCAGGCCTATCAGCACGTAGGTGCCGTTCAGTGTCACCCAACCGAGCGTTGAGATGACGATCAAGGCAGCCAGGGCTATCACGATCAACCCCCAGACCACGGTTCCGATCCGGGCTTGCCGGGGTTCGTCGTCGTCCGCGTGCTCCACCTGGAAGCTGCGCTCCAGGGGTGGCGTCAGCGGGATTTCCTGCAGCCGTGGCTTCGGGAGTGCCTCGGTGGGGCGGGTTTCCTTCGGCAGGGCCTCGGTGGGGTTTGTTGCCTTGGGCAGAGGTGTTGTGGGCTGGGCTTCGTTGGCCTTGCCGGGCTCATTGGTGCTCATGTCAGTTTCCTTCCTGGATGGTCACGTTGCTGAACGTGCCGTCGATTTCCACCACGAGGTTGGCTCCGGGCTTCCCGGTGTTGTACAGGGTCCGCTCGTCCTGGAGCCGGCCGCCGCGGTCCGAGCCGCGTTCGTTGAGGTTGCCGAAGGTCATGTCCGCCCGGACTTCCACAGGCACGTCGTCGGGAATGATGACCGTGACGTTGCTGGCGGTCGCATCTACGGGGATCAGGACTTCGGAGATCAGCGGGGGATTCATGGTGATGTCGCTCAGGTCCACCACCCCTTGGGCTCCGGTGACGTCGATCCCTTGCCGCGCTTGCTCCAAGGATGTGGGTGCCCAGTTGACGTCGTGGAAAGTGAAGCGGTCTCCGTCCCTGGGGACTACGTTGAAGATCCCGCCGATGATGAGGGCAGCCACTGCGAGGAAACCAAGGAACCCTGAGGTCCGGCCGCGGAGTCCTGCAACCAGGATGCCCAGGCCCAGGACTGCGGCACCGGTGGCCCACACCACGGCGTTGGCGGAGTTGCCCAACTCAATGACGTTCCCGGCGTCGAGCGCTTTCAACGTACCGCCGGCCAGCAACGCAGCACCGGCAGAGACTGCCACGATCGCAGCACCGGGTCCCTTGCGCTTGGGGGCGGCGGGCTTGGGCTGCCAGTACTCCGGGGGAGTGGGGCCCTGCGGGGGACGGGGGCCGGACGGATTGAACGAACTGTAAGGACCCGACGGCGGTACGGCGCTGGCGCTGTGACCATGGGGTTTTGTGCCGTGCTGGCCGGCGCCGTAGACAGGGACGCCCGTGTTGCTCGCAGCCGAAGCCCCATACGCGGCAGACGGACCGTAGGTGGTGGGGGTTCCGTACGCGGCGGTCTTGCCGGGTGCCGCCGAGTAGTTCTGCGGGCTCATGGGTGGAGCTCCCTTTGGAGCTTTGTTGCGTTGGACCAGGAAGTAGATGAGGTAGAAGACGCCACCCATCCAGAACAGCGTCCAGAACAGGCCGGGCAATCCGTCCCAGCCCCAACCCCAGAATCCACGGCCCAGGCTCGGGAGCCCGATGATCGTGGTGATCAACGCGCCGGTCATGCCTCCGGACCAGCGGCCGGCAGCTGCTTCCTGGACGTGGATGCGGCCATCGGGCTCAGGCAGGAGGGCCCAGGCAATGCCGTAAAGCAGCACCCCTACGCCGGCGAAGACTGCCAGGACAATGAAGATGCCCCTCACAATCAGCGGGTCGATGCCGAAGCGGTGGGCCACACCGCTTGCGACGCCGCCAATCCAGCGGTCCGGTCCGCGGCGGATGCCTTGGCTACGGATCCAGTCGAAGAAGTTCTCCTGGGAAGTGGCCGGAGCGGTGCCGGCCGGCGGGTAGTTGCCGTTGTCCGGACCAGTTCCCGCGGAAGCGCCGGCGGTGGGCTCTTGCTGTGAGCCGGAGGTGCCGGCAGGGCCTGGCGCTCCGGGTTCCTCTGGATTCATGCTGTTCGCGTTCATACTTCGATCCTGCCGTCCAGCCCGTCCTTCCCTCTACTGGGGGATACCCTGAATCATCCCTGAGGGACCCCCGAACAACGCTGGTTTCCGGTCCGGGTCACCCTTATCCGTGTTTGGATTGGTACATGACTACCGCTGTACAACGCCCCGTGCTGGTCCGCAGCAGCGACCGCATGATTGCGGGCGTCTGCAGTGGACTGGCCGATCACTTGGGCTGGCCGGTCAAGTTCGTCCGGATTGGCATGGTCCTGGCGTGTTTCGCCGGCGGTGCAGGCGTGGCTTTCTACGCGTGGCTGTGGACCATGGTTCCCACCGCGGATGAGAGCGCCAAGCGCAATGCCCGCCGTCCGGCGTCGCCCATTGCTCCTGCCGTGAGCCTGCCGCCCGTCCCTGGGCCCAGTGGTGGAACCACGACTGCCGGACTCACGCCAGGCGCTGTAAGTCACCAGGCAGCGAAAACGTACGACGCCGGAAGCCCACCATCCGCGGTTGGCGCACCTCCTGTCTTTGGCTCTGTCCCGCTGGGCGGGACGTTTTCCGGGTCAGCCGCTGGGCGTCCGGTCCCGGGCGGCAGCGACGTCCTGGGTTTGGGGCCGGTGCAGGCTGCTGAACCTGCAGGATTTGGCAGTCCGTCCGCCGCGTGGGACTGGGCAGGCAGCGGCGGCGGGGGAGGCTTGGCGTCCTGGTTCTCCTCACGGCGCATCCAATACGGCAAGGAAATCCTTCTCGGCGCGGCCCTGCTCCTGGTGGCCGCCATCCTGATCGCCCGCCAGTTCGGCGTTGACGTTCCCCTGGGGACCCTCATTCCGGTCGCGGCCATCCTGGGCGGCGCCGCGATCGCCTGGATGCAGCTCGATGAAACGCGCAGGGCCGGCCTGGTGGACAAGACGAAAGCCGATCAAGCCGGGGGCTGGGTCCGGCTGGCAGCCGGCCTGGCGCTGGTGGTGGCGGGCGTCCTGGTCATGGTGTCCGGCTCGGGATCGTGGGAACAGACCTGGCTGGCGCTGCTGGCGTCCGTGGCCGTCCTGGGCGGCGTTGCCTTGGTCCTGCTGCCTTGGGGACTCAAGTTTTGGAAGGACCTGGAAACAGAACGGGCAGGACGCATCCGCGAGACGGAGCGCGCCGAGATCGCCGCCCATCTGCACGACTCCGTACTGCAGACCCTGGCGCTGATCCAACGCAGGGCGGGGTCGGAACAGGACGTCGTACGGCTTGCCAGGGCACAGGAACGCGAACTCCGGGCCTGGCTTTTCAGTGATCCGGCCAAGGAAGCGGGACTTCTGGCCGAGCGCATCAAAGCCATCGCAGCGGAGGTTGAAGACTCCCAGGGCCACGCTGTAGAAGTGGTGGCGGTGGGCGATACGGACATGACGGAGCGGCACGAAGCCATGGTGCAGGCAGCCCGGGAAGCGATGCTCAACGCCGCACGGCATGGCGGCGGCACGGTGTCCGTGTATGTGGAGAGTACTGCGGGCACCACGGAAATCTTCGTCAAGGACCGCGGTCCCGGTTTCGATCCGGATGCTGTTCCGGACGACAGGCTGGGCGTCAAGGAATCGATCATTGGCCGGATGAAGCGGCACGGTGGCACAGCGACCATCAACAGCAGCAGCGACGGAACGGAAGTCCGGCTGACCCTGCCGTCCGCCAACGGCGACGCGGGCGAACAGCGGAACAATGAAGCCCGGAACAGTGAAGCCCGGAATGGAGAAGCGAAGCAATGAGCACCAACCCCCAGAACGGTCCAGGACGCACGGTGCGGGTGGTGATCGTCGATGACCACACCATCTTCCGGTCCGGGCTGAAAGCCGATCTCGATGCCCGCATGGACGTCGTAGGAGAGGCCGGAACGGTGGAGCAGGCCATTGCCGTCATTGCCGAAGCCCGCCCCGAGGTGGTGCTCCTGGACGTTCACCTTCCCGGCGGACTGGGTGGTGGCGGCCGTGAGGTCATTGCTGGATCGGCCGCGTTGCTGGGAACCACCAGTTTCCTGGCGCTCAGTGTCTCGGACGCAGCCGAGGACGTGGTCTCCGTCATCCGTGCCGGTGCCCGGGGCTATGTCACCAAGACCATCTCGGGCAAAGAGATTTCCGATGCCGTGATCAGGGTGGCCGATGGCGACGCCGTCTTCTCACCGCGGCTTGCGGGCTTCGTGCTGGATGCGTTCGGCACTGCTCCGGCGGATATCGCGGACGACGAACTGGATAAGCTCTCGGCGCGCGAACTCGAAGTCATGAGGCTCATCGCCCGGGGATACAGCTACAAGGAAGTGGCCAAGGAACTCTTCATTTCCATCAAGACCGTGGAGACCCACGTTTCGGCCGTCCTGAGGAAGCTCCAGCTCTCCAGCCGCCACGAGCTCACCAAGTGGGCGGCCGAGCGCCGCCTCCTCTAACCCTCTCTCACATCCCGTAGGGTTTTCCCGATCGCACTCTCACTTCCCGCGCCTTAAACGAAAACGCTCTTCCACCTGCCGTGGTGGAAGAGCGTTCGCGTTGGCCGGTTGCTACTTGGCCTTGCCCAGGAATTCCTGGATACGGCGGACACCCTCGGCGAGGTCTTCGTCGCCCAAAGCGTAGGACAGGCGGACATAGCCGGAGGGGCCGAACGCTTCGCCCGGAACCACGGCTACCTCAACCTCGTCGAGGATCAGGGTGGCGAGTTCGGCAGAGGTGGAAGGGCGGACGGGACCGTTGGAGGTCTCAAATTCCTTACCCAGCAGCCCGCGGACATCCGCGTACACATAGAAGGCGCCGGTCGGCGTCGGGCATTCAACGCCGTCAATTGCGTTGAGGCCGGCGACGATCGCCTTGCGGCGGCGGTCGAAGGCTACCTTCATTTCGTCGACGGCGGTCAGCGGACCCGTGAGGGCAGCGGCGGCGGCGACCTGCATGATGTTGGAGACGTTGGACGTCGCGTGCGACTGCAGGTTGGTGGCTGCCTTGATGACGTCGGCCGGGCCAATCATCCAGCCCACGCGCCATCCGGTCATGGCATAGGTCTTGGCCACACCATTGAGGATGACAACTTTGTCGCCCAGTTCGGGAGCGGCAGTGGCGATGGAGGTGAACTCCACTCCGTCGTAGGTCAGGTGCTCGTAAATTTCGTCCGTGACAACCCACAGGCCCTTGGACGCGGCCCACTTGCCGATCTCCGCAACCTGCTCCGGGCTGTACACGGCACCGGTGGGGTTGGACGGGGAAACGAACAGCAGGATCTTGGTCCGGTCCGTCACGGCTGCTTCCAGCTGCTCGACGGTCACCAGGTAGCCCTGTTCCGGACCGGCGAAGACCTCAACGGGCACGCCGCCGGCGAGGCGGATGGCTTCCGGGTAGGTGGTCCAGAACGGGGTGGGAATGATGACCTCGTCGCCCGGATCCACCAACGTAGCGAAAGTGTTGTAGACCGCCTGCTTGCCGCCGTTGGTCACCAGGACCTGGGAGGGGTCAACCTGGTAGCCGGAGTCCCGCAGGGTCTTCTCTGCGATGGCCTTCTTCAGCTCAGGGAGACCGCCGGCGGGGGAGTAGCGGTGGTACTTCGGCTGGCCCGCAGCTTCAATGGCGGCCTGGACGATGTAATCCGGGGTGGGAAAATCGGGTTCCCCGGCACCGAAACCGATCACGGGGCGGCCCGCGGCCTTCAGTGCCTTGGCCTTGGCATCAACGGCAAGGGTGGCGGACTCGGCAATGGCGGAGATTCGCTGTGAAATGCGGGCGGTAGTTGTTCCGGCAGACATCTATGTACCGTTCTTCGCAGGCAGCTCGTGGGCTGGATGATGGGATTCGACGTAAACTACCTTATGCTGTTCTGCGGACCTCCCGGGTGCCCGCTGGACTTTGTGACTGATAATGCTGGTCACAGGTTTTTGGGGCTGGGAGGACCGGAAATGGGCCGGTTCGACTATCGCGAAATTCTTGCGTAGACTGGTTCACCGGTGTTGAAAAGCACCACAGGCTGAAGTGCGGCCTGAAACATGGATTCGATCCATAGGGTAGTGGCGCAATTGGTAGCGCAGCGGTCTCCAAAACCGCAGGTTGCAGGTTCGAGTCCTGTCTGCCCTGCGCAAGCTGTCCCGGCGGAAACGCCGGGGCAAGCGCAGCAACCATGGCTCTGATCAGAGTCGGGTCAACGACTTTGCAAGGTGAGTGAGGATCAGGTGACCGAAACAGCTGCCAGCAGCTCGAAGGGCCGTCCCGCCAAGAAAGCCGATCGTGGCTTCTTCGCCCGTATTGCTCTCTTCGTCCGCCAGGTCATTGGTGAACTGAAGAAGGTCGTTGCTCCCACCCGCAAGGAACTGATCAATTACACGCTCGTGGTGCTGGTGTTCGTGGCCATCATGATGCTCATCGTCACCCTTCTGGACCTGGCCTTCGGCACGGGAGTCAGCTGGGTCTTTGGTGGGTCAGGCGCTACGGACCGCTAAGCGGATCTGTCCGCAAACTGTGTGAAATTCCTTGGTAGTTCAGGAATTTTGCGGGGTTTGCGGAATTGAGCCATTTAAATAGGCATGTTAGGCAATGAGGAAGCAGGAGACCAAGTGTCTGAGCAGGAGCTCGAGGTAAACGAGACTGAGCTGGAAGAAACTGAGGGCGCTGCAGTTGAGGCTGCGGAAGAGTCCGAGGTTGATTCTGCTGCGCCCGAATCTGCCGACGCCGACGATTCCGAAGAGGACTTCGAAGCTGACGTCGACGCCGAATCTGATGACGCGTCCGGCGATGTTGCAGATGAGGACGACGCTTCGGAAGAGTCCGACGGCGACGACCTGGCAGCCGCTGCTGCTGCAGCTCCGGCCGATCCGGCGGAAGAATTCAAGGGTAAGCTGCGCCGCCAGGAAGGTGACTGGTATGTCATCCACTCCTACGCAGGTTATGAAAACCGCGTGAAGGCAAACCTTGAGACCCGCATCCAGACCCTGGACATGGAAGATTACATCTTCGAAATCCAGGTCCCCATGGAAGAGGTCGTCGAGATCAAGAACGCGCAGCGCAAGGTCATCAACCGCGTTCGCATTCCCGGCTACGTCCTGGTCCGCATGGACCTGACCGACGCCTCCTGGGGCGCCGTTCGCCACACCCCTGGCGTCACCGGCTTCGTGGGCAACGCCCACAACCCCGTGCCGCTGCGCCTTGACGAGGTCTTCTCCATGCTCGCCCCGGTCTTCGAAGAAGAGCAGGCAGAGCAGGGCAAGCCGGTCAACAAGCAGAACCAGGCTCCCGTGGCCGTCGACTTCGAGGTCGGCGAGTCGGTCATCGTCAAGGAGGGCCCGTTCGAGACCCTTCCGGCTACGATCTCCGAGATCAAGCCCGAGTCCCAGACCCTGGTGGTCCTGGTCTCGATCTTCGAGCGCGAAACCCCGGTGACGCTCGCATTCAACCAGGTCACCAAGATCTAGCTGATTCCAAAATTTCGCTCCAGTCCTGCCTGCTTAGCAGTTCGGGAGCGGCCGGCCGCCTCGCCATGGCGGCCAAAAACCTGGGACGCGCTCCTGTGCCCCAGGAAGCTATTGAGAGAAGGACCCTACATTGGCTCCCAAGAAGAAGGTCACCGGCCTCATCAAGCTGCAGATCCAGGCAGGTGCCGCTAACCCGGCCCCGCCGATCGGTCCTGCGCTTGGCCAGCACGGTGTCAACATCATGGAATTCTGCAAGGCGTACAACGCTGCAACGGAATCCCAGCGCGGAAACGTTATCCCGGTGGAAATCACGGTCTACGAAGACCGTTCCTTCACCTTCATCACCAAGACCCCGCCGGCTGCAGAGCTCATCAAGAAGGCTGCAGGCGTCGCCAAGGGTTCAGCTACCCCGCACACCGTCAAGGTTGCCAAGCTGACCCAGGCACAGGTTGAGGAAATTGCTTCCACCAAGATGGAAGACCTCAACGCCAACGACATCAAGGCTGCTGCCCTGATCATCGCCGGCACCGCCCGCTCCATGGGTATCACCGTAGAAGGCTAGTAGTCTTCGAAGGCCTCATGGCCTTCACCCGCCGGGCAACCGGCATCTGAAACATTTGAAATGTCGCAGGATCCTTGCCGGATCCACGACTGTGGCAGGGCCCAGCGCGGTCCGCAGACCACAACTGCACAAGGAGAAACAGCAGCATGGCAAAGCGCAGCAAAGCATATGAGGCAGCCGTAGCCAAGATCGAGGCAGACAAGGTCTACGCCCCGATCGAAGCCATCACCCTCGCGAAGGACACCAACCCTTCCAAGTTCGACGCAACCATTGAGGTAGCTTTCCGTTTGGGCGTTGACCCGCGTAAGGCCGACCAGATGGTTCGTGGCACCGTCAACCTGCCGCACGGCACCGGTAAGACCGCCCGCGTCCTCGTTTTCGCAACCGGCGACAAGGCTGAAGCAGCAATCGCCGCCGGCGCCGACTTCGTTGGTTCCGATGACCTGATCGAAAAGATCGCAGCCGGCTGGACCGACTTCGACGCCGCAGTGGCAACCCCTGACCTCATGGGCAAGGTTGGCCGCCTCGGTAAGGTCCTCGGCCCGCGTAACCTGATGCCGAACCCGAAGACCGGTACGGTTACCCCGGATGTCACCAAGGCTGTCAACGACATCAAGGGTGGCAAGATCGACTTCCGCGTCGACAAGCACTCGAACCTGCACTTCATCATCGGCAAGGTTTCCTTCGACGCCAACAAGCTGGCCGAGAACTACGCAGCTGCACTGGAAGAGGTGCTTCGCTTGAAGCCGTCCGCTTCCAAGGGCCGCTACATCCAGAAGGCTACCGTCGCCACCACGTTCGGTCCGGGCATCACCGTTGACCCGAACGTCACCAAGGTTCTCACCGACGCGTAAGCTTCGCGAGCACTGGCTCTGATAAAGGACCGTCCGGCTATGCCGGGCGGTCCTTTTTCTTGCCTTGTTCCCTGTTCACCGGCAGTGGTGCGCCGTAGGCTGTGGTGCGTGTCGTCGTCGAACTCTTCCGTCCCTGTCGGGCTATCCGTCGAACGAATCCCCGTGCCTGTCCAGCTTGGCGACGATGCGTCGGAATTCCAAGCTTTCCATGGGCTGGACGTTGCCCACCAGCTGGAGCTCTGGGGCAACCGGGACCGTTGTCCCACGTTGGCCGAAGCGGCTGCCTTTTGGCGGGGGAGTGAGTACGAGGAGCGGCAGGTGTTCCTGGCGTATCTCGATGGCGCCGTGGTGGGCAGGGGAACGCTGACCCTGCCACTGAGCGAAAACACGACGACGGCGGGCGTGGACGTCCTGGTCGCGGCACCTTTCCGGCGGCGCGGGTTTGGATCCGCCATCCTTGGGGTCTTGGAGGAACTGGCACGCGGAAGGGACCGTATCTCCTTTGACGGGTACTGCGAGGAGCCACTCGGGCCGGCCACGGAGCGCGCCCGGTTGCTGGAGGCCAAGTCCGGCACCGGCGGTGTCCCGCGGGATTCCGCATCAACCCTGTTCGCCCTCCATCATGGGTTCTCGCTGGAACAGGTGGAAACCAACAGCACGCTGGCTTTCCCTGTGGGGGAGAAGATTCTGCGGGACCTCGAGGCTGAGGCTACGCAGCGGGCTGCCGGGTACAGCGTCATCGCCTGGCAGGACCGGTGCCCGGACCATCTGGTGGACGTCTTCGCACGCCTCAAGAGCCTCATGAGCACGGAAGTGCCTATCGCCGGGTTGGGCTGGGAGGGCGAGGACTGGGATGCCGCCCGGGTACGCCAGGAAGAATCCACATGGAAGTCGGGCGGTGTTGACCCGGTGGTGGCGGTTGCCCGCCACGACGCCACAGGTGAGCTGGCTGCCTACACGGTCCTGACCCATCGCCCCGCCCTGCCTGCCGTGATCTACCAGGAGGACACGTTGGTGGCTCCTGGACACCGCGGTCACCGCTTGGGGATGCTGGTCAAGATCGCCAATCTTCGTCGCGCAAAGGAGCTCTGGCCCGACGCCACGTCGGTGATGACATGGAACGCCAATGAAAACCGGCATATGCTGGCCATTAATATCGCCCTGGGATTCAAGCCCTCCGGCTTTGAAGGCGAATGGCAGAAACGGCTGGGATGACTGTAGACGAGGCAAAGACCGTTCACGTCGAGCAGCTGTGGGTGCCTGACACCCTGGACAGCCCCGACGCCGCTGATTTCCTGGATGCTGTGGAAGTAGGCCGACGGGTACGCATGGAGACCTGGGGGAGCGACGACCTCGCTTATACCCCCCTGGAGAAGCTGCTGGAGTTCTCCGATCCCTATGAGCGCCAGATCATCCTGGTGGCCAAGGTGGATGGCGCCATAGTGGGTACCGTGGATATTGCCTTGCCCTTGGCCGACAACATGGACCTGGCCGAATTCACCTTGGATATCCTGCCTGAGTATCAAAGCCAGGGCGTCGGGCGGCAATTGCTTGAAGCCGCCGAACAACTGGCGAGGGCAGAGGGCAGGACCATGATCCTGGTGGACACCAACCATCCTGCAACATCTCTGACTGAGGTCCCCGAGGACCAGCTGATCCCTGGAAGTGGTGCGGGCTTTATTCCCGTGAGCAGCAGGGAAGTGGATTTTGCCAAACGTGCCGGCTACACCCTGCAGCACATTGAGCAGTTCAGCTCCTGCGTCCTGCCCCTCGATTCCAAACTGGTGGGCGACCTGCAGGTGGAGGCCGAGGAAGCCAACGGTGGCCGCTATGTATTGCACCACTGGACGGACCGCTGCCCTGAACCGTGGCTTGAAGCCGTGGCGGCGTTGGAAAATGCTGCCGGCGAGGTGGTCCGCGATGAGGGTGAAGAAGACGCCCCCGAGGTCGAGGCAAGCGGCATGGTGTTCGATCCCGTCGTACTCCGCGACACCGAAGACGCCGCCTTGGCGCAGGGCCGGCGCACGGTGGTCACCGCCGTCGAGCATGGTGAGAGCGGACGCTTGGTGGGCCTGACCACCATCAGCGTCCTGGCGCACCGCCAGGACGTGGTTTTCCAAGACGACACCTTGGTCCTCCAGGAACACCGGGGCAACAAGCTGGGCCTGCTGATCAAGGTGGCCAACATGGAACGGCTCAGCGAGCAGTTCCCTGATGCCCGGGTGATCTACACATGGAACGCGCCCGAGAACCGCTACCTCCTCACAGTGAACAAGCAGTTGGGGTTTACGACGGCGGGCGTCACCGGACTCTGGCAGAAGGAACTTCCCGGACGGGGCAAGGACACGACGTTGTCGGACTAGTCCGCCGTCGATTTGGTTTGGGGAACACTCTCCCGTAACCTTGAATTACCAAAGACCGTCGGTTGATGGGAATCCACTCTTTCGAGCGAAGCTCAATTCTGCAGCTACGCCCTTGAGGCTAAAGTGAATTCCTTGACGAAGGACCCTGAACATAGGGCGGCCGGCGCAGGTGAACGAAGCAAGTCTCCACAGATTCAGTCTGTGTTGAGCCAAGCCCCGTGCATCTGCGCGGGGCGTTTTTTCGTTTTAGCTCTCGTGAGCGGGGACCCGGAAGACCGGCTTTATTCCCCGGAAGGAGGGTTATGACAACGCCTAGCAAGATCTCCGCAGTTGCAGAGATCACCAACGATTTCAAGGAATCGAACGCGGCTGTCCTGACCGAATACCGCGGGCTCACTGTTGCACAGCTCAAGGAACTGCGTGTTGCGCTCGGCCAGGACACCAAGTTCTCGGTCGTCAAGAACACCCTGAGTGCCATTGCAGCCAAGGAAGCTGGAGTTGAAGCATTCAACGATCAGCTCGCCGGCCCTACTGCAATCGCCTTCATCAAGGGTGACGCTGTTGCTGCTGCCAAGAGCCTGACGGACTTTGCCAAGGCCAACAAGCAGCTGGTTATCAAGACCGGCGTCTTCGAAGGCAAGGCATTGGACGCAGCAGGAGTTGCCGCACTGGCAGCCCTCGAGTCCCGCGAACTGCAGCTTGCACGCGTTGCTGGTGTCCTCAAGGCTCCCGCATCCGCTGCTGCTCGCATCATCGACGCCCTGCGCCTCAAGCTTGAAGAAGAGGGCGGCGCATCTGCACCGGCCGCTGAAGAAGCTCCGGCTGAAGAGGCTGCTGTTGAGGCTGCCGCTGAAGAGGTTGCGGCTCCGGCCGAAGCCGCTGAAGCTGCAACCGAAGAGAACTAAGTTCTCCCCCCAATCAAACTCCGGTGCATGGAGCGGCCTGGTCCGCATCTGCACCAACTAATGGAAGGACGCCACCATGGCGAAGCTCAGCAACGAAGAGCTCATTGAAGCTTTCAAGGAACTGACCATCATCGAGCTCTCCGAGTTCGTCAAGCTCTTCGAAGAGACCTTCGAAGTTACGGCTGCTGCTGTTGCAGTTGCCGGCCCCGCTGCCGGCGGTGCTGCTGAAGCTGCTGAAGAGAAGACTGAATTCGACGTCGTTCTCGAAGCTGCTGGCGACAAGAAGATCGCAGTGATCAAGGAAGTTCGCGCCATCACCTCCCTCGGCCTCAAGGAAGCCAAGGACCTGGTTGACAGCGCACCGAAGGCTGTTCTCGAAGGCGCCACCAAGGAAGCTGCCGAGAAGGCCAAGGCTCAGCTCGAAGAAGCTGGCGCAACAGTTACCCTCAAGTAACTCGTCTTGCTTGTGGAAGCCCCGCCCGGTTCGCCGGGCGGGGCTTCCTGCGTTTAACCGAACCCATGTAGGTCGCAGTTGAGGTCGTTCTGAGCTGTCAGAACGACCTCAACTGTCACCTAGTTGGGTTCGCTGATGTCCGCTACTACTGCGCCAAGTGCGGCGGTGAGGGCGTCCGCGTCCACGAACGCGCTCCGGCCGTGGGCACCTGCGCCCATGGAGATGCGACGCCCGGTGATGGTGGCGTCGGCGTACACGGGCCAGGGCGTGGTGCTGCCCAACGGCGTAATGGTTCCCCGCTCGTATCCAGTGGCGGCCAAGGCGACGTCGGCGTGGGGGAGCGAGAGCTTGTTGACACCCACCAGTGCCCGCAGTTTCGGCCACGAGATCTGGCGGTCCCCGGGAATCAGTGCGAACAGGAAGCTGCCATCGCGGTGCTTGACCACCAACGACTTCACAGTGTCCGCAGGGCTGATGCCCAGGATCCCGGCAGCTTCTTCGAGGCTGCGCGCTGCGGGACGCTCGACGACGTCAACGTCCAGTCCGCGGGCGGCGGCGTCGGACAGGAACCTCTCAGCACCGTCCGTCATATGTTCATTCACGTCGTTTCCACCAGTCCTCGTTCGAAAGCCAGTCCAGGTTTCTCCATCAGTCGCGGTACAGGAGGAGGGCTTCGCCCTGGCCGCCACCGCCGCACAGCGACACTGCGGCCTTGCCTGTTCCCCTGCGTTTGAGCTCATGGGCTGCATGCAGCGCGAGCCGTGCGCCGGATGCCCCGATGGGGTGGCCCAAGGCAATGGCGCCGCCATGGATGTTGCACTTCTCCAGCGGATAACGCAGGTCCTTGAGGGATTGGACCGCCACGGAGCCGAACGCTTCATTGATTTCAATGAAGTCCAGATCTTCCGCCGTCCAGCCGGCCCGCTTCAGCGCTTGGGCAATGGCGTTGGACGGCTGGGAGTGCAGTGAGTTATCCGG
Source organism: Arthrobacter sp. YN (assembly GCF_002224285.1). Lineage (GTDB taxonomy): Bacteria > Actinomycetota > Actinomycetes > Actinomycetales > Micrococcaceae > Arthrobacter. Next base: position 3,681,986 of record NZ_CP022436.1, on the reverse strand, counting down.
GCCGGCAACCTGGCCGGGTTTTCCCACAACGGCCAGGTAATCCAGGCCGTTGTCTTCGGCGAAGCGGCGGCTGGCCAGCACCAGTGCGGAGGCGCCGTCGGACAGCGGAGAGGAGTTCCCGGCCGTAATGGTGCCGTCTGTAGCGAACGCGGCCTTGAGCGGCGCCAGGGTTTCCACTGTCGTGTTGGGGCGGACGCCTTCATCCGTACTGAGGAGCAGCGGATCGCCCTTACGCTGCTTGACTCTCACCGGAGCAATTTCGACGTCGAACGTTCCGTCCGCGATGGCGGCAGCGGCACGCTGGTGGGAAGCAGCAGCAACCTCGTCCTGTGCCTTGCGGTCGATGCCGAGGGTGAGGTTCTTGGTTTCTGTGGACAAGCCCATGGACTGTCCGTCGAAGGCGTCAGTGAGTCCGTCGTGGGCGGCTACGTCCAAGGCCTGGATGGCACCGTAGGTCCAGCCCTGCCGGGAGCCGGGCAGGAGGTGCGGAGCGCGGGTCATGGATTCCTGGCCGCCGGCCACCACTACGGTGGCGTCACCGCTGCGGATCATCCGTGCGGCATCAATGACGGCAGTGAGCCCGGAGAGGCACACCTTGTTGATGGTCAGGGCAGGGATGTTCCAGCCAACGCCTGCGGCAATAGCGCTCTGGCGGGCCGGGTTCTGGCCGGCTCCGGCCTGGAGCACCTGCCCCATGATCACGGCGTCCACCTGTTCGGCTTTCACACCGCTGGCGGCCAGGGCCGCGGTGATGGCATGTGCACCAAGGTCGACGGCGGTGAAGCCCGCCAGTTGCCCGTTGAGCCGACCCTGTGGGGTGCGGGAAGCGGCAAGGATGACAACGTCATTGTCGTCAGCGGAGTTGGTCATGGTCTCTCTTCCGATCCGGGAGTGGTGGTGCAAGGCTATCGCGGGGCGTGCGCCAGCCTACCCTTTCAACGGTTGTGCCTCCCGCTGCATTCCATCTCTTCACACGAGCCCGCGGCTTAGGTGCCTGCAGCAACGGTGCTTGCAATCACGGACGATCTGGGGTAGACAGGAAGGCTGCTTTGCCGTATTGTAGATATTTGCGTCTTCCCTGTTAACCTTCAGCCTTCATATAGCGGTGGGCTTTACCTCTCAGCTGCGCCATTGACGTGCCGTTCCTTAACGTGCATAGCCAAGGAGTGGACTGGGTCCGGGTCATATAGCGGAACCGGAATAAGTATCCTGCGGAGCACTCTGCGGGATGCAAACGGGGGAGATCTGAAAACGCCTGAAGGTCTGTGGAAGGATCCCTCTTGGTCGCCTCGAGCACCTCTAATAACGAAACCGCTAACACGGCAAGCACCGATGGTGCCACCCGCCGCCTCTCATTCGCAAAGATTCATGAACCGCTTGATGTTCCGAATCTTCTCGCCCTGCAGACGGACAGCTTTGACTGGCTCGTCGGAAACGAACGCTGGCAGGCGCGGGTAGCGAAGGCTGTCGAGGAGGGCGACCTCAGCGTCGCCACCTCCTCCGGACTTGCCGACATCTTCGAAGAGATCTCCCCCATCGAGGACTTCCAGGGCACTATGTCCCTGAGCTTCTCCGAGCCGGAGTTCGCTGACCCGAAGTACACCATGGCCGAATGCAAAGACCGTGACGCCACCTACTCGGCACCTTTGTACGTCAAGGCCGAGTTCATGAACAACAACACGGGCGAAATCAAGCAGCAGACCGTGTTCATGGGCGACTTCCCCCTCATGACTGAAAAGGGAACGTTCGTCGTCAACGGCACCGAGCGTGTTGTTGTCTCCCAGTTGGTCCGTTCGCCGGGCGCCTACTTCGAGCGCACCGCTGACAAGACCAGTGACAAGGACATCTTCACTGCGAAGATCATCCCGTCCCGTGGTGCATGGTTCGAACTCGAAATCGACAAGCGCGACCAGGTCGGCGTTCGCCTCGACCGCAAGCGCAAGCAGTCGGTCACGGTTCTCCTGAAGGCCCTCGGCTGGACCGAAGGCCAGATCCTGGAAGAGTTCGGCCAGTACGACTCCATGCGTGCAACGCTGGAGAAGGACGCCACCGAGACCCGCGAAGACGCGCTTCTGGACATCTACCGCAAGCTGCGCCCGGGCGAGCCGCCCACAGTCGAGGCTGCCCAGTCCCTGCTGGACAACCTGTACTTCAACGCCAAGCGCTACGATCTTGCCAAGGTTGGCCGTTACAAGATCAACCGCAAGCTCGGCATCGACCGCTCCCTTGGTGACAAGGAAGCGTCGGTCCTGCACGTTGAAGACATCGTTGCCATGATCAAGTTCCTCGTCGCTCTCCACGCCGGCGAGAAGACCCTCATGGGCAAGCGCGACGGCGAAGACCACGAGCTCCGCGTCGACGTCGACGACATCGACCACTTCGGCAACCGTCGCATCCGCGCCGTGGGCGAACTGATCGAGAACCAGGTCCGCACCGGTCTGTCCCGTATGGAACGCGTCGTCCGCGAACGCATGACCACGCAGGACGTCGAGGCCATCACGCCGCAGACGCTGATCAACATCCGTCCCGTTGTTGCAGCCATCAAGGAGTTCTTCGGAACTTCCCAGCTGTCGCAGTTCATGGACCAGAACAACCCGCTGTCGGGTCTGACCCACAAGCGCCGCCTGTCGGCACTTGGCCCGGGTGGTCTGTCCCGTGACCGTGCAGGCATGGAAGTTCGAGACGTTCACCCGTCCCACTACGGACGTATGTGCCCCATCGAAACCCCTGAAGGCCCGAACATTGGTCTGATCGGTTCGCTGGCATCCTACGGCCGTATCAACCCGTTCGGCTTCATTGAGACGCCGTACCGTTTGGTCTCCGAAGGCGTCGTTTCCGACGAGGTCCAGTACCTGACGGCCGACGACGAAGCTGAGGTCCTGATTGCACAGGCCAATGCTCCGCTGGATGCTGACAAGAAGTTCTCTGAAGAGACCGTCCTTGTCCGTGCCCGTGGTGGTGGAGGCGAGCCGGTTCTGGTTCCCGCTGCCGAGGTTCAGTTCATGGACGTTTCCCCGCGCCAGATGGTGTCCGTGGCAACTGCCCTGATCCCGTTCCTTGAGCATGACGATGCCAACCGTGCACTCATGGGTGCCAACATGCAGCGCCAGGCCGTGCCGCTGGTCCGTTCCGAGGCTCCTTTCGTGGGCACCGGCATGGAGCGCGCAGCAGCCGTCGACGCCGGTGACGTTGTCATCGCGAAGAAGGCAGGTGTGGTCACCGAGGTTTCCGCCGAGCTGGTTGTCATGATCAACGACGACGGGACTGAGACCAACTACCGCATCAACAAGTTCGCCCGTTCCAACCAGGGCAACTGCTACAACCACCGTGTTCTGGTCAACGAAGGCCAGCGCCTGGAAGTTGGCGGCATCATCGCTGACGGTCCCGCAACGGACCAGGGTGAACTGGCCCTCGGTAAGAACCTCCTCGTGGCATTCATGTCATGGGAAGGCCACAACTTCGAGGACGCCATCATCCTGTCGCAGCGCATTGTTGCTGAGGATGTCCTTTCCTCCATCCACATCGAGGAGCACGAAATTGATGCCCGCGACACCAAGCTTGGTGCCGAGGAAATCACGCGTGACATCCCCAACGTGTCCGAGGAAGTCCTTGCAGGCCTGGACGAGCGTGGCATCATCCACATTGGTGCCGAGGTTGAAGCCGGCGACATCCTGGTTGGAAAGGTCACCCCTAAGGGTGAAACCGAACTGACCCCGGAAGAGCGCCTTCTCCGCGCCATCTTCGGTGAGAAGTCCCGCGAAGTCCGCGACACCTCCCTGAAGGTGCCCCACGGCGAGTCCGGTACGGTCATCGGCGTGCGCGTCTTCGACCGCGACAACGACGACGAACTGCCCCCGGGCGTGAACCAGCTGGTCCGCGTCTACGTTGCAGCCAAGCGTAAGATCACCGACGGCGACAAGCTCGCCGGCCGTCACGGCAACAAGGGTGTTATCTCCAAGATCCTCCCGATCGAGGACATGCCCTTCCTTGCAGACGGTACCCCGGTGGACATCGTCCTGAACCCGCTTGGTGTTCCGGGTCGAATGAACGTTGGACAGGTCCTGGAAACCCACCTCGGTTGGGTTGCCAAGACCGGTTGGAAGATCGAAGGCGAGCCGGAGTGGGTCAAGAACCTGCCCAACCTGCCCCGTGAAACCGGCCAGACCACCGTTGCCACTCCGGTGTTCGATGGCGCCCGTGAAGAAGAAATCACTGGTCTGCTTGACTCCACCAACGTGACCCGCGACGGCGACCGCCTGATCGATTCCTCCGGCAAGACCCGTCTGTTCGACGGCCGCTCCGGCGAGCCGTTCCCGGACCCGATCTCCGTCGGTTACATGTACATCCTGAAGCTCCACCACCTGGTGGACGACAAGATCCACGCGCGCTCCACCGGCCCGTACTCCATGATCACGCAGCAGCCGCTGGGTGGTAAGGCTCAGTTCGGTGGCCAGCGCTTCGGTGAAATGGAAGTGTGGGCGCTCGAAGCTTACGGTGCTGCCTACACGCTTCAGGAACTCCTCACGATCAAGTCGGATGACATCCATGGTCGTGTGAAGGTCTACGAAGCCATCGTCAAGGGCGAGAACATCCCTGAGCCTGGCGTTCCCGAGTCCTTCAAGGTCTTGATCAAGGAAATGCAGTCGTTGTGCCTGAACGTGGAAGTTCTTTCCACGGACGGAACCACGATCGAAATGCGTGACTCTGATGACGCAGTCTTCACGGCTGCGGAAGAACTGGGCATCGATCTGTCTCGTGCAGAGCCCAGTTCCGTAGAAGAGGTCTAGCAGCTGTTCCGGCGGGCAGCCTCAACAACTGTCCGTCGGAACAGCTCCCTCTTCCCGTAACCAAGACTTCAGAATTTAGAGAACAAGAGAGAACAGGGACCCTATGTCCAGCGAATCCTCCTTCGGCCTCATGCAGATCGGCCTCGCCACCGCGGAAGACATCCGCGGATGGTCTTACGGTGAGGTCAAGAAGCCGGAAACCATTAACTACCGCACGCTCAAGCCCGAGAAGGACGGCCTCTTCTGCGAGAAGATCTTCGGCCCTTCCCGTGACTGGGAATGCTACTGCGGCAAGTACAAGCGCGTCCGCTTCAAGGGCATCATTTGCGAGCGTTGTGGCGTCGAAGTCACCCGCGCCAAGGTGCGTCGTGAGCGCATGGGCCACATCGAGCTGGCCGCGCCTGTAACGCACATCTGGTACTTCAAGGGCGTCCCCTCGCGCTTGGGCTACCTTCTGGACCTGGCACCGAAGGACCTTGAGAAGGTCATTTACTTCGCTGCCTACATGATCACCAGCGTTGACACCGAAAGCCGTCACGCCGAACTGCCGAACCTCCAGGTTGAGCACGACCTCGAGAAGAAGCAGATGGTGGACAACCGCGACAGTGACATCGCCACGATCGCCCGCGACCTTGAAGACGAGCTTGCCCGTCTTGAGGGTGAAGGCGCCAAGGCTGCCGACAAGAAGAAGGCCCGCGACTCTGCAGACCGCCAGATGGCGAACGTCCGCAAGCGTGCCGACGCCGACATCGAGCGCCTCGAGCAGGTCTGGGACCGCTTCAAGAACCTCAAGGTCGCTGACCTTGAAGGCGACGAAGGCCTGTACCGCGAACTGCGCGACCGTTACGGTCTGTACTTCGAGGGCTCCATGGGTGCCGAAGCCATCAAGAAGCGTCTTGAGACCTTCGATATGCAGGCTGAGGCTGAGTCACTGCGCGACACCATCCAGAACGGCAAGGGCCAGCGCAAGACGCGTGCCCTGAAGCGCCTGAAGGTCGTCAACGCATTCCTGACCACCAACAACAGCCCGCTTGGCATGGTTCTCGACGCCGTCCCGGTGATCCCGCCGGAACTGCGCCCGATGGTCCAGCTGGACGGTGGCCGCTTCGCGACCTCCGACCTCAACGACCTCTACCGTCGTGTGATCAACCGCAACAACCGACTCAAGCGCCTGCTTGACCTCGGCGCTCCGGAGATCATCGTCAACAACGAGAAGCGCATGCTTCAGGAAGCTGTTGACAGCCTCTTCGACAACGGTCGTCGTGGCCGTCCCGTCACGGGTCCGGGCAACCGTCCGCTGAAGTCCCTGAGCGACATGCTCAAGGGCAAGCAGGGTCGTTTCCGCCAGAACCTCCTCGGCAAGCGCGTTGACTACTCCGGCCGTTCGGTCATCGTTGTTGGCCCGCAGCTGAAGCTGCACCAGTGTGGTCTGCCCAAGCAGATGGCCCTGGAGCTCTTCAAGCCGTTCGTGATGAAGCGCCTGGTTGACCTCAACCACGCCCAGAACATCAAGTCGGCAAAGCGCATGGTTGAGCGTTACCGTCCGCAGGTCTGGGACGTGCTGGAAGAGATCATCACCGAACACCCGGTGCTGCTCAACCGTGCACCTACCCTGCACCGCCTCGGCATCCAGGCCTTCGAACCGCAGCTTGTGGAAGGCAAGGCAATCCAGCTTCACCCGCTGGTTTGTGGCGCCTTCAACGCTGACTTCGACGGCGACCAGATGGCAGTCCACCTGCCGCTGAGCCCGGAAGCCCAGGCCGAAGCCCGCATCCTGATGCTGTCCTCGAACAACATCCTGAAGCCGTCCGATGGCCGTCCGGTGACCCTGCCTTCGCAGGATATGATCATCGGCCTGTACCACCTGACCACCAAGCGCGTCGGTTCTGCCGGCGAAGGCCGCATCTTCTCCTCGGTTTCGGAAGCCATCATGGCGTACGACGCCCGTGATCTGCACCTGAACTCCCAGGTCAAGATCCGCCTGGATGACTTTGTGCCTTACGCAGGCTGGGAAGCTCCGGAAGGTTGGGAGGCCGGTCAGCCGGCTCTCGTTGAAACCTCCCTGGGCCAGGTCATCTTCAACCAGACGCTGCCTGAGGACTACCCCTGGGTTGAGGCTGTTGCGGACAAGGGCGAACTGTCCCGGATCGTCAACGACCTCGCAGAGCGCTACCCGAAGGTAGTCACGGCGGCAACGCTGGACAACTTGAAGGACGCCGGCTTCTACTGGGCCACCCGCTCGGGTGTCACGGTTGCCATCTCCGACATCGAGGTGCCTACCTCCAAGCCTGCCATCCTGGCCGGTTACGAGGCTATGGCTGCCAAGATCCAGGGCCAGTACGACAAGGGCCTGATCGACGACGACGAGCGTCGCCAGGAACTGATCGAAATCTGGAACAAGGCCACCAACGAAATCGCCCAGGCGATGCGTGACAGCCTTTCCCCGATGAACACCATCAACCGCATGGTGTCCTCCGGTGCACGTGGTAACTGGATGCAGGTCCGCCAGATCGCGGGTATCCGTGGTCTTGTGGCCAACCCGAAGGGTGAGATCATTCCTCGCCCGATCAAGTCCTCCTACCGCGAGGGCCTGTCGGTGCTGGAATACTTCATCGCCACGCACGGTGCCCGTAAGGGTCTGGCCGATACCGCTCTCCGTACCGCCAACTCGGGTTACCTGACCCGTCGTCTGGTGGACGTTTCGCAGGACGTCATCGTCCGCGAAGAGGACTGTGGTACCGAGCGCGGTCTGCTCACGCCGATCGCCGTGCCGGATTCCAACGGTGAGCTCGTCCTGGACGAGAACGTCGAGAACAGCGCCTACGCACGTACGCTGGCTGTCGACGTCGTCGACGCCCAGGGCAACGTCCTGGCTGCCGGCGGCACCGACTGCGGCGACGTCGTCATCGACCAGCTGCTGGCTGCAGGCATCACCGAGGTCAAGGTCCGCTCCGTACTCACCTGTGAGTCCAAGGTCGGCACCTGTGCTCTTTGCTACGGCCGTTCGCTGGCCACTGGCAAGACCGTTGACATCGGCGAGGCCGTGGGCATTATTGCCGCACAGTCCATCGGTGAGCCCGGTACCCAGCTGACCATGCGTACGTTCCACACCGGTGGTGCTGTTTCCGCCGGCGGTGGCGACGACATCACCCAGGGTCTGCCCCGTATCCAGGAGCTCTTCGAAGCCCGTACTCCGAAGGGTGTCGCACCGATTGCTGAAGCAGCCGGCCGCATCACCATCGAAGAGTCCGAGCGCCAGATGCGCTTGGTCATCACTCCGGACGATGGTTCCGAAGAGATTGCCTACCCGGTACTGCGCCGTTCACGTCTCCTCATTGAGGATGGCGAGCACGTCAGCGTCGGCCAGAAGCTGATCAACGGTCCGGTGGACCCGAAGCAGGTTCTGCGCATCATGGGTCCGCGTGCTGCACAGAAGTTCCTTGTGGACGAAGTACAGGGCGTTTACCGCAGCCAGGGTATTGGTATCCACGACAAGCACGTCGAGGTTATCGTCCGCCAGATGCTGCGCCGCGTGACCGTCATCGAATCCGGCGACTCCGACCTGCTCCCCGGTGAGCTTGCAGAGCGCGCCCGCTTCGAGGACGAGAACCGCCGCGTCGTGTCCGAGGGCAAGTCCCCGGCTTCGGGCCGTCCGGAACTCATGGGTATCACCAAGGCTTCCTTGGCTACCGAGTCCTGGCTGTCGGCAGCTTCCTTCCAGGAAACCACCCGCGTCCTGACGCAGGCGGCCATGGAAGGCAAGAGCGATCCTCTGCTCGGCCTCAAGGAAAACGTCATCATCGGTAAGCTCATCCCGGCTGGTACGGGTCTGCCCCGCTACACAGAGGTCACTGTGGAGCCGACGGAAGAAGCAAAGGCAAGCCTGTTCACGGGCCCCAGCGCTTTCACCGACTTCTCCTATGACGCACTGGGTGGCGACGGCGCTCCCGAGTTCCACGCCATCCCGCTGGATGACTACGACCTCGGCAACGACTTCCGCTGATCCGTTGTTCTCGCGCCGTCATCGCTGAGTTGACGCCGTAAAGGTCCGGCCCCGTACTCCATGAGTGCGGGGCCGGACCCGTTAACGGCGCCGGCTTTTTCGCGCGGCCAGGCGGGGGAGTGGAGGAAACGGCGGCAGCCGGGTTGCGCCGTCGTCCTCCATACACCCGATTAAGGCCCTAGATCAAGCCGTGCTAGACTTTTGGTAATTGTTCTGTGTGGCAGTGGATGAAGGCCGCCGCAGCATCATTTTGGTTTTGTTCTCATGGTGCTGGGTGGAGCCTGTTTCCGGGTTGCGGGCAACATGCGCAACGAATGCCGCACTTTTGCACGCCTACCGGAGTTTCGGCCGGCTGCACGAGCAACGCCAAAGTTCCCACGTTTACCCAGGCTGGCGCCTGTGTGTGGGGGCAGAGATCAAACAACGGAGAACACGAAAGTGCCTACGATTAACCAGCTGGTCCGCAAGGGCCGCACGCCGAAGGTCTCCAAGACCAAGGCTCCCGCGCTGAAGGGCAGCCCGATGCGCCGCGGTGTTTGCACCCGCGTTTACACCACCACCCCCAGGAAGCCGAACTCGGCTCTCCGTAAGGTGGCACGTGTGCGTCTCAACGGTGGCGTAGAAGTAACCGCCTACATCCCCGGTGTTGGCCACAACCTCCAGGAGCACTCCATCGTGCTCGTCCGTGGTGGTCGTGTGAAGGACCTTCCGGGTGTCCGCTACAAGATCGTCCGCGGCGCACTCGACACCCAGGGTGTCAAGAACCGCAAGCAGGCTCGCAGCCGTTACGGCGCAAAGATGGAGAAGAAGTAATATGCCTCGCAAGGGTCCGGCCCCGAAGCGGCCGCTAGTTTCCGATCCCGTTTACGGCTCCCCGTTGGTCACTCAGCTGATCAACAAGGTTCTTGTCGACGGCAAGAAGTCCACCGCAGAGCGCATCGTTTACGGTGCACTTGAAGGTGCACGTGCCAAGTCCGGCGGCGACCCCGTTGCCGCTCTCAAGAAGGCCATGGACAACGTCAAGCCTTCCCTCGAGGTACGTTCACGCCGTGTTGGTGGCGCTACTTACCAGGTTCCGGTTGAGGTCAAGCCGGGTCGCTCCACCGCCCTCGCTCTGCGTTGGCTCGTGGGCTACTCCAAGGCCCGCCGCGAGAAGACCATGACCGAGCGCCTCCAGAACGAAATCCTGGATGCCTCCAATGGTCTTGGTGCCGCTGTGAAGCGTCGCGAAGACACCCACAAGATGGCCGAGTCCAACAAGGCCTTCGCACACTACCGCTGGTAAAAACTTTCCGGACGCCGCCGGCTCACTGAGCCGGCGGCGAACGTGTAGTCCATCCGAAAGGGAGACCCCGTGGCACAGGACGTGCTTACCGACCTTAATAAGGTCCGCAATATCGGCATCATGGCCCACATTGATGCCGGCAAGACCACCACTACCGAGCGCATCCTGTTCTACACGGGTGTGAACCACAAGATCGGCGAGACGCACGACGGCGCTTCGACGACTGACTGGATGGAACAGGAAAAGGAACGCGGCATCACCATCACGTCTGCCGCCGTGACTTGCTTCTGGGACAAGAACCAGATCAACATCATCGACACCCCGGGCCACGTTGACTTCACTGTTGAGGTTGAGCGCTCCTTGCGCGTCCTCGACGGTGCAGTTGCAGTGTTCGACGGCAAGGAAGGCGTGGAGCCGCAGTCCGAGACTGTTTGGCGCCAGGCTGACAAGTACAACGTTCCGCGTATCTGCTTCGTCAACAAGATGGACAAGCTGGGCGCTGACTTCTACTTCACCGTAGACACCATCATCTCCCGTCTTGGTGCCAAGCCGCTGGTTATGCAGCTGCCCATCGGCGCTGAGAACGACTTCATCGGTGTTGTTGACCTTCTCGAAATGCGCGCCCTGGTTTGGCCTGGCGACGCAAAGGGTGACGTCACCATGGGCGCTTCCTACGAAGTGCAGGAAATCCCGGCGGACCTCCAGGCCAAGGCTGAAGAGTACCGTGCACAGCTCGTAGAGACTGTGGCCGAGGCTTCCGAAGAGCTCATGGAGAAGTACCTCGAAGGTGAAGAACTCACCCTTGAGGAACTGAAGGCCGGCATCCGCAAGATGACCATCAACTCCGAGCTCTACCCGGTGTTCTGTGGTTCTGCTTTCAAGAACCGCGGTGTCCAGCCGATGCTTGACGCTGTTGTTGACTTCCTGCCGAACCCGCTCGACGTCCCGCCGATGATCGGTCACGATCCCCGCGACGAAGAGAAGGAACTCACCCGCAAGCCCTCTGCAGACGAGCCGTTCTCGGCCCTCGCCTTCAAGATTGCTGCGCACCCGTTCTTCGGTCAGCTGACCTTCGTCCGCGTGTACTCCGGTCACGTTGAGGCAGGCGCCCAGGTGGTCAACTCCACCAAGGGCAAGAAGGAACGCATCGGCAAGCTGTTCCAGATGCACGCCAACAAGGAAATGCCCGTTGAGGGCGCTACCGCCGGCCACATCTACGCAGCTATCGGTCTGAAGGACACCACCACGGGTGACACCCTGTGTGATTCCAACAACCAGATCGTCCTCGAGTCCATGAGCTTCCCGGAGCCCGTGATCTCGGTTGCCATCGAGCCCAACACCAAGGGTGACCAGGAGAAGCTCTCCACGGCCATCCAGAAGCTCTCCGCTGAGGACCCGACCTTCCAGGTCTCCCTCAACGAAGACACGGGCCAGACCATCATCGCCGGCATGGGCGAGCTCCATCTGGACATCCTGGTGGACCGCATGCGCCGCGAATTCAAGGTCGAGGCAAACGTTGGCAAGCCGCAGGTTGCTTACCGCGAAACCATCAAGCGCGCAGTCGAGCGTCATGACTACACGCACAAGAAGCAGACCGGTGGTTCGGGTCAGTTCGCAAAGATCCAGATCGCGATCGAACCCATGGACACCGCTTCAGGCGAGCTGTACGCATTCGAGAACAAGGTCACTGGTGGCCGCGTTCCGCGTGAATACATCCCGTCCGTTGACGCTGGTATCCAGGATGCACTGAACGACGGCGTCCTGGCTGGTTACCCGGTTGTCGGCATCAAGGCCACGCTGATTGATGGCGCGTCCCACGATGTTGACTCCTCGGAAATGGCGTTCAAGATCGCCGGCCGTATGGCTTTCAAGGAAGCCGCACGCAAGGCGAACCCTGTTCTGCTTGAACCGCTGATGGATGTTGAGGTCCGCACACCTGAGGAATACATGGGTGATGTTATTGGTGACCTGAACGCCCGTCGTGGCCAGATGCAGTCCATGGAAGACGCGGCAGGTGTCAAGGTTATCCGTGCACACGTTCCGCTGTCCGGCATGTTCGGCTACATCGGTGACCTCCGGTCCAAGACCCAGGGTCGCGCTGTGTACTCCATGACGTTCAACAGCTACGCGGAGGTCCCGAAGGCAGTTGCCGACGAGATCATCCAGAAAACCCGCGGCGAGTAATCTCCCGGTAACGGATGCAATTCCGGTATCGGGAAGGCATCTAAGCGCGTGAGGCGGGGCTGCGGCGACAGCCGCGGCCCGGCCCTGCGCAAACAGGCTCGAGGAACTACTATTGGTTCCTGAATCTGCAATTTCACCAAAACCAAGCCCCCAAGTAGACTTGCTAAAGTTTCTGCCGCGAAAAGCGCGGCCGAGGAGCACTTCACTTGAAATCTTTCTAGGAGGAACCTGTGGCAAAGGCAAAGTTCGAGCGGACTAAGCCGCACGTCAACATCGGCACCATTGGTCACGTTGACCACGGTAAGACGACGCTGACTGCCGCCATTTCCAAGGTGCTGTACGACCAGTACCCGGATCTCAACGAGCAGCGCGACTTCGCGTCGATTGACTCTGCTCCGGAAGAGCGCCAGCGTGGTATTACCATCAACATCTCCCACGTGGAGTACCAGACCGAGAAGCGCCACTACGCACACGTAGACGCCCCGGGTCACGCTGACTACATCAAGAACATGATCACCGGTGCTGCCCAGATGGACGGCGCAATCCTCGTGGTTGCTGCAACCGATGGTCCGATGGCTCAGACCCGTGAGCACGTTCTGCTCGCCCGCCAGGTTGGCGTTCCCTACCTGCTGGTCGCACTGAACAAGTCCGACATGGTTGATGACGAAGAACTCCTCGACCTCGTCGAAATGGAAGTTCGTGAGCTCCTGAGCTCGCAGGGCTTCGATGGCGATGAGGCTCCGGTTGTTCGCGTTTCCGGCCTCAAGGCTCTGGAAGGCGACCCGGTTTGGGTCAAGTCCGTCCAGGACCTGATGGCAGCAGTCGACGAGTCCGTTCCGGACCCCGTACGTGACCGCGACAAGCCGTTCCTGATGCCGATCGAAGACGTCTTCACGATCACCGGTCGTGGCACCGTTGTTACGGGCCGCGCCGAGCGTGGAACCCTCGCCATCAACTCCGAGGTCGAGATCGTTGGCATCCGCCCGATCCAGAAGACCACGGTTACCGGTATCGAGATGTTCCACAAGCAGCTCGACGAAGCATGGGCCGGCGAGAACTGTGGCCTCCTGCTCCGCGGTCTGAAGCGCGACGATGTCGAGCGTGGCCAGGTTGTCGTCAAGCCGGGTTCAATCACCCCGCACACCGACTTCGAGGCTAACGTCTACATCCTGTCCAAGGACGAAGGCGGACGTCACAACCCGTTCTACTCCAACTACCGCCCGCAGTTCTACTTCCGTACCACGGACGTAACCGGCGTTATCACCCTGCCGGAAGGCACGGAAATGGTTATGCCTGGCGACAACACTGAGATGACCGTTGCGCTCATCCAGCCGATCGCTATGGAAGAGGGCCTCGGCTTCGCTATCCGCGAAGGCGGCCGCACCGTTGGTTCGGGACGTGTCACCAGCATCATCAAGTAGTCACTACTTGTAGATCGGTGACCTTCCGGCTAAACCGGTAGTCATTCAAGAAGGACCCCACCGTTTCGGCGGTGGGGTTCTTTTTGGTACAGTTACTCTATCGATTGGATAAACGCGGGCGAAATGCCAGATTCCCGTGACATCAAGGAGTAGCCATGGAAGTCCTGCTAGTACTGATACTCCTTGCTGTAACAGCGGCGGTGAGCAGTGCCATCGGTCGAGGCCGGGGGCGGAAAGATGCCGCGGGCGCCGCTGCCACCACAGGGACGGCTGAGCACCGCGCCTACCAGGCCGGCTATCTGGCAGGCCACATGGCCGGCTGGCGCGACGCCGAGGCCAAGATGCAGGCTGCAGAGGTCTCGACACCCCAGCCACCTGCTGCTCCGGCTCACGCAACCTCCGGTGCAGGCCCCGCCGTGACGCCTGCATCAGCACCACTGCATCCACCGACGCACGTGGCCGCGCCGTTCCCAGCGCAGGCCCCCGTGCCGCCCTCCATGCATCCACCGACCCACGTGGCCGCGCCGTTCCCAGCGCAGGCCCCCGTGCCGCCCTCCGTGCATCCACGGACCCACGTGGCCGCGCCGTTCCCAGCGCAGGCCCCCATGCCGGCGTCGGGCGTTCAACCTCCCGCGGTTCCGCAGCGTCCCGTCATCGCAGCACAGCCGCAGTGGTCGGCGGGCCAGCAGGCGCCGATACGGCGGGAAACTCCCGAAGCAGCCGCGGCGCGCAAAGCCAAGCGCGACCAACAAAACATCAACGTCACGCTCTACGTGGCCAGTCTTCTTTTGGTCGCCGCAGGTGCCCTCTTTGTGGGGACAAGCCTCCCTGCACTCTTCCGCTTCGCAGGCATCTGCTTCATCACCACCCTTTTCTACGTTGCCGGTTTGGTCATCCATGCCAAAATTCCACGGTTGCGTCCAGCCGCAGTTGCCTTCGTCGGCACGGGACTGGCGCTCATTCCCGTGACGGGCCTTGCCATGTACAACTTTGTGCTGCCCAACGGTCCTGCCGCGTGGCTGGTCACCTCACTGCTGGGAACAGCTGTGTATGCCTATACCGCGGTTCGCCTGGATAACAAGGTCCTGGCTTTCCTTTCCCTCAGCTTCGTTGTCTCTACCGCGTGGTCCGGAGTTTCCGTGCTGGGCGGCGCCTTGGTCTGGTACTTCACGGCGCTGATCGGGGTAGCCATTGTCCTGACCCTGGGTGCACTGGTTCGTCCCCGTTGGCTGCCACCGCTTTATGTCCGTCCGCTGATGGCGCTCCATCCCTATGTTGTCCCGTTGGTGGCGCTTGCGGTCACGGTCACGCCGCATCTCCTGGCCAAGGGTGAATACCCGCTGGTCATGCTGATGTGCGGCTTGTACTTCGCCGTCATGGCCTTCATTCCGCAGGCGCGGTACAGGCTGCAGCACGCCTATGGCGCGCGCGCAACGCTGACGCTGGCGTTGCTGGGAGTGGTGTGGGACGCCGCAGCGGATGTCAGTGCAGTGATGTTTGCCGCGGTCATTTGCTGTGGAGTCCAGTCTCTGGGGGTTGCGCTCGGGGGAGAGCGACTGAAGCTTCGGCAGTGGTGGAACGACGCCCTGTCCTGTCTGGGCCTGCAGCTGGTCACGGCAGCCATCTTGACGGTGGTATTGGCCCTCGGGGCTTACGGGTTGCCCGTCTACGTTCCGCTCACTGTCGCTATGGTGACCGCCATGGTGGTGGGCTGGAAGCTGGGCAACGGCACAGAGTTTGCGCCCGGCGTCGTTCTCGCGGTGTCCCTGCCGCTCATGGGCCTGCTGGGCGCCTGGCCGGTGTCGGCGCTGCTGGCCTCTACAGCCCTGTACTGGTCAGTGCGTGCGGCTGTTCATCCGGCGGCCTTCCGTCAGCCATTGGTCCTTGCAGCACGAATCGCCGTGACGGCGGCCGTGCCTACCGCGGTTGCCGGCGTCTTTGCGGACAACCCGGACAGGATTGCCCTGTCCTTGGTGGCACTCGTGGCTGCGGCTGCAGTACAGCAAATGGTCAGCGCCTGGCTGGAACGTGCGGGAGTCCACCTGTTTGTTCCACAGGCGACCCTTGCTGGATTCGGCGGGCTGGCAGTGGTGGGCTTGCTCGTCCTGCCGTTCGTTGACCGCGCTGCGGGGCATCCCCTCGTAGGGACCGCGGTGCTGTTGGTGTTGTTCGCCGGTGTAGCCTCGGGTGCTCTGTTGTTCCCGCCCACCCGGCAAAGCAATGCCGGCGTCGGGTCCTGGCGTCCTACCCTGGGTGAGGCTCTTGCCCCGGCCGCGGCCATGGTTGCAGGCGCAGTGGCATCGGCCACGGTGTCGATGGCACTGGGCAACGTGGCCCTCCTGGTAGCAGTCGCGTACTTTGCGGCGACCGCTTTCCGAATTCCAGTTTCCTTCCACCGCCAGTCCTATTGGTGGCTGGCACGCGCCGCGGGTACCGTCTTGGCTGGTTCAGCCTACTTTGACGCGATACGGCACGGCTGGAGCTTCCGTGTGGCTGGCGAGCTGCCCACGGTGGCCTTGGTCATAGCTGTAGCGGGGGCCGTGCAACTGGTCCTTCCCTTGCGGCAAAGCAGCCGCAGGCGCTTTCCCCACGCGTCCATGGTCGACGCCGGAGTGGTGGTAGCGGTGATGGCAGGAACGGCCACGGTCCTGACGATTTCCATGGCCGCAGGGGAGCAGCTCCTACGTGGAAGCTGGCAGCCCGGGGTCGCAGCAATTGCGACGGCACTTGCGGCCCTTCTCTGCGGTGTAGTCCTGCGCGGGCATCCGGCAGCGTGGCTTTTTGCGCCGACAGCCTTGGTACTGCTGCTGGCTCTACGGCTCGGAAGTGTGCGGGATGTGGAGATTCTGCTGGGACTTTTCGCGGCCTACAGCTGTTTCATGGTGGCAGTGACAAAGGGCCGTTTAGTACGGGGCGCCTACATGCTGGGACTCCGTGTTTTGTCTTTGGCGTTCATTGGTGTGCTGGTGGGGGATCTTTCAGAGTCGACCACCACGGTCTCCATGACCATGGCTGTGGTCCTCGTGCTGCAGCATGCTGCGACCTGGATCCAGAGAAGTCGTGGGGTGGACATCGCCTTCCAACAGGCCGTGGTGTGGGCTACTCTGGCTGCCCAGCTCCTGCTACCCGCGGCTTACCTGCTGGCAGGGAGCTACGACGGCGGCGGGCGTTGGGTGGTCCTTATCGAGTTGGGACTCTCCGCGGCCTCTGCTGTGATCGCTTGGCGTCTTCTGGGCATCCAGGGAACCCAATACTTCGGTATCCCTGCCGTGGTCTGCGGTGTGATTGCTTCCGGTCCGTCCTTGACGTTCCCGTCGGGCACCTGGATGTCCCAGCCACTGCTGGATAGGGCCCAGGTACCGGTGGTGCTCTTGGGGCTCGCCGCTGTGCTCGTGGTTGTCCGGGTCGCGCGTGCTGCGCTCCGTCCCGGACAGCATGCCACGGTCCGTCCCGAACAACGGGCCGCCGGCCAGGTAGCGGAGCGCTGGTTCTGGTTCATTGCGGCAATGACGTTTGTAGTTGCCGGTGGTCTGTTGACCCTTGGCGTGTCCTACTCCCTGACCGGGCTGGCGGTGCTGGTCCTTGCGTCTGTGCTGTTCGCTGCCTCGCACGTTGAGCACTTGCCCGTCCTTTACCTTGGTGCCGCGCCGTCCACGCTGGTTGGTGCCGTTCCCGCCGTCGAAGGTTTGCTGAGGGACATGGCACCGGGAGTGTGGAGCGACTACGCACCTTGGCTGGTGGGTGGTGTTGGTACGGCAGTGCTTCTTTACGCGGCGAAGCGGCTCGGCGGAGCAGCAATCGGCGGGCAGCCCCTGAGGCGAAACGCACTGACGGGAACAGCGGCCGTAGCGCTGGCGTCGTCGGCCGCCGTCGGAATGATCCGCGACGAGACATCATGGGTAGGTTTTGTCCTGGTGGTCGCGACCGGTGCGCTGGTAGTTGTTGAGATACCGAACAGCAAGTGGCTTGCTGGAGAAATTGCGGCGCTGGCGTCTTTGGCCGCCCTCCAGCGGGCCGTGTTGTTCGTAGGCGACACCGGGCCGGACTGGTTCTGGACGGTGCAGTGGTACGTAGTGTCCGGGGCTGTTTTAGCAGGGCTGCGCTATATGAAAGGGCGGCGGAGGGAAGGCCTGCTTCGGCTCGCCATTGCCGCGGGCGCCCTGTCTTTGACATCCTTGGGGACCATCTTTGGTGGAACTGCTCCCCAGCAGTTGTATGTGTTGGTGGGCCACGCGGTGCTTCTGGTCGCCGGATTACTGCTGGCCGAAAGGGCCATGGTGTGGTGGGGCGCCGTGGGCGTTGCGCTCAGTGTCATGTGGGCGCTGCGCTCGTACGCCTTCGCCATGCTTGCGCTGGTTGCCCTGGCGTTGATTGTCCTGGCAGTGTGGCGTCTGAACCGGAAGCCGCAGGCAACTGCCGGAAGTGACGCACCGGGTGGTGTTCCGCCGCAGAGCTTTGGGCCGGGCAGCGCCAGCCCCGACGGCGTCAACCGGGGCACTGCTTCACCGGACAGCGCCCACCCCGACGGCGGCTACCCGGGAAATGCATCGTCCGGCAATGTCCCGCGGGAACAGGACAGGGACGGTATCCGATAATCTGGCATTCTACGAAGAGGAGCGCAGTATGGAATTCCTGATTTTCCTGGCAGTCATTGCCGCCATTGGTGGCGGCGTGCTGTGGGGCCGCAAGAACTTCCGGAGTGAGATTGAACGCGCCAAGCGCATCAGGCGTGCCAACAAGAACAAGTAAGCCGCCGTTTTAGCAGGGCTGGGCTAGTCAGGGGCCTACGGTTCGTGGGAGCGGGCCCGCTCCAGCGCACGTAACCAGTAATAGGACTCCTTGGGAGTCCGTTCCTGGGTGTGGAAGTCCACATGGACCAAACCGAAGCGCTGTGAGTACCCGGCTGCCCACTCAAAGTTGTCCAGCAACGTCCAGACGTAGTAGCCACGCAGATCCACATCCTCGGCAATACCGCCGGGGCCTGTCGCTGTCAGGGCGTGGCCGAGGTGCTCAGCCAGGTAGGAAATGCGGTTGGTGTCCTGGAGGGGGCCGTCAACGTGGGGCGGTTCCGGAAAACTTGCTCCGCCTTCGGTGATGTACACCGGGGGAAGGGCGTCCCCGTACCGGTCCTTCAGTTGGCGCAGCAGCAGCGCCAGGTACTCCGGTGCAACGGGCCAGCCGAACCCAGTGGTTTCATACTCCTGGTAGGCGGCCAGATGGAAGGGAACTTCGCTCATCTCCGGTGACTTTCCGGTGGGGATCTCCGCCGGCCCGGGGCCTGCTGCCACCTTCACGGGGTAGTAGTAGTTGAGCCCGTAGAAGTCCAAAGGTTGGCTGATCAGTTCAAGATCGCCGTCGTGGATGGTGCCGAGTGAGCGGAACCAGGGCTTCATGGGCCAGGGTGGCTTGGGATATTGGCCCAGCAGTATTGCATCGGCATAGATGCGGTTGAGGATCAGGTCCAGCGCCTGCGTCATCAGCCGGTCGCCGAGACTGTTGCTGGCGGACTCGACGGGGCAGTGCATGTTGGACACCCCGATCTGCCCTTTGACGCCGGCGTTCCGGAGGGCCTGGACGGCGAGCCCGTGCCCCAGCAATTGATGATGTGCGGCAGGCAAGGAATCGAAGAGCAATTGCCGTCCCGGGGCGTGTACTCCCAGTGAGTACCCCTGCACGGTGACTGACACGGGCTCGTTCATGGTGACCCAGTGATCAACACGGTCACCGAAGCGGTCTGCCGCGGCGGCGCAATAGACAGCAAAGCGCTCTGCAGTGTCGCGGTTCATCCACCCTCCGGCATGCTCCAGTTCCAAGGGGGTGTCCCAGTGGAACAAGGTGGCCATAGGGGAAATGCCGGCGGCCAGGAGTTTGTCGATGAGACGATCGTAGAAGTCCAGGCCGCGTTGATTGATGGAGCCCTTGCCGCCGGGTTGGATCCTCGGCCAGGACAGCGAGAAGCGATAGGAGTCCACGCCAAGCTCCTGCATCAAGGCGATGTCTTCATCGGCGCGGTTGTAATGGTCGCACGCTACGGTGGGGGAGTCGCCGTCGACTATTGCTCCCGGCTTTTCCGCGAAGGCGTCCCAACCCGAAGGGCCGCGGCCATCAGCGGTCAGGGATCCTTCAATCTGGAAAGCCGCCGACGCCACCCCCAGGGTGAAACCTGGACGCAGGCGCGCGGCAAGATCTTCCACGGAGCCTGAATCCTGGACGGTCATGCACCCATCTTCCTCAGGCGCAGGCGCCCGGGCAATGGTCCTGCGAGGGCCCTTATACCGCCGATTGGCCTTTGCCTCATATTTCCGCCATACTGGATGAGTTGTTCAAGCGCTTCTTCGTGTCCCGATCCGGATAATGCCGGGTGTCAGGGTCCAGGTTGAAGCCCAAACATAACCCTGAACCCCATGGAATGCGGTCGAGTCTGCGTGGAAATCGCGACACGCCCGACCGCGGGGGTCGGTGCGCCGGCAGGTTGAGGAACCCGGAATATCCGGATTCAGTTTGTGCGGCGTGTGGTGGTAAATCCTCAAACGCTTCGGCGGCCACATCAACAGGTAAGTAAACAGAGCAGCCCTAACTAGAGCAGCACTAGCTGAAAGAGAGTCAGGCGACATGGCGGGACAAAAAATCCGCATCCGGCTGAAGTCATATGACCACGAGGTCATTGATGTTTCAGCGCGGAAGATCGTTGAGACGGTCACGCGCGCAGGCGCAACGGTAGTCGGCCCGGTGCCGCTGCCCACAGAGAAGAACGTCTACTGCGTTATTCGCTCTCCTCACAAGTACAAGGACAGCCGTGAGCACTTCGAAATGCGTACTCACAAGCGTCTGATCGACATCATCGACCCCACGCCGAAGGCCGTCGACTCGCTTATGCGTCTCGATCTGCCTGCAGACGTGAACATCGAAATCAAGCTCTAGGGAGGTGCTGAGAGACTATGACCGCAACCCGTAACGTAAAGGGCCTGCTGGGCACGAAGCTCGGCATGACCCAGGTCTGGGACGAGAACAACAAGCTCATCCCGGTAACTGTTGTCCAGGCTGACTCCAACGTCATCACCCAGCTGCGCAACGCAGAGGTAGATGGCTACGTCGCCGTACAGATCGGCTACGGCCAGATCGACCCCCGCAAGGTCACCAAGCCGCTGGCTGGTCACTTTGAAAAGGCCGGCGTCACCCCTCGCCGCCACGTCGTCGAACTGCGTACCGCAGACGCCGCATCCTACGAGCTGGGCCAGGAGCTCTCTGTTGAGATCTTCGAAGCCGGCCAGAAGATCGACGTCGTCGGCACCTCAAAGGGTAAGGGCTTCGCCGGTGTTATGAAGCGTCACGGCTTCCACGGCGTTGGCGCTTCCCACGGTGCCCACAAGAACCACCGTAAGCCTGGCTCCATCGGTGGCGCATCCACCCCGAGCCGCGTCTTCAAGGGCCTGAAAATGGCCGGCCGCATGGGCGCCGAACGTCACACCACGCTGAACCTCACGGTTCACGCTGTTGACGTTGAGAAGTCGCTGCTCCTTATCAAGGGTGCCGTCCCCGGCGCCCGCGGCCAGGTCGTACTCGTACGCACCGCCGTGAAGGGAGCCTAGTTCAATGACTAGCACTGTCAAGGTAGACCTGCCTGCAGAGATCTTCGACGTCCAGACCAACGTGCCGCTGCTGCACCAGGTCGTCGTCGCACAGCTCGCTGCTGCCCGCCAGGGTACCCACAAGACGAAGACCCGCGCCGAGGTTTCCGGTGCAGGTCGCAAGCCGTTCAAGCAGAAGGGCACCGGCCGCGCCCGTCAGGGTTCAATCCGTGCTCCTCACATGACCGGCGGTGGCGTTGTCCACGGTCCGACCCCTCGTGACTACAGCCAGCGCACCCCCAAGAAGATGAAGGCTGCTGCACTCCGCGGCGCCCTGTCTGACCGCGCCCGCAACGGCCGCATCCACGTCATCGCTGAACTGGTAGCCGGCACCAAGCCGTCCGCCAAGGACGCACTGGCTTCGCTGCGCTCCGTCACTGAGCGCAAGAACCTGCTCGTCGTAATCGAGCGCGCCAACGATGTTGCTGCACTTTCCGTGCGCAACCTCCAGGATGTTCACGTTCTGTACGCAGATCAGCTGAACACCTACGACGTGCTTGTCTCCGACGACGTGGTCTTCACCAAGGCTGCTTTCGAGGCGTTCGTCGCTGACAAGGCAAAGAACGAGGAGGCCTCCAAGTGAGCGTAACCACCATCAAGGACCCGCGCGACGTCGTGCTTGCACCCGTCGTTTCGGAAAAGAGCTACGGTCTGATCGACGAAGGCAAGTACACCTTCCTGGTGGACCCTCGCTCGAACAAGACCGAGATCAAATTGGCCGTTGAGAAGATCTTCTCGGTCAAGGTTGACTCGATCAACACCATCAACCGTGCCGGTAAGCGCAAGCGCACCAAATTCGGCTGGGGCCAGCGCAAGAGCACCAAGCGTGCAATTGTCACCCTCAAAGAAGGCACAATCGACATCTTCGGCGGTCCGCTCGCGTAGCGGAGACCACTTTAACGAGGAAATAAATTATGGGAATCCGTAAATACAAGCCGACTACCCCGGGCCGTCGTGGCTCGAGCGTAGCCGACTTTGCTGAAATCACGCGATCGACTCCGGAAAAGTCGTTGCTGCGTCCCCTGCACAAAACAGGCGGCCGTAACAACTCCGGTAAGATCACCACCCGTCACAAGGGTGGTGGGCACAAGCGCCAGTACCGTCTGATCGACTTCCGTCGTCACGACAAGGACGGCATCAACGCCCGCGTTGCCGAAATCGAGTACGACCCGAACCGTACGGCTCGCATCGCACTCCTGCACTACGTTGATGGCACCAAGCGTTACATCATCGCTCCTAACAAGCTGTCCCAGGGTGACTTCGTCGAGGCTGGTCCTGACGCTGACATCAAGCCGGGCAACAACCTGCCGCTGCGCAACATCCCGGTTGGTACCGTAATCCACGCAGTTGAACTGCGTCCGGGTGGCGGCGCCAAGATGGCACGTTCCGCAGGTGCTTCGGTACAGCTCGTTGCCAAGGAAGGCCGCTTCGCACAGTTGCGTCTGCCCTCCGGCGAAATCCGCAACGTTGACGTGCGCTGCCGCGCAACCGTCGGCGAGGTCGGCAACGCCGAGCAGTCGAACATCAACTGGGGCAAGGCCGGCCGCATGCGCTGGAAGGGCGTTCGCCCGACCGTCCGTGGTGTAGCCATGAACCCGGTTGACCACCCGCACGGTGGTGGTGAAGGTAAGACTTCCGGTGGACGTCACCCGGTTAACCCGAACGGCAAGCCCGAGGGCCGTACCCGCCGTCCGAACAAAGAGAGCGACAAGCTTATTGTTCGTCGCCGCCGTACTGGCAAGAACAAGCGATAGGAGCCTGGACACATGCCACGCAGCCTGAAAAAAGGTCCTTTCGTTGACCAGCACCTCTTTGTGAAGGTCGCACGGGAAAACGATAAGGGCACCAAGAACGTCATCAAGACCTGGTCCCGCCGTTCGATGATCATCCCCGACATGCTCGGGCACACGATCGCCGTACACGACGGACGCAAGCACATCCCGGTGTTTGTCACAGAGTCGATGGTCGGGCACAAGCTCGGCGAATTCGCTCCCACGCGGACATTCCGCGGCCATGTTAAGGACGACCGTAAGGGCAAGCGCCGCTAGGCGCCTGACTTTACGTCTTAGACGAGAGAAGGAAAGCAATGGAAGCCAAGGCTATTGCGCGTCACATCCGCGTAACGCCTATGAAGGCCCGGCGCGTCGTCAACCTTGTTCGTGGTAAGCAAGCGAATGAGGCTCTGGCAATTCTGAAGTTTGCCCCCCAGGCAGCTTCGGAGCCGGTATTCAAGGTACTTCAGTCGGCAATGGCCAACGCACGTGTCCTCGCGGACCGTGACGGCGTTGCATTCGACGACAGCGACCTCTTCATCACCGAAGCATTTGTTGATGAAGGCCCGACCATGAAGCGGTTCCAGCCGCGTGCCCAGGGCCGCGCCTACCGCATTAGGAAGCGGACCAGCCACATCACGCTGGTTGTCGCAACCCCGGAGAAAGAGGAGGCTCGCTAAGTGGGACAGAAAGTAAACCCGCACGGGTTCCGACTCGGCATCACCACCGACCACGTTTCGCACTGGTTCGCTGACAGCACCAAGCCCGGACAGCGCTACAAGGACTTCGTCCGCGAGGACATCAAGATCCGTCAGCTCATGTCCACCGGCATGGAGCGCGCAGGCATCGCCAAGGTCGAGATCGAGCGCACCCGTGACCGTGTCCGCGTGGACATCCACACGGCACGCCCGGGTATCGTTATCGGCCGCCGCGGCGCTGAAGCAGACCGCATCCGCGGCGAGCTCGAAAAGCTCACCGGCAAGCAGGTTCAGCTGAACATCCTCGAGGTCAAGAACCCCGAGATGGAAGCACAGCTTGTTGCCCAGGGCATCGCTGAGCAGCTGACTTCCCGCGTGGCTTTCCGCCGTGCGATGAAGAAGGCAATGCAGTCCGCACAGCGTGCGGGTGCCAAGGGCATCCGTGTTGCTTGCTCGGGCCGTCTGGGTGGCGCAGAAATGTCCCGCTCGGAGTTCTACCGCGAAGGCCGTGTGCCCCTGCACACCCTCCGCGCGAACATCGACTACGGCTTCTACGAAGCCAAGACCACCTTCGGCCGTATCGGTGTGAAGGTTTGGATCTACAAGGGTGACGTAACTGCCAAGGAACTGGCTCAGCAGGCAGCTGCTGCTCCGTCCCGTGGCCGTGCAGGAGACCGTCCGGGCCGCCCGGGTGGCGACCGCCGTCGTCGTAACGACCGTCCGGCAGCTGAGGCAGCACCCGCTGCCGTTGAAGCACCGGCCGCTGAAGCTGCTGCTCCGGCAGCAGAAGGAGGACAGGCTTAAATGCTTATCCCACGTCGAGTCAAGCACCGTAAGCAGCACCACCCGGGTCGTTCCGGCGCTGCTACGGGCGGCACCAAGGTCAGCTTCGGTGAGTACGGTATCCAGGCTCTGAGCCCGGCATACGTCACCAACCGTCAGATCGAGTCCGCTCGTATCGCGATGACCCGCCACATCAAGCGTGGCGGCAAGGTCTGGATCAACATCTACCCGGACCGTCCGCTGACGAAGAAGCCTGCTGAAACCCGTATGGGTTCCGGTAAGGGTTCTCCGGAATGGTGGGTCGCAAACGTCAAGCCGGGCCGGGTTCTCTTCGAACTCTCCGGTGTCAATGAAGAGGTAGCTCGCGAGGCCCTGCGCCTGGCAATCCACAAGCTCCCGTTGAAGGCACGCATTGTGCGTCGCGAAGGTGGTGAATAGAAATGGCAGTAGGGTCGAAGGATCTCGCACCCGCACAGCTGGACGGTTTCGACAACGAGCGTCTCGTTGAAGAACTCCGCAAGTCCAAGGAAGAGCTGTTCAACCTGCGTTTCCAGTCCGCCACCGGACAGCTGGAGAACCACGGTCGCCTGCGCGCGGTAAAGAAGGACATCGCACGCATCTACACCGTTCTCCGTGAGCGCGAGCTGGGCATTCGTGCCGAGGTTGCCGCACCGGTTGTGGAAGCCAAGGAAGAAAAGAAGTCCAAAAAGGCTGCCAAGGCTGAAAAGGCCGAGGTTGAAGCTGGAGAGGACGCCAAGTGAGCGAGAAGGAAACTGTGACGGAAGCAGCAGCCAGCGCTGAACAGCGCGGTTACCGTAAGACGCGTCGCGGCTACGTTGTCTCTGACAAGATGGAAAAGACCATCGTTGTTCAGGTTGAAGACCGCGTGAAGCACGCTCTGTACGGCAAGGTTATTCGCCGCACCTCGAAGATCAAGGCTCACGACGAAGAGAACACCGCCGGCATCGGCGACCTCGTTCTCATCTCTGAGACCCGCCCGCTGTCCGCTACCAAGCGGTGGCGTCTCGTGGAGATCCTCGAAAAGGCCAAGTAAATCCAACGCCAGGCATGCCTGGCAGTGATTCACTGGAAAGGCCCGTGTTCCCCAGGGAACGCGGGCCTTTCCGCATCTCCGGTCGTTTCGGCTCCAGGCCGTAAACGTGCTAGGATATTGAGTTTGTATGGCGCCACTTGTGCGCCGTCAACTACCTCGTAAACAATCGTGCCGCTGCATACTGCCCCGCGCAGAGTTTTCTGCAAGGGAAGCTGATGCTTGTGGCACGGGCGTTTAGGCCTGTACTGGCAAAATCCAGGCAGGTCAAGAGACACCCCGATCAACCGTTCCGCAAGGCTCATTCCGTATGCATGATCTCGGTCTGAGAACCGGCGCGACGCAAGGAGTAGAAATTGATTCAGCAGGAGTCGCGACTCAAGGTCGCCGACAACACGGGTGCTAAGGAAATCCTTACCATTCGCGTTCTCGGTGGATCTGGTCGTCGCTACGCAGGCATTGGCGACGTGATCGTCGCTACCGTCAAGGACGCTATCCCTGGCGGCAACGTAAAGAAGGGTGACGTCGTCAAGGCTGTCATCGTTCGTACCAAGAAGGAACGCCGCCGTGCGGATGGTTCCTACATCAAGTTTGACGAAAACGCAGCTGTGATCCTGAAGAACGACGGTGACCCCCGCGGTACCCGTATCTTCGGCCCGGTTGGTCGTGAACTTCGCGACAAGAAGTTCATGAAGATCGTTTCGCTGGCCCCGGAGGTGCTTTAGTCCATGGCTAAGATCAAAAAGGGTGACCTCGTTCAGGTCATCACCGGCGCCAAGCAGGAACGCGGCGGAGACCGCGGCAAGCAGGGCAAGGTTCTGCGCGTATTCCCGGACACCAACCGCGTGCTGGTAGAGGGAATCAACCGCGTCACCAAGCACACCAAGGTCGGTCAGTCGCAGCGCGGCACCAAGACCGGTGGCATTGAGGTCGTTGAGGCCCCGATCCACGTTTCCAACGTTGCTCTGGTTGACCCGTCGACCAAGAAGCCGACCCGTGTTGGTTTCCGTCTCGACACCGTTGAGAAGGATGGCGCTACCAAGACCGTCCGTATCCGCGTGTCCAAGGCCACCGGGAAGGACATCTGATGAGTGAAACACTGTCTGAGACTACCGTCGCAAACAAGATCGTTCCGCGTCTGAAGACCAAGTATGCAGAGACCATCAAGAAGTCCCTGCAGGAGGAATTCAGCTACTCGAACGTCAACCAGGTTCCCCGCCTGGTCAAGGTTGTAGTGAACATGGGTGTTGGAGATGCCGCCAAGGACTCCAAGCTGATCGACGGCGCTGTCCGCGACCTCACCCTGATCACCGGCCAGAAGCCGCAGGTAACCAAGGCCCGCAAGTCAATCGCACAGTTCAAGCTGCGCGAAGGCATGCCGATCGGTGCACACGCAACTCTGCGTGGAGACCGCATGTGGGAATTCGTGGATCGTCTGGTTTCGCTGGCTCTGCCGCGTATCCGTGACTTCCGCGGCCTCAACGGCAAGCAGTTCGATGGCAACGGCAACTACACCTTCGGTCTGACCGAGCAGGTTATGTTCCACGAAATCGACCAGGACTCCATCGACCGCGTTCGCGGTATGGACATCACGGTCGTCACCACCGCCAAGACCGATGACGAAGGCCGCGCGCTGCTCAAGGCGCTTGGTTTCCCGTTCAAGACCGAAAACTAACTACGTGACAGGTCCGTCTTCGCAGGCTCTTGAGAGCCGGCGCAGCGGAAACCGGTACGAGGAAGGGCTATAGCCCACAATGACTATGACAGATCCTGTCGCAGACATGCTCACGCGTCTGCGCAATGCAAACTCGGCATACCACGACACCGTGTCCATGCCGTACAGCAAACTGAAGGCACGCGTTGCTGACATCCTGAAGGCAGAAGGCTACATTGCCGGCTGGAAGGAAGAAGACGCCGAGGTTGGCAAGAAGCTGACCATCGACCTGAAGTTCGGTCCGAACCGCGAGCGTTCCATCGCTGGCGTCCGCCGCATCTCCAAGCCGGGTCTCCGCGTTTACGCGAAGTCCACCAACCTGCCGCACGTGCTGGGTGGCCTGGGTGTCGCAATCCTGTCCACCTCTTCCGGCCTCCTGACTGACAAGCAGGCCGGCAAGAAGGGCGTGGGCGGCGAAGTCCTCGCGTACGTCTGGTAACGGGAAAGGAAGAGAATAATGTCACGTATTGGACGTCTCCCCATCACCGTTCCTGCCGGAGTTGAGGTCAAGCTTGATGGCTCCGTCATCAACGTCAAAGGTGCCAAAGGCGAGCTGAGCCACACTGTGGCCAGCCCGATCGAGGTTACCCAGGAAGAGAACACCCTGACGGTCACCCGCCCGAACGACGAGCGCAACTCGCGTTCGCTGCACGGCCTGACCCGCACCCTGATCGCCAACATGATTCAGGGCGTTACCGAGGGCTACGAGAAGAAGCTTGAAATCGTTGGTACTGGTTACCGCGTTCAGGCCAAGGGTTCTGACCTGGAGTTCGCTCTGGGCTACAGCCACCCGGTTAACGTCTCTGCACCCGAAGGCATCACCTTCGTAGTAGAGGGTCCGACCAAGCTCTCTGTTTCGGGTATCAACAAGCAGCAGGTCGGCGAGGTTGCTGCCAACATTCGCAAGCTGCGCAAGCCTGACCCCTACAAGGGCAAGGGTGTCCGTTACGCCGGCGAAGTCATCCGCCGCAAGGTCGGAAAGGCTGGTAAGTAAACCATGGCCATCGCAATTAACAAGAAGCGTACGAACAAGAGCAAGTCTGCTGCACGCAGCCGTCGCCAGCTTCGTATCCGCAAGCGCATCACCGGTACGGCTGTACGTCCTCGTCTGGTCGTCAACCGTTCGGCACGTCACGTATTCGTCCAGGTTGTCGATGACAGCAAGGGTGTAACCGTGGCTTACGCTTCCACCCTGGAAGCTGACCTTCGCGCATTCGACGGAGACAAGACTGCCAAGGCCAAGCGCGTCGGCGAGCTCGTTGCAGAGCGCGCCAAGGCTGCAGGCGTCGAGGCTGTTGTCTTCGACCGTGGCGGTAACAAGTACCACGGCCGCATCGCCGCCGTCGCTGACGGTGCTCGCGAAGGTGGGCTGGCACTGTGACCGTTGAAAATAACGAAAAGGACATTCAGGTGACTGAAGCTGTAGCTGCTGAAGCAACTGAGACCGCACCCGCTGCCGATGACCGCCGCGGCGGACGTCGTGGCGAGCGCGGCGACCGTGGCCAGGGCCGCGGCGACCGTGGTGGCCGTGGTGGCCGCGACGGCGGTCGTGAGGCTGAGAAGAGCCAGTTCGTAGAGCGCGTTGTCACCATCAACCGCGTTGCCAAGGTCGTCAAGGGTGGTCGTCGCTTCAGCTTCACCGCACTCGTCGTCGTCGGTGACGGCAACGGTATGGTCGGCGTCGGCTACGGCAAGGCCAAGGAAGTTCCCGCTGCTATCGCCAAGGGCGTTGAAGAGGCCAAGAAGTCCTTCTTCCGCGTTCCCCGCGTTGGCAGCACCATCCCGCACCGTGTGCAGGGTGAGGCTGCTGCAGGCGTAGTCCTGCTGCGTCCGGCTTCCGCCGGTACCGGTGTTATCGCCGGTGGTCCGGTCCGCGCGGTATTGGAGTGCGTGGGCATCCACGACATCCTCTCCAAGTCGCTCGGTTCTTCCAACGCGATCAACATCGTTCACGCGACCGTTGCCGCTCTGAAGCAGCTCGAAGAGCCCGCTTCCGTGGCTGCCCGCCGTGGCCTGCCGCTGGACGAGGTTGCTCCTGCTGCTCTGGTGCGCGCGCTCCAGAACCAGAAGGCAGGTGTTTAGTCATGGCTAAGAACCTGACTCCTTCCGACGCCAAGTTGGAAATCACCCAGATCAAGGGCGTCATTGGCGCCAAGCAGAACCAGATCGCCACCCTTCGGTCCCTCGGACTCAAGCGCATCGGACACACTGTTGTCCGCTCCGCTGATGCCGTGACCGTTGGAATGCTGAACACGGTTCCGCACCTCGTGAATGTAGAGGAGGCGAAGTAATGGCAGAGAACAAGACCGCCGCAGAGACTGCTGAGAAGCAGAACGCTCTGAAGGTCCACCACCTGCGTCCCGCCCCGGGTGCCAAGACCGCCAAGACCCGTGTTGGTCGTGGTGAAGGCTCCAAGGGTAAGACCGCTGGTCGCGGTACCAAGGGTACGAAGGCCCGCTACCAGGTAAAGGCTGGCTTTGCCGGCGGCCAGCTGCCGCTGCACATGCGCCTGCCGAAGCTGCGCGGCTTCAAGAACCCGTTCCGGGTTGAGTTCCAGGTTGTCAACCTGGAGAAGCTCAACGAGCTGTTCCCGGAAGGTGGCGCTGTCACCGTTGAGTCCCTGGTCGAGAAGGGTGCCGTTCGCAAGAACCAGCCCGTGAAGGTGCTTGGCACCGGCGACATCACCGTCAAGGTTGATGTTACGGTCCACGCATTCTCCGCCAGCGCTACGGAAAAGATTGCTGCAGCAGGCGGAAGCACCACTGCTCTCTAAGAGCCAGTGGGGCAGATGCCCGTTGTAAAAAGGATCCCGGTACGCGGGGCTTCGGCCCTGTGTACCGGGATTTTTTCGCGGTTGTGGACTCTCGATTATTACGACGGCGTCACAAGCAGTTAGACTCGGTTGTTGGGTTTCATTGAGCCCGATCACATCCTTGTACTTTCTACTCAGGAGGACGCTTGCTAAGCGCATTCGGCCGGGCGTTTCGGACGCCTGATTTGCGACGCAAGTTGTTGTTCACGCTGGGAATCATCACAATCTTCCGCTTGGGAGCTTTTATCCCCTCGCCTGGTGTGAACTACCAGAATGTCCAGCAATGCTTGAACACCGGTGACACCTCGCAGGGCATCTACCAGCTGGTGAACTTGTTCAGCGGCGGCGCGTTGCTGCAGGTCTCAGTCTTTGCCTTGGGCATCATGCCCTACATCACGGCGAGCATCATCGTGCAGCTGCTCCGGGTGGTCATTCCCCGGTTCCAGCAGCTCTACGAAGAGGGTTCCTCGGGACAGTCAAAGTTGACCCAGTACACCCGGTACCTCACCATCGCCCTCGGCCTGCTGAACGCCACCACCCTGGTGTCCCTGGCCCGGTCCGGTCAATTGCTCCCGGGCTGCAACCTGCCCATCATCCCTGATGAGAGCATCATGACCACCATCCTCATCATCATCACGTTGACGGCCGGCACCGGCCTCATCATGTGGATGGGCGAGCTGGTGACGGAGAAGGGTGTGGGCAACGGTATGTCGCTGCTCATCTTCACCTCCATTGCTGCAAGCTTCCCGGGTTCGCTGGGTTCCATCTGGGAGAGCAAGGGTCCCGGCACCTTCCTCACCGTTCTGGCTGTAGGCCTGCTGACTGTGGCGTTGGTTGTGTTCGTGGAGCAGTCCCAGCGCCGTGTTCCGGTCCAGTATGCGAAGCGCATGATTGGCCGGCGCACAGTGGGCGGTACCAGCACCTATATTCCCATCAAGGTGAACATGGCCGGCGTCGTGCCTGTCATCTTCGCGTCCTCCATGCTCTACCTGCCCGGGCTGATTTCACAGTTCAACCAGCCGGCGCCAGGGGAGCAGATGGCCCCGTGGGTTGAGTGGATCAACAACAACCTCACCCGTGGCGACCACCCCATCTACATGGCGCTCTACTTCGCCATGATCGTGTTCTTTACGTACTTCTACGTAGCCATCACCTTCAACCCTGAAGAAGTGTCGGACAACATGAAGAAGTACGGCGGGTTCATTCCGGGCATCCGGGCGGGTAAACCGACCGCGGACTACCTGCAGTACGTGCTTTCCAGGATCACCCTTCCCGGAGCCCTCTACCTGGGCTTCGTGGCGCTGATTCCGCTGGTTGCACTTGTCCTGATCAATGCCAACCAGAACTTCCCGTTCGGTGGCACGTCAATCCTGATCATGGTGGGTGTCGGCCTGGAAACCGTCAAGCAGATTGATGCGCAGCTACAACAACGTCACTACGAAGGGCTTTTGCGATGACGAGAATGCTGATCATTGGACCTCCCGGTTCGGGCAAGGGTACGCAGGCTGAGCGGATTTCCGAGCGCCTCGGCGTAGTCGCCATTTCCACTGGCGATATCTTCCGTGCCAACGTCAAGGGTGAGACACCCTTGGGCATTGAAGCCAAGAAGTACATGGACGCAGGCGACTTCGTTCCGGACAGCGTCACGAACGACATGGTTCGGGACCGCCTGAGCCAGAGCGACGTGGAGAACGGCTTCCTCCTGGACGGCTACCCGCGTACCACGGCCCAGGTTGATTACCTGGACCAGATCCTCGCCGAAGGCCAGCAGGAGCTCGACGTCGTGCTCCAGCTGACTGCCGATGACGAAGAACTGGTGACCCGTCTCCTTGGCCGTGCCAAGGAAACCGGACGTTCCGATGACAACGAGACCGTGATCCGTCATCGTCTTGATCTGTACCACGAGCAAACCGAAGCCGTTGTGGCCAAGTACGCCGAGCGTGGCATCCTCACGCAGGTTGATGGCATTGGCGGTATCGATGAAGTTACCGATCGTGTCCTCACAGCGATTGAGTCGGCCAAGGCCGTCTAGCGTGTTTTCCACATAGCCGGTTCGCCCGGCTCTGGAGCGAAGGGTGTGTCCCGTACCATTGGTGCGGGACACACCCATTTTCGTTTAGCGGCAGACTGTTGGGGGAACCGCATGCAAACTGCTTTATCTGGGCACAGCCGGATTTCGGGGCTCGAGGTCTACCTGCCGCCCGCCCGGCTGGACACGGCCGCCGTCGAGCGCCGTATTGCTGAGAGTAGTCCGGGGTTCCGGGTCCCGAAGGGGCTGATCGGTCGCGTCACGGGAATCCGTTCCCGCAGTGTCATGGCTGATGCCGAACAGGCGTCGGACCTGGCGGCCAACGCTGCAGCCAAGGTTATGGCTGAATGTGGACTGCAGGCTCCCGAAGTAGACCTCTTGATCTTTGCTTCGGCCAGCCAGGACATGGTGGAGCCGGCCACAGGACATATGGTTGCGGCGAAGCTGGGACTCGCATGTCCGGTCATGGACGTCAAGAACGCCTGCAACAGTTTCCTCAACGGCGTCGAAGTGGCGGACTCCCTGATCTCTACGGGACGCTATGCCCGCGTGCTGGTGGCCACTGGTGAATCGCCGTCCAGGGCGGTTCGGTGGAAGGTTCCGGACTTTGAGACTTTTGCGTCCAGTTTTCCCGGATACACCATGAGCGACGGCGGTGCCGCAGTTTTGCTTGAGGCGGCAGACCGGGAGCCGTCAGGTCCCGAGGGGACGGCCGGGATCCTGTCCATGGCTTTCACCGCGCGGAGCAGCCACTGGTCTGTGGGTACGCTCTCAGCGGGAGGTTCCGCGTTTCCCCGCGATCCGGAAGCCAGCTATTTCTCCATGGACGGTGAAAAGCTGAAGGACGCTTTCCTGGATCTTGGGTGTGAGGTTCTTGACCAGACGCTGGAGCGGCTTGACCTGTCATGGACGGACTTCGCCGTGGTGTGTGTTCATCAAGTCAGTGCTCCGTACCGGGCGATCTTCGCGGAGCGCGCGGGCGTCCCGATAGAACTGCTTGTCCCTTCCGTGGAGGATTTCGGCAACCTGGCGTCTGTCAGCCTGCCGCTGCAACTGAAACTCGCCATGGACAGCGGACGGTGTGGACCTGGTGACCTCGTCGCGTTGGTGGGATTGGCCGGCGGCGTCAGCCTGGGCATGGCCGTGGTGCGGCTGTGACGGCCATGAACCCACGGCCGGAGCCTGCAAGCCCAGGGCTGGCGAGCAGCGCTCCCACCAGGCCGTTGAGTATCGCCGTTCCGATGCTGAACGAGGAGAAACTGGTACGTCAGACACTGGTGTCCTTGGCGGCCCAAGAGCACAAGGACTTCACGGTCGTTGTGGTGGACAACGGCTCCACTGACAACAGCTGTGGCATCGTGGCTGAGTTCGCCGCGGAACATCCCGGAATGGACATCCGGCTGCTGATCGAAGGGCAGAAGGGTACCGGGGCGGCGGCGGACACGGGCATGCGCTTCGGTGTGGAGCACGGCGCAGTATGGTTGGCCCGCACCGATTCCGATTGCCTCGCAGCCCCGGACTGGACTGCCAGGATCATGGCTGCATTCGAGGACGGGCTGGAACTGATCGCTGGCCAGCTTAATCCAAGGCTTGATGAGGGAATCAGCGCCGGCGAACGGCGGATGATGCTGCTCGCGGTGGAGGTGGCCTCATTCTTCGGCCGTATTCGTCCCGGCAATAAGGGCGAGGGATACCTGGGCCCGTACCAAATGCTCCCGGGCTGCAACATGGCCATCACCGCAGATATGTATCACCGCTCCGGCGGATTCCCCCGTTCCAGCATCGAAGACCTCCATGAGGACAGGGCCCTGTCCAACCAAGTCAGAAAGCTGACGCGTAACTACGCCCTGCGGCGCGATGTTGTGGTGTTCGGTTCCTCACGGCGCGTCAAAGCCTGGGGCTTGAAGAACACTCTGGCGTGGTACGCAGACCACCGATACCGTCCTGAGCACGTGGATATTCGGTGATGACGGACGCGGCGACAGCTGAGCGATGGGAACGACGCATCCACCTGGGTGCCCACCCGCTGCTCTATCCCATGATTCGCGGCGTGGGGAGCCTCCGTCCGGTGGTCAAGCTGCCAGGGCTGGGGGTGCTGGTCAGCGAAGCCGGACTGGTTCGTGAGGTGCTCATGGACCAGCAGAGATTTGTCAAGAATGGTCCCTCGGGTTCGGGCGCGCTCTGGACTCCCGTAGTGGGTCCCAAAGCCTTGGTGAACATGGATGGCGAAGACCACAAGAAATTACGGCAGCGCCTGGGTGATCTGTTCACGCCGCGATCGGTAGCCGTGATAGTGGAGCCAGCCGCATCCGCCTTCGAGTCACGAATCACCAAGGAACTGGACGCGGGTCGTTCGGTGGACGTGGTGGAATGCGTCAAGGACCTGGCCGGGGGAGTGATCTCCCGGTTGCTGGGAGTGCCCGACGATGCGCCGGGCAGACTTCCCAACAAGGAACTCTTCAACCTGGGATCTTCCATCTCCTCGCTTGTCCGCTTGGGGCGTCCCTCCTTGACGGCGCGGCAAATCGCGAAGGGGCGTTCCGCCGTCGGAATCCTGGCAGGACCGGCCCGGGTGGCCTACCGGGAGAGTGACCCAGGGACATTCCCCGGGAGGCTCCGGGAACTCGGAATGACCGAGGAAGAAGCGATGGGCATCATCAGTGCTTTCGTCATGGTGGGCACCGAAACCTTGGTCTCTTTCCTTCCGCGGTTGGTGGCGCTCCTTTCGGACAGTGGACGGATTGAGGACCTGGCCAGCGATCGCTCAGCCGTTCCTGCCACGGTCAATGAGGCCCTTCGCTTCACGGTGCCATCGCCCATGATGATCCGGGATGCAGTGGCACCCGGGGTCATTGGCGGGACGGAGGTCCGGGCGGGCGACAGGATACTGCTATCCACCGTCCATGCAGCTAAGAGCCTCCGCGGCTTTGACCCGGCAGAGGCCATGCCCCCGCAAGCGCGCCAGCTGTGGTTTGGTGCGGGAGCACACTTCTGTATCGGCATGCCGTTGGCCATGGCCGAGATCAATGCAGCCTTGGACGTACTGCTGGACCGGTATCTTCATCAACCCTGGACCATCTCGAGCCGCCGTGTCAGCAGAGGTGTTCTCATTCCGGGATACAAGAGTTTGGAGCTGGCGAATGTCTGAGGAGACAGTTGAGCAGTCCGTGGGCACTGCCGACCTGATCGCCGCCGTGTATGCGGCAGCGGAACGGTTCCCGGAACACCCGGCCATCACCGCCCCAGGCAAAGCACGCCGCATCAGGGGCGGGCGTGGTGCGGAGCCAGTGAATCCCGGTCAGACCATCACCTACCGTGAGCTCGTGGACGGGATTGAGGCGACGGCGTTCGGCCTCCAGAGGGATGGATTCGGCCTCGGAGAGCGGATGTTGTTCTCCGTGCGGCCCAGCCCGGCGGCGTTTGTCCTGGCCTTGGGTGCTGTTCGGGCGGGTGGCTCGGTGGTGTTTATGGACCCGGGAATCGGTCCTTCCCTTTTTCGGGATCGTGCAGGGCTCGCGTCGCCGCAATGGGCAGCCTCGGAGTCGCTCCTGTATGCATTGAGCACCAAGAGCCCGCTCCGTCCTCTCGCACGGAGGCGGGGGCTGCTTCTCCCGGACTATGGCGCCATGCAGGTCCGCCACTACTACGCAGGACCCTGGCTGCCTGGTGTGCCACGGGGCGCGTCGCCGGTGAAGGCCCTGGCGACCACGCGGATGGCAACGTGGGATGGCCACAATGCCGGCGACCCGGCTAATGCATCCTCGCAAGAAGCCGTCATCATCTTCACGTCGGGGACTACCGGTGCTCCCAAAGGCGTGGTGCACACCAGGGGATCACTCGCCGCCGGCTTTGAACAACTCACCACGCGCTGCACCTTCAGGGAAGGCGACAGGGTCCACTCGGAGCAACTCATGATGGGCCTGCCCGCCCTCATTGCCGGTGCGCACTGGACCATGCCGGCGTACGGATTCTCCGCGCACATCGATCCTCTCCGGCTTGCGGGCGAACTGGGGCCCGTGGCCGGCAAAAAGACAGCGTACGACGGCGCCACCCACCTTTTCCTGGTGCCGTCACAGTTGGCGCCCATCCTGGACTCAATCGAAGAAGGAACGGTCAGGCTGCCGGCTTCGCTGAGGACAGTCATGCTTGGGGCGGCGCCGATTCTGGCTCCATTTCTGAAACGGGCCATGCGTCTGCTTCCGGGCGTCGAGTTCAAACTGATCTACGGCATGACGGAAGCGCTTCCGATCGCCATTGCCGACGGACACGAGAAATTGGCGTTCGCGTCAGGTGCGGAGGCTGAAGTAACGGCTCCCGACGGTACAGGCGAAGGTGACTTCCTGGGGGAGCCGCTGCCCGCCGTCGGAATCCGGGTGGCTGAAGACCACGAACTGTTGGTCCGGGGTCCCAACGTGTGCAACGGCTACTTAGGCGAAGACCCTATGGTGGAGCACGCCACGGGGGACCTGGTCCGGCTGGACCACGGCAGCGACGGGGCGCCGAGGCTGGTGATGATCGGGCGTAAGAAGGACATGATCATCCGAGGCAAGACCAACATCTACCCGGCACTTTACGAGCCCGTCATAGCCGGGATCCCCGGGGTCCGGCAAGCAGTGATGGTAGGCGTTCCGGATGCCGTTGGAGACGAGGCAGTGTGGCTGGCCGTCGTCACTGCGGCCGGCGAAAGTGCAGCCCTGATGAAGTCGCGGCTTGCCCGTGAGCTCCCCAGGCTCATCGACGAATCCGCGCTCCCGGACCACATTGAAGTCCTGGAGTCCATCCCGTCCAGTGGCCGGCACCGGAAACCCGACCGCGCAGCATTGCGCCAGGGGTTCGCTTCACGCACCCAGGCGGCGGCACAGGCACAGGCCGACGCAGCGGCAGCGCGGTGAGGATCGCAGTCACCGGCGCCACTGGATTCATCGGGGGAGCCGTAGCCAGCGCCGCGGAGGCCCAGGGATGGGAGGTGGTCCGCTTCGCGAGGCAGCACGGAGCCGGCCTGAATTACTGGGATCTGACCGGGCTGCCCCCAGCGCGGCTTCCCGCCGTTGACGCGGTGGTGCACGCCGCAGCACACGTTGCCGATTGGGGTGCTCCTGCCCTCTTCCACCGGGCCAACGTCCTGGGCACCCGTGCCGTAGCCGAGGCCTTCGCCGGAACCCGCCTGGTCCACATCTCCAGTTCCAGCGTCTACCCGTGGTGGGAAGCATGCGTCAACCGGGCTGAGGACGAGGTAGCCACGCGCCACCTGAATGCCTACGGACACAGCAAGGCGCTCGCCGACGTCGAAGCGCGTCGCCATGGCAATGCCGTGGCACTGCGCCCGCACGGTGTCTACGGGCCGGGGGACCGGACGCTGCTGCCACGTCTGATCAGCAACATCCGCCGAGGCCATTTGCTGAGTGTCGGACATGCCCAGGTGAAACATCAATTGACGCACGTGGACAATCTGGCACAAGCCGTCTTGGCCTCCTGCCGCTCGGAAATCCGGGGCGCCGTCAACGTGGGGGACGCGGAGCCTGTTGAATTGGGTGGAGTGCTGCGCCAGGTTCTGGACGCCTCTGGACTCCGCGGCGTGGACATCAGGTACCTTCCCGAGCCGGCGGCCATGGCTTTGGCGGGCATTTCAGAGGCGGCTTCCCGGGCGAGCGGCCGGAAGCCACGGCTCACACGCTACGCGGTCAACCAACTCGGGCGGGAGCGAACCTACCGTTTGGAACGCCTCCGACGAGAGCTGGGAATCGAGCCAATTTCGACCACAGTCTCGGATGCGGGAAAATGGTTCAAGCACGGAGCCTGATCGGCTCCATCAGCAAACTTTCCAGAGGAGAACATGGCGTTCGGTCAGCCCCGCATTGAATACAAGACCAACGAGCAGATGCGCAAGATGCAGGAGGCCGGGCTTGTCCTGAGCCGTGCACTTGACGCTGCAGTTGCGGCGGCCAAGCCGGGCGTCACCACCAAAGACCTGGACGATGTTTTTGCCGCAGTCCTCAACGATGCAGGAGCCAAGTCCAACTTCCTTGGCTATCACGGCTTCCCGGCCACAATTTGCACCTCCGTCAACGAGGAGGTGGTCCATGGCATCCCCGGGACCAAAGTCCTCAACGATGGTGACATCATTTCCATCGACGGCGGCTGCATCGTGGACGGCTGGCATTCAGACTCTGCGAGGACGGTCATCGTGGGTGCCGCCGATCCCGAAGACCAGCGGCTCTCCGACGTCACTGAGGCTGCCATGTGGCGCGGCATCGCCGCCCTTGCCAACGGAAAGTTCGTCGGTGACATCGGCAACGCGATTGATGACTATGTGTCCTCCGTCCATGGCAAGCCATTGGGCATCCTGGAAGATTACGTAGGGCACGGCATTGGTTCCGAAATGCACATGGCTCCGGATGTGCTGAACTACCGGACCGGCCACCGCGGACCGAAGATCCGCCCCGGCCTGTGCCTGGCCATCGAACCCATGCTGGTGCGCGGTGGTATCGAAACCGCCACCCTCGACGACGACTGGACCGTTGTCACCACCGACGGCAAGCGTTCCTGCCAGTGGGAGCATTCTGTCGCCGTCCACGAAAAGGGCATCTGGGTCCTGTCCGCCCCGGATGGAGGCGCCGAGCAGTTGGCGCCGCTCGGCGTCGTGCCTGTACCAATCCCGTAAGACCCGTACCGATCCCGTAAGACCCGGGCCGTACACCCCGAAGCACAAGAGCCGGGCTGCTGAAGCAGCCCGGCTCTCTTCACGCCTGAAGGAAGAGTCAGGCCTTCAGCTTCGGCTTCACATCCTTGGTGTAGATGCCCTCGAGCGTCTTCTTCAGCTCGGTCATGGTTGCCTGGACGTCACCCTGCTGCGTGAGGATCTTTGCAGCGGCCTTGGCCATCTCCTGGTCCGCGCCCGGCAGGAACACGCGTGCGTTGTCCTGGACCTTGGTCACGGCGAGCTGGTCCATGGCGGTCTTGATCTGCGGTGTGGCGGCGAGAACAGCGGACATGTCGGCCGAGAGACGCGTGGGCATGTACCCGGTGGCAGCGGAGAAAGCGGCGGTGTTCTCCGGTTCGGTCATGAACTTCAGGAACGTGGCCGCAGCAAGCTGTTCTTCCTTGGTGATGCCGCTTGGGATGCCGAGACCCGCACCGCCGGTGGGGCAGACTCCGCTGGGCACTTCTGGACCGCCCGGTAGGAAACCGACGCCAACGTTGAACTTGGCTGCCTTCAGGACGCCCAGCAAGGAACCGGTGGAGGAAATGGTGGACGAGGTGATGCCCGCGGCGAAGTCATCTGCGGCTTCCTTGGACGAGACCCCCGCCCAGCCGTCCTTGTATATGGAATCCTGCGCCCACTGCAACGCAGCGACTGACTCGGTGGAATCGCACGTGATGTCCCAGTCTTTGGACCAGCTGCCGCCCCAACCCCACAGGTTGTTCTGCAAGGTCCAGCCCGCGTAGCCGGCAAGGGCCGGGTAGATGTAGGCGTACTGCGCGCCGGACGTGGCCTTGAGCTTCGGAGCCCACTCCGCGAATTCCTGCCACGTGGCCGGTGCGCGATCAGGGAGGCCCGCAGCCTTGAAATGGTCCTTGTTGTAGTAGAACAGCGGCGTGGACCGGCCGTAGGGGAGCGCCCATTGTTTGTCGTCGTACTTGTAGTCGTCCACCAGCGACTTCTGGAAGTCGTCGATCTTGATGTCCAGCTGCTTCACCAGTCCATCAATGGGGATGATGCTGCCATTGGAGTAGTAGCGGAACCACCACACATCGGAGAGGACAACCAGCGCCGGGAGGCCCGTCTTGGCTGCCTGCGAGGTCTGGAACTTCTGGGCGATCTCTTCATAGTTGGCCCCGGCCGTGACGAGGTTGACTTTGATGTCAGGGAACTTGGCGTGGAACTTCTCAATGATCGCCTTCTCCACGTCCTGCGACTTGCCTGGGTGGTTGGTCCAGAAGTCGATGGAGGCAGCCGGCTTCACGCCGCTGAAATCGATCGCTGCGGTCTCGACGGCGTCTGCCGTGCCCGCCGTCGAAGGTCCGCCACAGGCGGCCAGTGCCGCTGCTCCGGCGCCTAGTCCGGCCAGGCCCAGGAAATGTCGGCGGTCAAGGTTGGTACGCATGGTGCTTCCTCTCAATAACTTCACTAGGGGTATTTCGATGCGAATGGTGCGGAGGGAGAAAATCAGCCGGTGACGCTTCCTTGGGTCAGGCCGGCCACGATGTAGCGCTGGAGTGCCGCGAACACCAGCAGGATGGGGACGATCACCAGCACGGCGCCGGCCATGAGGATTCCCCAGCCTGCCCCATTGCCTTCTGAGTTCTGCAGCAACGTCAGGCCCACAGGCAGCGTCATGGTTTCGGGGCGGTCGGTGATGATGAGCGGCCAGATGTAGTCGTTCCATTCACTGACCACGGTCACCAACGCCACAGTGGCGATGGACGGTACCGAGACCGGCACGATGATCTGCCAGAGCCGCCGCCAGTGGCCGGCCCCATCGATTTCCGCGGCCTCCAGGATGGACGGCGGCAGCGTCAGGAAGTGCTGGCGCAGCAGGAACGTGCCGAATGCCGTGCCAAGGCCGGGGAGGATGATGCCCCACAACGTGTTCTTTCCGCCCATGCCTGCAATGAGGATGTAGTTGGGCAGGATGGACACTTGGGCCGGGACCATGAGGGCCACCAGGATCAGCACGAAGATCACGTTCTTGAACGGGAATCGCACGAATACCAAGGCGTAGGCGGTCAGGATGGCCAGGATGACCTTGATGGATGAACCGATCACGGTCACGATCAGGCTGTTGGCGAAGAACTGCGCAAACGGGACGGTGGTCATCGCCGTGGCGTAATTTTCCAGGTTCAGGGACTCCGGCAGAATCTTCAAATCCATGGTGACTATCTCGCCCGGCTGCTTGAAGGAGCTCAACAGCATCCACAGCAGGGGCAGGAACACCACCAGTGTGGCAATGATCAACGGGACGTACCCGGTTGCCACAGTCTGGAGCAGGTTGGCGCTGGAGAAGGGACGCGGCCGCACAGATTGCTGCGACTCCCGTCGGTCGTCCTGCCGTGCGTCCTGCGGGGAAGGCACGACGGCGGCTGGTAACGGTGCGCTCATGAGTAGTGGACCTTTCGCTCAACGAACCGCAGTTGGAGGACCGTGATGATCAGCAGGATGACGAAGAGGATCACCGAGATCGCGGCGGAATAGCCGGCCCGGTTGTAGGCGCCGAACGCCTGCAGATACGCCTCATAGATCAACGTGCTGGTGCCATTGCCCAGCGGAGTCATGATGCGGATGAGGTCGAAGGCCTGCAAGGAACTGAGCATGGTGGTGATCAGCAGGAAGAACGTGGTGGGAGAAAGAAGCGGCATGGAGATGTTGAAGAACCTCCGCACGCTGTTGGCCCCATCCAGCGCGGCAGCTTCCATCACGTCGCGGGGAAGGGACTGCAATCCGGCGAGGTACACCACGGCGCAATAGCCCAGGTTCTTCCACACGTACACGATGATGACCATCACCAACGACAACTGGGGATCGTTGATCCACTGGGGGCTCTGCTGCCCCATTCCCCGAAGAATCCACGCCAGCACGCCGTAGCCGGGATCGAAGATGAACAGCCACACCAAGCCAACGCCCACCCCGGACAGCACGTAAGGGGCAAACACCGCGGACCTCGCAAACGTGGTTCCACGGACCTTCGAGTTCAAGGCCAGGGCAACCAGCAACCCGAGAACCATCGAGCCACCCACCGTCACCAGCGTGAAGATTGCCGTGGTCCCCAGGACCTTGGACGCATCCTCGCTGGTGAAGAAGGTGACATAGTTCTGCAGCCCCACCACCGTGGCCGACGCCGAACCCAACGTCCAATCCAACGTGGAGTAATAGATGTTGTTGATCAGGGGCCAATACGTGAACGTGCCGATCAACACCAGGTTCGGCAAAGCCATGGCAAGGAAAACCAGGAAGTCCTTACGGCTGCGGCCAGACCAGCGCCTTCTCACCGGAGGGTGCTGGGCGGCATCGACTGGCGGAACCGGCGGCGGGGAGTCCGGCCTGCCTGCAGGCGCGGTGCTGCTGTGAATCTGTCGGGTAGTCATGGGTCACTAACGTTTTCGGGCGAACGTGGGGCGCCAGCTCCCGGAACGGGGCGGCGAAGACAGGCCTAGCTCACCACATGCACAGCGGCTGAATGGGCCGAATTCGCGGTCCGTAGCGATAGTTGTCTGACACTTCCCAACCCGTTTACTCGGCGTTACTCGCTTGTTCGTATTCGAGGCCGGGCTCCCACTTCGACCCTGCGCCCCGCCCTGCGGTCGGGCTGAACCCCTCTGCGCGCTCGGTCGTGCCTCCCTTAGACGCGCGCTGCCGGGGTCCAGCCCGACCGCAATTTGGTTGGGTGCCAAGGTGGAGAATGGAGCCATGAATTCGATCACCGATGTTCCGGGCATACGGGTTGGGCATGTGCAGAGGGTGGGGGAGGGGTGGCTGTCCGGGGTGACTGTCGTTCTTCCTCCCGTGGGGACCGTGGGGTCTGTGGACGTGCGCGGTGGGGGTCCCGGGACTCATGAGACCGACGCGCTGGACCCCACCACGCTGGTATCCACTGTGGATGCCGTGGTGCTGACCGGGGGCAGCGCCTTTGGTTTGGCATCGGCAGGTGGTGCCCAACAGTGGTGCGAGGAACAGGGGAGGGGCTTCGCTGTTCCCGGGACCGTGGTGCCGATTGTGCCCGCGGCCGCAATCTTCGACCTCGGGCGGGGCGGTGACGTGAAAGCGCGACCCGACGCCGGCATGGGCTACCAGGCAGCCGCTGCAGCGTTCGCCTCAGGTGACCATGCCGCCGTCGAACGTGGAAACGTGGGTGCGGGGACTGGTGCGCTCATAGCGCGGGGCAATACAAAGGTGGCATCGGGACGTCGTCCATCACTCTCGACGGCGGGGTGGTTGTGGGGGCGATTGCCGTGGTGAATGCGCTGGGTTCGCCGGTGTTCACCGCGACAGGGCCGCAACCCTCTGCAGGCTCGGTCGTTCCGCCCCAGGGGCTCAACACGACGCTGGTGGTGGTCGCTACGAACGCCGCCCTTGATGTGGCCGAATGCAAGCGGACCGCCAGCGCCGGGCATGCCGGGTTGGCCCGGGCTTTGGATCCGTCCCACACCCTTGCGGACGGCGATACCGTGTTCGCTTTGGCGACTGGCGCCGTCGTGCTTGATCGCAGTACTGAACAGGCGCGGCAAGTGTCCCTGATAACGCTCCAAAGTGCCGCGGCGGAAGCCGTTCGGCTCGCGATACTCGACGGCGTCCGGGCTGCGGAAAGTGTCTCGACGACGGCAGGTGAATTCCCGGCTTTCAGGCCCGCAGGGGAGTGACGGCGGGGGACCCTTGCGCTACCATGGGCGGATTTAACTTTCCGGCCTGATTGGCGTAGAGTTATTTGTTGGTTGTCTGTGCAGCCACGCCCTTTTTAGTGTCGTGGTTCAAGAGAGCCAAGCAAACAAAAAACGTCCGCTGGATCTTCGGTGCCTAACTGAAGGACGGCGGCAAACAACAGTTAGCGGAGGATATGGCCAAGAAGGACGGGGTCATTGAGATCGAGGGCGTTGTGACTGAGGCGCTGCCCAATGCGATGTTTCGCGTTGAGCTCACCAACAAGCACGTCGTTCTCGCACACATCTCTGGGAAGATGCGACAGCACTACATTCGAATCCTCCCCGAGGACCGGGTAGTGGTTGAGCTGAGCCCATACGACCTCACACGTGGTCGTATCGTCTACCGCTACAAGTAAATTGCTGGGCGGCCAGGCAATAGTGCCCAAGCCGCTCCAGCAGATCAACTGCAAATCACGCAAAGGAACGCCATGAAGGTCAAGCCGAGCGTCAAGCAGATCTGCGACAAGTGCAAAGTGATCCGCCGTAACGGCCGGGTCATGGTGATCTGCGAGAACCCGCGCCACAAGCAGCGCCAGGGCTAATTCCCCTTTCGGGAATCAGCGCCCGCAAGGGCAAACCTGGGTTGCTAGCCCACGCAAGTAAATAAAGGCAGCACAAGCTGTGCCAGGACTGCATTACAGAGCCTGGTCAGCGAACCCCCGGTCGGAGGCTGGGGCCACACCGAACGTGTGGGTGTACTGCCTACGACCTCCGGTTTATTCAAGGAGTACCGCCACTATGGCTCGTCTCGCTGGCGTAGACATTCCCCGCGAAAAGCGGTTGGAAATTGCGCTTACTTACATCTACGGCGTGGGCAAGACCCGTGCACACGAAACCCTGGCTGCCACTGGCATCAGCGCCGACGTTCGCGTCAAGGACCTGACTGACGCCGAACTGGTTCAGCTGCGTGACTACATTGAAGGCAACTACAAGGTTGAGGGTGACCTTCGCCGCGAGGTAGCCGCTGACATCCGCCGCAAGGTAGAGATCGGCAGCTACGAAGGCCTGCGCCACCGCAAGGGCCTGCCCGTACGCGGACAGCGTACGAAGACCAACGCTCGTACCCGTAAGGGCCCGAAGCGCACCGTCGCCGGCAAGAAGAAGGCCGGACGTTAATCCCTCGGGATTGATCCGGTTTTCCCCCGATAACTTTCTGTAGGAGAAACAATGCCCCCGAAGACTCGTGGAGCGGTTCGTAAGCCGCGTCGCAAGGATAAGAAGAATATTGCGCTTGGCCAGGCGCACATCAAGAGCACCTTTAACAACACCATCGTGTCCATCACGGACCCGAACGGTGCTGTCATCTCATGGGCTTCCGCCGGTGAGGTTGGCTTCAAGGGCTCCCGTAAGTCCACTCCCTTCGCCGCCCAGATGGCTGCTGAAGCCGCTGCAAAGCGCGCTC
This sequence comes from Arthrobacter sp. YN, assembly GCF_002224285.1. GTDB lineage: Bacteria > Actinomycetota > Actinomycetes > Actinomycetales > Micrococcaceae > Arthrobacter. The sequence goes on along the minus strand of NZ_CP022436.1, from coordinate 3,637,002 downwards.
AGGAGCATGGTCTGCGCAAGGTTGACGTATTCGTCAAGGGCCCGGGATCCGGACGCGAAACCGCAATCCGTTCGCTTCAGGCCGCTGGCCTCGAGGTTGGCTCCATCCAGGACGTCACCCCCAGCGCCCACAACGGTTGCCGCCCGCCGAAGCGCCGCCGCGTCTAATTAGGTCTTCCCTGCCTGACTGGCCGGGCCTGCTGTGGAGAGTTTCGACCCTCCACAAGCATGGCCCGGCTGGTCAGGCTGGAAACCGAAGCCGATTTCCACCACCTGTGTTGCGTCATATAGCGGATGCTCGCCGAAAGGAAACCTAAGTGCTCATTGCACAGCGCCCCACCCTGTCTGAAGAAGTTGTATCCGAGAACCGCTCCCGTTTCATCATTGAACCGCTGGAGCCGGGCTTCGGCTACACCCTCGGAAACTCCCTCCGCCGTACCCTGCTCTCCTCCATCCCCGGTGCCGCTGTAACCAGCATCCGGATCGATGGCGTGCTGCACGAGTTCACCACGGTTCCGGGTGTCAAGGAAGATGTCACCGAGATCATCCTGAACATCAAGAACCTTTCGGTTTCCTCCGAGCACGATGAGCCGGTTGTTGCGTACCTGCGCAAGCAGGGCCCCGGAGTCGTCACCGCCGCGGACATCGCTCCGCCGGCCGGCGTCGAATTCCACAACCCGGATCTGCACATTGCCACGCTGAACTCGAAGGGCAAGTTCGAACTCGAACTGACCATCGAGCGCGGCCGTGGCTACGTTTCGGCAGCTCAGAACAAGTCCGGCGACTCCGAGATTGGCCGTATTCCGGTTGACTCGATCTACTCGCCGGTCATGAAGGTAACTTTCCGCGTGGAAGCTACCCGTGTTGAGCAGCGCACCGACTTCGACAAGCTCATTGTCGACGTCGAGACCAAGCAGGCAATCGCTCCGCGCGATGCTGTCGCTTCCGCAGGCACCACCTTGGTGGAACTGTTCGGTCTGGCTCGTGAGCTGAACACCGCAGCTGAAGGTATCGAGATTGGCCCGTCGCCGACGGACGCTGCCCTGGCAGCTGACATGGCTCTGCCGATCGAGGATCTGGACCTCACCGTCCGTTCCTACAACTGCCTCAAGCGTGAGGGCATCCACACCGTGGGTGAACTCGTTGCCCGCTCCGAGGCTGACCTGATGGACATTCGTAACTTCGGTGCGAAGTCCATTGACGAGGTCAAGGCAAAGCTCGTCGAACTGGGTCTGTCCCTCAAGGACTCCCCTCCCGGTTTCGATCTCGCAGCCCGCGCCGCAGCCATCGAAGAGGACGACGCCGCGTTCAGCGACGACGAGCTCTAAACAGCAGATCTTGGCCGCCGGGTCCAGCAGTGGACCTGAACGGCTTACATAACAGGAGAAATAACTATGCCTACCCCCACTAAGGGTCCGCGCCTCGGAGGCGGCCCGGCTCACGAGCGCCTGATGCTCGCGAACCTGGCAGCTGCTCTGTTTGAGCACAAGCGCATCACCACCACGGTCACCAAGGCCAAGCGCCTTAAGCCGTACGCAGAGCGTCTGGTCACCTTCGCCAAGCGTGGCGACCTCGCTTCCCGCCGCCGCGTTCTCGGCCTGATCAGCGACAAGGGCGTTGTCCACGAGCTGTTCACCGACATCGCCGGCGCCGTTGCCAACCGCGATGGTGGCTACACCCGCATCACCAAGATCGGCAACCGCAAGGGCGACAACGCTCCCATGGCTGTCATCGAGCTCGTTCTCGAGCCGGTTTCCCCGAAGCAGGCTGTTGTTGCTGAAGCAACCGCTGCCGCTGCCAAGGCTGCTCCGGCTGCCGAGGAAGAGGTCGTTGAGACCGAAGCTGTAGAAGCAGAAGCTGCTGAGACGGAAGAGGCTCCGGCCGCTGAAGCCGACGCTGCTGAAGCTGAAGCTGCTGAAACCGAAGAGGCTCCGGCCGCTGAGGACAAGAAGTAATTCACTGAATTCTTCGCAGTAGACTTAAGTCTATGAACGAACGAAAACCCGCTGCCCCCGTTTTGGGGGCGGCGGGTTTTTGCGTGTACGGCTTGATCTCTCTTACGACGGCGGACCCTTCAATGGATGGGCCCTGCAGCCCGGGCTTCGTACTGTTCAGGGTTCTCTGGAGGAAGCGCTGGCGCTCCTGCTCCAACGGCCGGTCCGTGTCACGGTGGCTGGCAGGACGGACGCCGGTGTCCACGCCCGCGGCCAGGTGGTCCATCTGGACCTGACCGAAGCCGAGTGGCTGTCACTGCCGCGTGGGCATGAACTCGATCCCGCCGTCGCGCTGTTGAGACGTCTCCGCGGCGCGTTGAGCCGGATACTCGGCGACCTCACGGGAGCCGTGGAAGTGCACGACGCCGGTCTGGCGCCGGAAGGATTCGACGCCCGCTTTTCAGCGTTATGGCGTAGGTACAGTTACCGCATTGCGGACGGTCCCGAACGGTGGGATCCCCTTCTGCGGAGCATTACGCTGTGGCACAAAGCGCCCTTGGATGTTTCGCTCATGAACTCCGGTGTCCTGGCGTTGCTGGGGCTCCAGGATTTCCGCTCGTACTGCAAGCCGCGGGAAGGTGCCACCACCATTCGTGAGCTGCAGAAGTTCTCCTTTTCCCGGGGAAGCGACGGGGTCATTGTTGCCACCGTTCAGGCTGATGCTTTCTGCCACAACATGGTGCGGTCCTTGGTGGGGTCTGCCCTGCGGGTGGGGGAGGAGTTGGAGTCCCCGGGCTGGCTGCACTCGCGCCTTCTGGAGAGGAAGCGCGATGCCAAATCCGTGCTCGCTGCACCGCATCCCCTGGTACTGGAGGAAGTTGCTTATCCGTCGGATGCCGAGATGCTGGCCCGGGCTGAGCTGACGCGGGCGCGGCGGGCTTAGGGGCTTCTTGCCTTGACGCTTTCCCAGGACGTTGGAGGACCCCCTCCCGGCTCTGGGTACCGGAAGGGGGCCGTTGTGGCACTCCGTGGTCTGGGATCCGCGAAGTGCCGGTCTATTTCCTGCGGGGCAAGATCAGGAGAAGGCTTGGATGATCCTGATGACCGCCGGACCCAGAAGGACTATGAACAGCACGGGGAAAATGCAGAACAGCAGAGGAAAGAGCACTTTGACCGGCAGTTTTTGCGCCTTCTCCTCAGCGTTCTGGCGGCGTTTGACACGTGCCTGCTTGGCTTGGGCACGAAGCACATTGGCGATACCGATGCCATACTTGTCTGCTTGGATGACCGCCAGAACAAAGCTCCGTATATCGTGCACCGTGCACCGCTCAGCCAGGGCTTCGTAGGACTCCTGCCGGGGACGACCGACCTGAATGTCTTGCAGGGTTCGCATCAGTTCGTGAGCGAGGGGTCCGGTGCCTTGTGAGGATGCCCGCTCCATAGCGGATTCGAACCCGAGGCCGGCCTCGACCGATATGAGCATTTGATCGAGAGTGTTAGGAAATTCGAGTTTGATGGCGTCCTGCCGTTTGATCCCCGTGTTGTAGATCAAGAGGTCGGGGATGAAGTAGAGGAACACCGTCAGGAAGAGCCCCAGCCCCACAACCCCGGGCACCGGGTTGATGACGAACAACAATGTTCCAGCAAGGGCCCCGCCCAAAGCCAATACCGGTTTCATTGCAATGAGCTTGGTTAGGGGCATCGACTTCGGACGACCCGCCACGGCCAGCCAGTGGTCGAGCTTGGCTTCGTAACTGCCAGGTGTGAGCTTCCGGGCAACACCCAGCAGAAGTGGTGGGCGTTGGACGTTGACACCGGCTCCCTGTGCGAAACCGGAGCCAAGGTTGGTCTGGATGGCGAAGAGACCCTTTCGGTCAACAGTAGCCAAAGACCATGCAAAGTAGGCGAGCGGCAACACGATGATGGCAATGAAGAGCCACACCAAGGGCGTCATGGCAATACCTCCTAGAACTTGATCTTCACGGTGCGGCTCATCCAGAATCCGCCGACCACAAACATGAGAAAACTCAGCACCATCATGGCGATGCCGAGCGGATGTTCAACGAAAAGCCGTACATAGCCCGGGTTAATGACTGCAATCGCCAGAGCTACGACGACTGGCAGCGCCATCAGGATCACGGCTGACATTTTGCCTTCTGCGCTGAGAGAGCGAACGTGGCCTTTGATTTCGCTGCGTTCCCGAATCGTTGCTCCTACTTGCTCCAGTACCTCCGCCAGGTCTCCGCCGACCTCCCTGTTTATTTGGATCGCCTGCCCTATCCAACGGAAGTCTTCGCTGTCCATGCGGATCGCGCAGTCTTCCAAGGCTTGCCGGGGATCCTTGCCAATCCGGACCTCATTGACGATGCGGGCCAGTTCCTCCGACGTCGGCGCTTGGGATTCCTGGGCGGCGGCCTCGAGCGTACGCATGACACTGTGTCCCACACGAAGGCCGCCGATCAGCATCTGGATGGTATCCGTTAGCTGCATCTCGAACTTGCCCCTGCGCTTTTCTGTCTTGACGACCAGCATCAGCTTGGCACCAAAGGGAACTCCGACAGCCAAGAGAACGCCAATGAAAGGGTTTATCAGAAGCCAGCCGAAGGCACCAAGGAGCAATGCTGCGATGGTCACCACAACGGTCACGTCGGCGGGCGCCTGTTTTACGCCGGCGTTGTAGAGCACCTCACGGTTGAACGGGCCACCTGACTTGCCTATTGCCGTGTCAACGAAGCGGACCGCAGACTCTGAGACACGCCCAACAGCTGAACTGTCCTGTGGCAGGTCGACTCGGCGACGCTCGATGGGGATGCTTCCGTTTTGAGGTTTTAAGACCACAGCCACCAAGACGATAAGGGCGGCTGCACAGAGCACGATTGCCAGGACGAAAAGCGCTGGAGAATCCATAGCTATCTCCTCCCCACCGGAACCGGCGAGACTCCAAAGGTCGCCGGCGATACTTGAATACCGAGTTCAGTAAAGCGGTCAAGGAATCGGGGTCGAATGCCTGTAGGGATCGCCTTTCCCAAGAAACGCCCTTGGGCGTCCAAGCCTGTTGAGTAGTCGAACAGAAAGGCATCCTGAAGAGTAACAACGTCCCCTTCCATCCCCTGCACTTCGGTCACGTGGGTTACCCGCCGGCTTCCATCGCGGAGCCGGGTGACTTGAACAATGAGGTCAACTGCAGAGGAAACCTGCTCCCGAATTGCGCGAAGCGGAAGGTCCATCCCGGCCATGAGCACCAGCGTCTCCAGGCGGGCAATCGCGTCGCGCGGAGAGTTGGCATGGACCGTGGACAATGAGCCGTCGTGGCCGGTGTTCATGGCCTGCAGCATGTCCAAGGATTCACCACCACGGACCTCACCGACGATGATCCGATCGGGCCGCATACGGAGAGAGTTTCGTACGAGGTCGCGGATGGTGACGGCGCCCTTGCCCTCGATGTTGGGCGGGCGGCTCTCCAACCTCACAACATGGCGTTGTTGCAGCTGCAGCTCAACCGCGTCTTCAATGGTGACGATGCGGTCGGATTCCGGAATGAAGGACGACAGAACGTTCAGCAGTGTCGTTTTCCCTGTACCTGTGCCTCCGGAGACGATGACATTGAGACGGGCGCGGACACACGCACTCAGCAGTTCAGCCATTTCCTGGCTCATGGATCCCCACTCGATGAGGTTGCGGACCGTGAGTGGAACGTGGCTGAACTTCCTGATGGTGAGGGAGGGGCCGTTGACCGCCAGTGGAGGAATGATCGCGTTGACGCGGGAACCGTCCTCCAAACGCGCGTCGACCAACGGCGAAGATTCGTCGATGCGGCGGCCCACCTTGGAAACGATCCGTTCAATGACTTTCCTCAGGTGATCATCCGAGCTGAACTGCAGCTCGGTTAATGCCAAGTGGCCGTGACGCTCCACGTAAATTTGGTCAAAGCGGTTCACCATGACTTCAGTGACGGACGGGTCCTCGAGCAGGCGCTGCAGCGGCCCGTAGCCCATGACTTCATCTGCGATCTCGCGGATAAGGCGACGGCGTTCCTCCGGAGACAGGGGGACCTGTTCATCGTCGATGACCGCTGAGAGCTCATCGACAGCGAAAGACCGCAGGTCCTCTTCGGAAGACGAAGTATCCCCGATGCGGTTCCCAATGCGCTCAAACAGGGCAGAAGCAGCTCGTTGCTTGAGACCAGCCAGCGCATCCACCGCCGGGGTGGTTGGTGCCCCGCCCAATATCGGGTTGGACACCGAAGTTGTTGCAATCCGGTCGCCGCCGGAAGCCGGGTCCGGAGTTTGTAAATCACCTGGGGCTGGGACAGCAAGCGGGTTGTTTATCGAAAGCCTCTCTGACAGTTTCATGACACCACCACCCTTCGGTGCAGCTTGTTCTGAGGCGTCGTTTCCAATCGGGGGTCGAACCGTTGGACGAGCTTCCTCAATCCTTTGGTCGCTGAATCCCTGGCTGTCCCCTGAAGGACCGGAATTCCCCGGTTCGTTGAGTAGGGGAGTGTTCTGGACCGGGGAATTACCGTGTCAATGGGAACCCCGATAGTGGCTTCAACATCTTGGACAGAAAGACCACTCTTCCTGTCCGCGAAGTTCAAGACGGTATGCCGGCCCTGTGGCAACAGCTGAAGTTCCTTCAGGACGCTGAAGCACTTCCGGAGACCCCTAATGCTTGGCACATCCATCCCACAGACCCACACGCCGTCGGTGGCCAACTCCAAGGTCGCCAGGCAGTGTTCGCCAAGACCTGGTGCCGTGTCCACCACGACATACTTGAACTCCGTCGCCAGCTGATTGAGGAGGCGGGTGACGTGGTCGGCCGTGATGTAGTCCGAGTCGGACGGCTTTTGCGGGGCGCAGAGTGCATAGATTCCGGCAGGGTGAACTGTCAAGAACGCTTTGAGGACCATGGAGTCCTGGGCGGCAGCTCCGTGTACGGCCTCGGTGATGGAGTGCTCGGGCTCCAGCAGTAGACCGGAAGCGACGTCCCCGAACTGTAGATCCAGGTCGACGATCACTACGCTCATGGGTGCAAGCGTCCCTAGGCCGATGGCAAGATTGGTGGCCACTGTGGTCTTCCCCACGCCGCCTTTCGGTGACATGACGGCAATGACCCGTCCCCGCTCTTGTCCGGATTCGGCAGCTGGCTGCATTCCGCGTCGCCGGCTGGCGGCGGCCAAGCACGCGCGCTCCAGGAGCACCCGGAGCTCGTTGACCTCAGCTTCCGGCGCCACCACATCCCTGACTCCTGCGTGCATGGCTTTCAGCACAACGTCTGCGGTTGGCTCGGCCACCATCAGAAGGCTGATTTCCGGATACTGAAGATCAATCACCGTGGCCAGTTTGAAGGCGTCGTCGGGATTGACCCCCGGGCCGAGGATCATGACCTCGGGAGGTGCTCCTGTCAGCTGTTTGAAGATTTCGTCGGTACCGGATTGGAGGACTGAGGGTGACAAGGTTTGAAGGTCACCGTGCAGTGCCCCAGTAATGGCTTGTCGTACCCTGCCTTCAAAGTCCCGGACCGCGGTGATGGCTACGAATCGGCTCATTGGACCAGCCCTCCGAACGTGGTTGTTGGCGGATCGCCCTTGACGGTCTTATCTGTCTGCTTGGAGAGCCACAGGGTGCCGAACTCTGCCCCGAAGACCATCTTGGCTGCGTTGACGTCACTAAGGGCAACGGTGACATATGCCGAGCCATTGGGGAGTGCGACGGCCTTTTCAGTGCCGGCAGATTTCTCAGCGTCGGGGGCGGCCTGCTGAACGGCAGTCACCAGAACGTCGTGGTACAGGAGTTCAGTAAAGTCCTTCCACCCAGTCAATCCAGTGGGCAGATTGGCTCCCGCAGGCACAGCCTCGTCCAGCTTGAAGGAGGCGAAGACAGTGACTGTATCGCCGGCCTCGACCCGACCTCCGAGCATGCGCTCCGGAGCAAGAACAAACGTCGCTTCCTGCAAGCCCTCGGGAACGGGAACAGTGCCAGGGACCAATTCTTTGGGGCTGACCAACTTGACTCCCAAAAGTTGCTCTCCAGGTTGAAGGTCTGAAGAGGTAACTTTGCCCTTTTGATCACTGAGGGCGTTGATGGTGCCTGGCGCGACTGCTGACTGCGGCAGGGTTTCGGCCTTGACCTTGGACTGAAGCTCCTCGGCCTTGGTGCCGGCCGGAATGCGTTCCTTCACAACAAGTACGGTTACGGGATCAAGCCCTTGCTGCGCCCGCTTGTCGGCCCCTTGAACATAGGTGACCAGCAGGACGGTGCCAATGACTGCCAATAGCAGTGCTGCAATGCCTCCCAGTAGGCGTGTTTTCACTTTCTACTCCTTTGATTCTTTCGGATTCCAGAACAGGGGCGTATCTGCCCGCTACTCAGTGAGCGTGACAACGGAGGCCCCATAATTGGGAGTGCCTTCTGTTGCCTGCATGCCCTCTTCGAGCGATACGAAGCGGGAGAAAAACCCCTGGAGTCCGCGGCAGTTTCCGTTGCAGCTCGGAGCAAGGGGATCCACAACGGCCCCAGAGCCGCTGAATTTGTAACCGGTGACTTGAAAGGCAGCGAAGCCGACCAGTGTGTACTTTGCGTTGCTGCCGTTGCCGGCTGCCGTCTTGAATAGCGGAATGAGCGCGGGCTCATCCATGATGGTCGCCAGGGCTGCGTTGCATCCAGCTGCATTAGGGAAATGGTTGCCGGTCTGGCCGTTGACCGTCATATCGAGATCGATATTCGTCGAACAACCAGAATTGGTCTTAAGCCAACCAAAGCCGCCAGGTTGGTAGCCGTTTTGGGCTGCGCACCCAGGGGCTGTCGGAGCGTTCTCGTCGTAGCGAAGAAGAATATGAGTCGGGATGGGGTCTCCGATGAAGCTTCCGGTGGAGTTCAGCGATGCGAGTTGGGCCGGCGAAAGATACTTCTTGAAGACACATTCACTAACGGTCCAAGGAAGAGTCGTGGCACTGGACGGCGCGCCCCACGAAGCTTCGGCGACTGCGCCAACCTGAGCCGTTTGGACTCCCAACACTTGGGCGAAGAACAGGGAGAAACTGTTCTGGCCATTGGTGTCGCGGGCGTTGGTGGCTACGCGAACGGTAGTCGAGGCAGGAAAGGTCACCGCAGCGCCGCTGGCACTGTCATTCGCATTGTTGTTGGCGAATTGGTTGCCAGTAGACGCGCTGTTGCCGCAACTTCCCCCTGCACAGTCCGTGGCAATGGCCAAGGCTGCTGCATCAGCTCCGTTTTGCAGCTGCGCCTTCTCGGCATAGAGTGCTCCGACATCCACGGCCAGCGCCGCGAAGCCCAGTAACACCACCATCATTCCTGCAACGACGATTGTTGCGGCTCCGCGCTCCGACTCCGTGGAGCTGTCGCTTGCTTGAATCCGCTTGTGGAGCAAAGCTAGCCACCGCATCTCATCACCCCAACTCCTGACATGTTGATTGGAAAGATCCCTGGGGCGCCAAAGAAGCCCGCATCCAGGAATCCCGACATAGAGGTCAGCGAAACGCTCGTGGTTACCTCGACGTTGGAACCAGGTGCGCAACTTGAGGCGTTGTCGCTGACACTGACGCCCAGACCGTCCAGGGCAGGAGCCGCGGAGAGGGCCGTGCCGGCTACGTCCAGGCCACCGTCTTGGTAGTGGACTGCTGCATAGCGGGCTCCTTCCCTAGCAGCCTGCGTGAGGGATACCTGCACGTTGTAGGCTCGGCCGAACTCCATGATTCCTATTAGAATTAGCAGCAAGAGTGGAAGCAGGATTGCCATCTCAACGGCAACGGCGCCTCGCTCTTTTGTCCTTGATTTCAAGGCCTTCTCCCCATCCCAGATCCAAAAGTATTGGGTTAAAGCACTTTGGTTGGTCGTGAAAGACTCTTGAGCCGCCACGACCAACCAAAGAACGCTTCGCTACGGAATCTGTGCGATGACGTTGTTGAACAGACCGAGGATTTCAGCGCCAAGTGCAAAGACGGCGGCGATGACGATGACGGCAATGCCGGCGACCATGATGCCGTATTCAACCATCGTCGCTCCCTTCTCATCCTTGGTGAAGCGGTCCTTGACGCCGGCAATGTACGAGGTAATGGTCAACATAAAAGCAGACATTGGAATATCCTTCCCAGATAAAATATTTACGAAGTGGGTTATAGGTCCAGCAAATTATCGGAATTTGCTTCGACTCCCGAACTACCCCCATGTTTCCTTTAGCGGTCCGGAATTCGATGAGATAAGAATTCACCCTGGGAAGCAGCTGCGACAATGCGTAGCCGTACTCGACTTGGGGAGTGGGCGCTACTCGCCGGCACGCACTGAGGGCAGGAAGTACTCAGTTTTGGAAGAAATAGGCATCAAAACTACTTGGTTTCGAAAGCTGCCTTATTAATTGGGGGGGCGTTCCGGGGAGGTAAGTGCGTACTAAGCCGCGTCAGTTCATGAACAGGGCAACGCCAAGAGCGGCGATCACCATTGCCGGACCATGGGCCGTTTCTGTGGGTTTTTCCCCGCGTCGCAGGCGCAACATCAGTATCGTGAGCACCCCGCCCACCACGAATCCCAGTAGTCCCCCGAAGAGTACTTGCTGCCAACCCAAGTACCCCAAGTACAGCCCCAGGGGTGCTGCGAGCTTCACATCGCCCATTCCGATGCTTCCCGGCGAAAGAAGTCCAAGAATTAAGTAGCCACCGAACAAGATCGCCCCGCCGGCGAGGGCTCGGAACAGCTCCGCCCATCCCGGGGCAAGGGCTGCGGATGCCGTCAGGAGCAGCAGCCCACCTCCGAGGAGGAACGCGACGAGGGTGTTGGGCAATAAATGGAGGGCGAAGTCGATCCGTGACAGTTGCACTCCAAGTAATGCCAGGAAAAGAAATGCCGGCAATTCCCATGCCGCGCCAAACCGCCACGCGAGCAAGCCAAACAGCAGCGAGGTGACAGCCGCCGTCGTGATCCGGACCCTCAGGGGAGGGGGTCCGCCGAGCCGCGGCAGCCGCAGTGAGATGAGCCACTCGGCAGCAGGGCTGAGGAGGAGGCCTGCGAGGGCGATAATGAGTGGAAAGGCGGGCCCGTCGGTCATGTGCTCTCCCTCAATCAGTGCGCAACCCCCAGGGGCGATTACCCCATTTTGACCCGGGCACCCCGTTGAAGGTATTGTTTAGAGTCGTTGTGCGTGTCCTATCTCGATGACACATGCCTTACGGGGGATCCAGTTGCAGGATCGCTAACTCCTGAGGCATATCGAGATTCTGGGATGACTGGTACATAGAGCCCTCACCTCTGCTCCGGTAGCGCATACATAGTAGGTACACGCCTTATTGCGTGTCGCCTAAAACATGAACGCCAGAACAAGAACGAGGCAAAACCGTGCGTACGTACACCCCGAAGCCCGGCGATATCAACCGCCAGTGGCACGTCATTGACGCCACCGACGTTGTCCTTGGTCGTCTTGCCAGCCAGACCGCAACACTGCTGCGCGGAAAGCACAAGCCGACCTTTGCGTCCCACATGGACATGGGCGACTTCGTCATCATCATCAACGCTGAAAAGGTTGCCCTCACCGGCGCCAAGCTGGAGCAGAAGCGCGCATACCGCCACTCCGGTTACCCGGGCGGCCTGACCTCCGTCAACTACGCCGAGCTGTTGGAATCCAACCCGGTTCGCGCTGTTGAGAAGGCCATCAAGGGCATGCTCCCCAAGAACTCCCTCGCCGCTCAGCAGCTGGGCAAGCTCAAGGTCTACGCAGGCCCCGAGCACCCCCACGCAGCTCAGCAGCCGAAGACTTTCGAAATCACCCAGGTCGCCCAGTAGTCCTGGCCACCAACTAAACTTTTTATTACAAGGAGAACCGTGGCTCAGAACGAAGAACTGACCGCCGAAGCCGTCGAGGCTGAGGAAACCCTCACCAGCTACACCTCTGAAAGCACATCTGGTGAAGATGCGCCCAAGAAGGAGCGCCCGGCACTGACCGTTGCCGGCGCAGCTGTTGGCCGTCGCAAGGAAGCCGTTGCACGCGTTCGCGTTGTACCGGGTTCCGGCAAGTGGACCATCAATGGCCGCACGCTGGACAACTACTTCCCGAACAAGCTGCACCAGCAGGATGTCAACGAGCCCTTCAAGATCCTTGATCTCGAAGGCGCCTACGACGTCATCGCCCGTATCCACGGCGGTGGCATCTCCGGCCAGGCCGGTGCACTGCGTCTCGGTGTTGCTCGCTCGCTGAACGAGATCGACGTCGACAACAACCGCGCCACCCTCAAGAAGGCCGGTTACCTGCGCCGTGACGCCCGCGTCATCGAGCGTAAGAAGGCTGGTCTCAAGAAGGCACGCAAGGCTCAGCAGTACTCCAAGCGTTAATTCGCTTCGCCCCTTCGTTGGGGCATCGAAAGCCCGTTCCGCCACTTCGGCGGGGCGGGCTTTCGCCGTTAACAGGCCGTTGCACGGCCCGCATGTGACGCTCCGACACGCTCCTGAACTGATGGCGTCCCGGCGTCGTCTAAACTTGAGCCGATGTCTAGATTATTTGGAACAGATGGCGTGCGCGGTCTCGCGAACGGATTGCTCACCGCCGAGCTGGCTATGCAGCTCGCCCAGGCCGCCGCCGTCGTACTCGGCCATGACCGCACAACCAATGGCAAGCGGCCACGCGCCGTCGTCGCCAGGGACCCCAGAGCGAGTGGCGAGTTCCTCGCCGCCGCCGTGGAAGCCGGGCTTTCCAGCTCCGGAATCGACGTCTATGACGCCGGTGTTCTTCCCACCCCTGCGGCCGCTTACCTGGTGGCAGATCTCGACGCCGATTTCGGCGTCATGCTGTCGGCCTCCCACAACCCCGCGCCGGACAACGGCATCAAGTTCTTTGCCCGCGGCGGCCAGAAGCTCCCGGACCACGTCGAAGACGCCATCGAGGCACAGCTCGGCAAAGAGCCGCAGCGCCCGGTGGGAGCCGACGTCGGACGCATCCAGCGCTTCTCCGACGCTGAGGACCGTTACATCGTGCACCTGCTGGGCACGCTTCCCAAGCGCCTTGACGGCCTGAAGGTAGTCCTGGACTGCGCCCACGGTGCAGCGAGCGGTTGTTCACCCCAGGTGTTCAAGGATGCCGGCGCGGACGTCGTAGTGATCGGCGCTGAGCCGGACGGGCTGAACATCAACGAGGGCGTAGGCTCCACCCACCTGGGCCCGTTGAAGGAAGCAGTTCTCAAGCACGGCGCCGACCTCGGCGTAGCCCACGACGGCGACGCCGACCGTTGCCTCGCCGTGGACCACGAGGGCAATGAAGTGGATGGCGACCAGATCATGGCTATCCTGGCATTGGCCCTCAACGAGGCCGGAAAGCTCAAGGACAGCGTCCTCGTGGCCACCGTCATGAGCAACCTCGGCCTCAAGATCGCCCTCAAGAGTGCCGGTATCACCATCCGCGAAACCGGAGTCGGCGACCGCTACGTCCTCGAAGAAATGCGCAACGGCGGCTATAACCTGGGCGGCGAACAGTCCGGCCACGTGATCTTCTCCGATTACGCCACCACAGGTGACGGTGTCCTGACCGGCCTGCAGCTGGCCGCGCAGGTTGCACTGACAGGCCGCAGCCTCAAGGAACTCTCCACCGCGATGACCAAGCTCCCGCAGCTGATGATCAACGTCAAGGGTGTGGACAAGGCCCGCGCCGGTACCGACGAAGGCGTGGCGGCTGCTGTTGCTGCAGCCGAACTCGAACTGGGCGAAACCGGCCGCGTGCTGCTCCGCCCGTCGGGCACTGAAGCTCTGGTCCGTGTCATGGTGGAAGCCGCTGACATGGAAACGGCTGAGCGAATCTGCAACAGCCTTGCTGCAGTAGTTAAGGAACGCCTCGGCGCTTCCAGCGAGATGGCTGTCTAAAGAAGCCAGAACGAGCTTCGGCCCGCACCCCTGCCTGGCAGGGGAGCGGGCCGAAGCCATTTAAGGGCTAAAGGTAATCCGGGGCCGCTTCGAGGCCGAAATACTCTTCGAGGGTCACAATGCCGCGCGCAACCATGTCAGTTGCTGCTTCCACCCCGATGTAACGCAGGTGCCATGACTCGTAGAAGTACCCGGTGATGTCATGGAACATCCATGGATAGCGGACCACGAAACCGAATTTATGGGCGTTGGCCTTCGCCCACACCGCTGCCGGTTGCTCAGCAAAACACGGCTGGAAACTGCAGGCCCCGCCGCCGTCGGCAATATCGAAGGACCAACCTGTTTGGTGTTCGGAGTGTCCCGGCCGTGCCGAGGCGCGGTCCGCCGCAGCTTGGCCCGTGCTGGCGACATAGCCGCCGTACGTGGCCACTTGGGTTGAGTAGGAGCGGTAGCCCGAAGCCAACGTCATGACGACGCCCTCGGTTGCAGCGGCCGCGAACAGCTTTTCTGCGGCAGCCGCCGTCGTGCTGTTCATCAGGGAGGCTTCGCCGCTGACGGCGAGGCGGATGTTCGGCTGAACCAGATCGGTCGGGACGAAGTCCTGGGGGTTGAGGGGGCGGTGCTTGTTGACGATCACCCAAGGGCTGGTGGGGTCCGTCAGCGAATGCTGCGGAACAACCGCACTGGAGGGCGCGGCGCTGGACGGCATGGCACTGGGCGACGGTGCGGCAGTCTCAGGCGCGAACGTTGCCGGATCCGTGGTGGCGGCGCTGGAAGGGGCCGCAGAAGGCGCAGCAGCCCCACTCGCGGCGTTGGCGGCCGCGGGGGAGGGGACGGCAGTTTCCGGCGTGCACGAGGACAGGGCCGCCATTCCGGCCCCAGCGGCGATCAAGCCCGCAAAAGCGCGCCGGCTGGGCAGCGGTTGGGGATCGGCCACCTTAGACCTTCCTCAGCAGCATGCGGCGAATGGAGTGGTCGGCATCCTTGGTGAGAACCAGTTGGGCGCGGCCGCGGGTGGGCAGCACGTTTTCTTCAAGGTTGGGTTCGTTGATGCGCTTCCAAATGCCGCGCGCGGTGGATTCGGCGTCGTCATCGGACAGCGTGGCGTAGCGGTGGAAGTAAGATTCCGGCTGCGCGAAGGCGGTGGTGCGCAGTTTGCGGAAACGGTCCACGTACCATTCCTCGATGTAGGAGGTTTTGGCGTCCACGTAGATGGAGAAATCGAAGAAGTCGCTGACGGCCAGTCCTTGTTTTCCGTCCATGCGGGGGCGCGCGGGGCGAGAACGTTGAGCCCCTCCACGATCAAGACGTCGGGACGCCGGACCACCACTTCCTTGCCCGGCACGATGTCGTACGTTACGTGGGAATACCACGGTGCGCGGACTTCTTCGGCGCCGCCTTTGACTTCCGACACAAAGCGGAGGAGCCCCCGCCGGTCATAGGACTCGGGAAAACCCTTGCGTTCAAGAAGGTGCCGGCGCTTCAGTTCGGCCAACGGATAGAGGAAGCCGTCCGTGGTGATGAGTTCCACGTTGGGGGTACCGGGCCATCGCCGGAGCATTTCCCGGAGCACGCGGGCGATGGTGGACTTGCCAACCGCCACAGAACCGGCGACGCCAATCACGAACGGAGTGCGCTGGGTCTGTTCGCCCAAGAACGTGGTTGTTGCCGCATGAAGCTGGTGGGAAGCCTCTACATACAGGTGCAGAAGCCGCGAAAGTGGGAGGTAAACCTCTCTGACTTCCTTCATGTCCAGGGGGTCGCCGAGGCCGCGGAGACGGAAGATGTCCTCTTCGTTGAGGGGCTGCTCCATCTGCGCTGCAAGCCTGGACCACGTTTGACGGTCCAGCTCTACAAACGGGGAAGCGCCGTCGCCATTAGCTTCGGTGCGTTGCAAAGTCACGCTCATGATTCTGCCCTCCACGCGGCGGATCAGGAAATGCACGACGACGGGAGGGTGAATTGTGGGGGCCGGACAACATAGCGGCAACGGGAAGAGCTGGGATGTCCCACGTCAGTTGTTTGCGCTAGCCGTTAGGCTTGTACCCATGTGTGGAATCGTAGGCTATGTTGGCAATTCGTCTCGCAAGGCAGCTGGTCACAGCGCCCTTGACGTCGTCGTGGAAGGGCTGCGTCGTCTTGAGTACCGCGGCTATGACTCCGCAGGCGTCGCAGTGGTGGCTGACGGGACGATCTCGTCCCGTAAAAAGTCCGGCAAACTGAGCAACCTGATCAGCGAACTGGAAGCAAATCCAGTACCTGAATCCCTGACCGGCATCGGCCATACCCGTTGGGCCACCCACGGCGGACCGACCGACCGCAACGCGCACCCGCACCTCTCTGACGGCGGCCGCCTTGCACTTATTCACAACGGCATCATCGAGAACTTCGCTGAGCTCAAGCAGGAACTGCTGGCCAAGGGCGTTACCTTCGAGTCCGAAACCGACACCGAAGTTGCCGCCGCACTGGTTGGCGACATCTTCCGCACCCAGCTCAATGGCGACGGCGGAAACCTCACCGAAGCGATGCGCCTGGCCTGCCAGCGACTCGAAGGCGCTTTCACCCTTCTTGCAGTCCACGCAGACCAGCCCGACGTCGTCGTAGCTGCCCGCCGCAACTCCCCGCTGGTGGTTGGCCTGGGCGAAGGCGAGAACTTCCTCGGCTCCGACGTCTCCGGCTTCATCGACTACACCCGTCGTGCCGTGGAACTGGGCCAGGACCAGATCGTCACCATCACCGCGGACTCCGTGGAAATCACCGACTTCTTCGGCGCTCCCGCCGAAGGCAAGGAATACCACGTTGACTGGGACCCGGCATCTGCCGAAAAGGGTGGCTTCAACTCCTTCATGGAGAAGGAAATCCACGACCAGCCTGACGCCGTTGCGCAGACCCTCCTGGGCCGCTCGGACCTCGATGGCAAGCTGACCCTGGACGAGGTCCGCATCGATCCCGAGCTCCTCAAGCAGGTTGACAAGATCATCGTGCTCGCTTGCGGTACCGCGGCCTACGCCGGCCTGGTTGCCAAGTACGCAATCGAGAACTGGTGCCGCATCCCCACGGAGGTTGAGCTCGCCCACGAGTTCCGCTACCGCGATCCGATCGTCGACTCCAACACGCTGGTGGTTTCCATCAGCCAGTCCGGTGAGACCATGGACACGCTGATGGCCGTCCGCTACGCCCGTGAACAGGGCGCCAAGACGATCTCCATCTGCAACACCAACGGTTCAACCATCCCGCGCGAATCCGACGCCGTGCTCTACACGCACGCCGGCCCGGAAATCGCGGTGGCCTCCACCAAGGCATTCCTGGCGCAGATTACTGCCGCCTACCTGCTGGGCCTTTACCTGGCACAGTTGCGCGGCAACATCTTCTCCGGCCAGATCAAGGACGTCCTCGCGGACCTCAACAAGATCCCGGCCAAGATCCAGAAAATCCTGGACAACGCAGGCCCCCTGCGCGAGCTCGCCCGCAGCATGAAGGACGAAAAGTCCGTGCTGTTCCTGGGCCGCCACGTTGGCTACCCGGTTGCCCTCGAAGGCGCCTTGAAGCTCAAGGAAATCGCGTACATCCACGCTGAAGGCTTCGCCGCCGGTGAGCTCAAGCACGGTCCGATCGCCCTGATCGACGACGGCCAGCCGGTCTTCGTTGTGGTGCCGTCCCCGCGCGGCCGCGACTCCCTGCACTCCAAGGTGGTCAGCAACATCCAGGAAGTCCGTGCACGTGGTGCCCGTACCCTGGTGATCGCTGAAGAAGGCGACGAGTCGGTCAAGGACTACGCAGAGCACGTGTTCTACGTACCTGAAACGCCCACGCTGCTGATGCCCCTGCTCACCACCGTTCCGCTGCAGATCTTTGCTGCTGAACTGGCCGGAGCCAAGGGCTATGACGTGGATCAGCCGCGTAACCTCGCCAAGAGCGTGACCGTAGAATAACGCCATGATTGTTGGCATTGGCGTAGACGTCGTAGACATCGAACGGTTCGGCCGGCAACTGGAACGGACGCCCGGACTCCGGGACCGCCTGTTTGTTCCTGCCGAACGGGAACTCAACACCCGCTCCTTGGCTGCACGTTTTGCGGCCAAGGAAGCCGTGGCCAAGGTCTTGGGTGCTCCCGCGGGCATGAACTGGCAGGACTGCTGGATCGGTCTCGACGAGAACGGCCCCACAGTCCAGGTCAAGGGAACCGTGCTGGCAGTGGCCGAGGCCAAGGGCGTCAAGCGCTGGCACCTGTCCATGAGCCACGACGGCGGCATCGCTACGGCGACTGTCCTCGCCGAGGGCTAGACGGACTCTCAACAGCAATGATCAGCGCCTTCACCGGACAACAGATCAGGGATGCGGAACAACCGCTCCTTGACGCCGGTGAGGGCGCTGTTCTTATGCAACGGGCAGCCTACGGGCTGGCCCAAGCCGTGGTGCTCGAGGTCAAAACCCGGCGCAAGCTGGCGGGCGCCAGTGTGACTGTCCTGGCAGGCAAGGGCAACAATGGCGGCGACGGTCTCTTCGCTGCGGCCCTACTGGCCCGCCGGGGGATGCGCACGACGGCGGTACTCGCCGCGGCTGAAGTCCACCCGGAGGCGCTGGCTGCTTTTGCCGCAGCCGGCGGGAGGACCTTTTACCTCGAACCCGGGAACGCTGAAGAACTCGCGGTCCTGTGTGCCGGCGACGACGTGATCATCGATGCCCTGCTCGGCACGGGAGCCCGTGGGGGCCTGCGTGGCCCTTCAGCTGAACTGGTTGCGTCCCTCCAGGAACTGCGTCCACGGTTGGTAGTGGCCTGCGATCTCCCCAGCGGCCTGGACGCCAACACCGGTGAAGTTCACTGGCCGGTGCTGGAAGCAGACGTCACGGTTACCTTTGGCGGCGTGAAGGCGGGGCTGATGACCGATCCCGGCGAGGGCTGTGCCGGTCGGGTGCACGTGGTGGAGATCGGCATCGAAGGATCGCTTGAGTCCCAGCAACCGGAGCTCCGCCGCCTCACCTCCCAGGATGTAGGAGCAGTACTGCCCCATCCTGGCCGCCGGGCACATAAATACTCCCGGGGTGTCCTGGGCGTTGTGGCCGGTTCGGTGCGGTTTGCCGGCGCTGCTGTTCTGGGCGTACATGCCGCAGCGCTCGCCGGAGCGGGGATGGTGCGGTATGCCGGCCCCCAAACGGTGGGACAGTTGGTGCTCGCCCAAACCCCCGAAGCCCTCTGGGAACCCGATGAACCCGGCCGCGTCCAGGCGTGGTTGCTGGGCTCGGGCGTTGATGGGGAAGAGCAGTTGCAGCGTGCGAAGGACGCAGCTGCGGCTGCCTTGGCCGCCGATGTGCCGGTGGTGGTGGACGCGGGTGCGCTGAGCCTCCTTCCGGACCGCTGCCCGCCCCATTGGATACTGACGCCACACGCTGGGGAGTTGGCTACCCTGCTGGATTCCCTTCCCTCCACGGGGGAGGTTGCTGTGACCCGTGATGACGTGGAGTCCCGTCCCCTGCATTTTGTACGACAGGCCGCCGAACAAACGGGCGCCACCGTGCTCCTGAAGGGAGCCACCACACTGGTGGCGTCGCCGTCGGGCGTTGTTTTCAGCCAATCCGAGGGCACCGCGTGGATGGCGACCGCGGGGAGCGGCGATGTCCTGGGCGGAGTGCTGGGCGCGTTGCTGGCGCAGTGCGCGGAAACGATCAAGGACGACGACGGCGCCTATGCCGGCTTGGGACTGGACGTTGCCGACCGCTGGGCTGCGTTGGCGGCTGTTGCGGCGAGCGTCCACGGACGGGCAGGATCGGCAGCGTCCGCGGAATTGGCCGGCGGCCCCATTACAGCGTCGGCGATCATGGCTGCGGTTCCGCGCGTGCTGGGTTCGCTGAACGCGGAATGCGACCCTTCAAGACCGTAAGGTTACTGTCCGTGTCATGGGTCATGAGTAGGCTTGCAGCAGTTGTTCGCATCATCAAGAGGAGAACGCATGGAAGTCTGGCCTGGATCGGCTTATCCGCTGGGTGCCACCTTTGACGGCACCGGCACCAACTTCGCGCTGTTCAGCGAGAAGGCCGAAAAAGTAGAGTTGTGCCTCTTTGACGACGACGGCGGGGAAGTCCGCGTGGAAGTCACCGAGGTGGATGGTTATGTATGGCACTGCTACCTTCCGCAGGTTCAGCCCGGGCAAAAGTACGGTTACCGTGTGCACGGCCCCTACGACCCCGACGCCGGTCAGCGGTTCAACCCCAACAAGTTGCTGCTGGATCCCTACGCCAAGGCCATCCACCGGCAGATCGACTGGGACCCGGCGCTGTTCTCGTACAACCTGGGGGACCCTGATTCCCGCAATGATGAGGACTCCGCACCGCACATGATGCTGGGCGTCGTCATCAACCCGTTCTTCGACTGGGACGGAGACAAGCTCCTGCGGATTCCGTACCACAAATCGGTCATTTACGAGGCCCACGTCAAGGGCTTGACGCAGATGCACCCGGAGGTACCCGAAGAACAGCGTGGTACGTATGCCGGTGTGGCCCACCCTGCGGTCATCTCGCACCTGCAGAAACTGGGAATCACCGCCATTGAACTGATGCCGGTGCACCAGTTCGTCAACGACGGCATTCTGCAGGACAAGGGCTTGAACAACTACTGGGGCTACAACACCATTGGTTTCTTTGCGCCCCACAACAGCTATAGCTCCAAGGGCGATACCGGCCAGCAGGTCCAGGACTTCAAGGCCATGGTGCGTGCCCTGCACACCGCGGGCATCGAAGTCATCCTGGACGTGGTGTACAACCACACGGCAGAGGGCAACCACCTGGGACCCACGTTGTCCTTCAAGGGGATTGACAACTCCGCGTACTACCGCCTGGTGGAAGACGACCAGAAGTACTACATGGACTACACCGGCACGGGAAACTCGCTGAATGTCCGGAGCCCGCACTCCCTCCAATTGCTCATGGACTCCCTGCGGTACTGGGTGACCGAGATGCACGTGGACGGTTTTCGCTTTGACCTAGCGTCCACGCTGGCCCGCGAGTTCTACGACGTCGACAAGCTGTCAACCTTCTTCGAACTCATCCAGCAGGATCCTGTGGTTTCCCAGGTGAAGCTCATAGCCGAGCCGTGGGACGTTGGTCCCGGCGGCTACCAGGTGGGTAACTTCCCGCCGCAGTGGACTGAATGGAACGGCCAGTACCGCGATACTGTCCGCGACTTCTGGCGCGGGGAACCGTCCACCTTGGGTGAATTCGCTTCCCGGTTGACCGGCTCCGCAGATCTTTATGAGCACTCGGGCCGCCGCCCGGTGGCATCGATCAACTTCGTCACTGCCCACGATGGCTTCACCCTGGCCGACCTCGTTTCCTACAACGAGAAACATAATGAGGCCAACGGCGAAGACAACAACGACGGCGAATCCCACAACCGCTCCTGGAACTGCGGCACCGAGGGACCCACCGAGGACCCCACAGTCCTGGGCCTGAGGGCGCGCCAACAGCGCAACTTCATCGCCACGCTTTTCCTCTCGCAAGGCGTACCTATGCTGCTCCACGGCGACGAGCTCGGCAGGACACAGCGCGGCAACAACAACGGCTACTGCCAGGACTCTGAACTGACGTGGATCAACTGGGAGAACGTGGACCAGCCGCTCATCGAGTTCACCGCTGCCGTGTGCGCCCTCCGCGCCAAGCACCCCAGCCTGCGCCGCAGCCGGTTCTTTGACGGACGCCCGGTGCTCCGGGGCGAAGGCGAACGTCTGCCGGACATCGTATGGCTGGACGCTGACGCGAGCACCATGAGTCCCTCGGATTGGGATGAAGCGCTGGGACGCTCCGTTGGTGTGTTCCTGAACGGCGATGGCATTCACGGCCGTGATAACCAAGGCCGGCGCATTACCGACGTCAACTTCCTGCTCTACTTCAACGCGGATCAGGACGAGGTTGGCTTCCGGATTCCTTCGGATGAATACGCACCCGCATGGGACGTCATGATCGACACCGCCGGAGAAGGTGCCGAGGCAGGTGTCGTCAAGCCGGACCAGATTCTCATGGTCGGTGCCAAGTCCCTGGTAGTGCTGCGTGCGCACAGCACTCCCGAGGTGGAACCCGACCACTCTGTGGCAGCATCACTGGCTGCGCTGACCCAGACGAGCACTCCGGAAACGGCGTCCATCACGGCTCCTGCTGTGACGTCGCTGCCCTTCGACTACAAGGGAGACGCCCCGGCTGGCGAGGAGTCCGGAGCAACGAAGAAGGCGGACTCATGAGGACTCCCGTCTCGACGTACCGGCTCCAGATCCGGCCAGGACTGACACTCCAGGACGCGGCGGAGCTCACGGGCTACCTGCGGACCCTCGGGGTGGACTGGGTCTATGTCTCGCCCATCCTGACCGCGGAGGAGGGATCGGACCACGGCTATGACGTCACCGATCCCTCCACTGTGGATCCCTCGCGCGGTGGTCCCGAGGGACTCTCCGCACTCTCCAAGGCTGCCCGCGAACAGGGTCTGGGCGTCCTGGCGGACATTGTGCCCAACCACATGGGCGTCGCCTCGGCCGGGCAGAACGCCTGGTGGTGGCAGCTCCTGAAAGAAGGACGCGGGTCCAAGTACGCCGAGGCCTTCGACGTCGATTGGGATTTCGGTGGCGGGAAAATCCGTATTCCGGTCCTGGGCAGCGATGAGGACCTGGAGCAAATCACTGTGGTGGACGGTGAACTGCACTATTACGATCACCGTTTTCCCTTGGCTGAGGGCACCTTTGCTCCTGGCGACAGTCCCCAAGACGTCCATGCCCGGCAGCACTACCAGCTCATCGGCTGGCGCAGGGCCGACGCCGAACTGAACTACCGCCGGTTCTTCGCGGTGAATACCCTTGCTGGTGTCCGGGTGGAGATTCCGTGGGTCTTCGACGAGTCCCATGAAGAGATCGTCCGGTGGTTCCGTGAGGAACTGGTGGATGGGCTCAGGATCGACCATCCGGACGGCCTGGCGGATCCCGAGGGCTATCTGGCCAGGCTGCGGGAAGCAACGGGCGGCGCGTACCTGCTTGTCGAGAAAATCCTGGAGCCGGGGGAGCAGTTGCCGGGCACCTTCAGCTGCGAAGGCACCACCGGTTACGACGCCCTCGCAGACGTGGACCGGCTCTTCGTGGACCCCGCAGCGGAGGAATACCTCGACTCACTCGATGCCAGGCTGCGGGATGCGGACGCGCCGGCAGACTACGAGGACATGATCCATGGAACCAAGCGCCGTATTGCCGATGGCATCCTGCGGTCGGAGATTCTGAGGCTCGCACGCCTGGTGCCGCAGTCCATGGACCTTCCGGCGGACAAGGTGGCTGATGCCATCGCCGAAGTTATTTGCTGCTTCCCGATCTACCGCACCTACCTCCCTTACGGCCAGGACGTCCTGGAGGAATCAATCCGCCGTGCTGCGGAAAACCGTGCGGACCTCAAAGCGGTATTGGAAGACCTGAGGCCGCTGCTCCTCGATTCCTCCGGTGCCTTGGCCCGGCGTTTCCAGCAGACCTCCGGCATGGTGATGGCCAAGGGCGTGGAAGACACAGCGTTCTTCCGCTACACCCGTCTGGGCACCCTCACCGAGGTGGGGGCCGATCCCACCGAATTCGCCGTGTCCAGCGGGGTCTTCCATGAGCGCACGGCCCGCCGCCAGCAGGTCCTGCCGTTGTCCATGACCACGCTGAGCACCCATGACACCAAGCGAAGCGAGGACGCCCGGGCGCGCATATCGGTCATTTCCGAGGCCGTCCCGGAGTGGGAACTCTTCTTGGGGACAGTCCAGGAGTTGGCCCCGATTCCGGACGGGCCGTTGGCAGCCCTTGTGTGGCAGTCAATTGTTGGTGCGTGGCCGGCAGACCGGGGACGTCTTCAGTCGTATGCCCTGAAGGCGGCGCGCGAGGCCGGTAACTCAACAAACTGGACCGACCCCAACCAGGACTTCGAGCGCCACCTGGCCGCCGCCGTCGACTCTGTCTTTGATGTGCCGGAGGTTGCAGCGGCGCTGGCCAACTTTGTCGCTGAGCTCGAACCGTACGGGACGTCCAACTCGTTGTCGGCCAAGCTGGTCCAGCTGACCATGCCCGGGGTTCCTGATGTCTACCAGGGCACAGAATTCCGGGACGGCTCCCTGACTGATCCTGACAACAGGCGACCCGTTGACTTCCAGGCCCGTATGACTGCCTTGGCAGAGCTGGACAACGGCGCTGCGCCACCGTTCACGGATGAAGCAGCCAAGCTGCTGGTGGTGTCACGTGCACTCCGGTTGCGGCGCGATCGGCCTGAGCTCTTCGGCGGATACCTGCCGGTGGTCGCACAAGGTGCGGCCGCAGATCACGTGGTGGCCTTCGACCGCGGAGCTGATCGGCGCGGTGCCCTCACGGTTGCCACCCGACTGCCCAAGCGACTTGCGCGGGAAGGCGGCTGGCGGGACACAGCCATTGAGTTGTCCGGAAACGCCCGGGACGAACTCACTGGAGCCACGTACAGTGCCGGCACTGTCCATTTGGCCACATTGTTGGAGCAGTACCCCGTGGCCCTGCTGGTGCCTACGGACTGATCCTCACCACCGCAAACCATCACCGCAACGCACGCTTGAACACGCATAAGGGAGCATGATGCTGGAGCACGCTGCTGGAAAAAACCGCTACGACGTCTGGGCGCCGAACGCTGACTCGGTCCGGCTTGTTGCCGATGGACGTGAGTACGCCATGGAACACCACGACGCCGCCGCCCCAGGCTGGTGGCGGGCGCCGGCTGATGTGGTTGGCCAGGAAAGTGACGGTGTACCGTACGGGTACATCGTGGACGGAGAGGGTCCGTTCCCTGATCCGCGCTCGCGGAGGCAGCCGGACGGAGTGCACGCGTTGTCCGCCACGTTCGATCCCTCCATCCATGAGTGGCAGGACTCGGCTTGGAAGGGACGGCAGCTCAAGGGAGCCGTCATCTATGAGCTTCACCTGGGTACCTTCACCCCGGAAGGAACGCTGGATGCCGCCGCCGCCAAGCTGGACTACTTGGTGGACCTTGGCGTGGACTTCATCGAGTTGCTTCCGGTCAACGGATTCAACGGTGTCCACAACTGGGGCTACGACGGAGTGCTTTGGTACGCCGTCCATGAGCCCTACGGCGGCCCGGCGGCGTACCAGCGATTCGTGGACGCCGCGCATGCTGCCGGCTTGGGCGTCATCCAGGATGTCGTCTACAACCACCTTGGACCCAGCGGAAACTACCTGCCCAAGTTCGGCCCCTACCTGAAATCAGGGGAGGGAAATACGTGGGGTGACTCCGTCAACCTGGATGGACCAGGCTCTGACGACGTCCGGCGCTACATCCTGGAGAACGCGGCGATGTGGCTCCGTGACTATCATGTGGACGGTCTTCGCCTTGATGCCGTCCACGCGCTGCGCGACGAACGGGCCGTCCAAATCCTGGAGGAGTTCGGGGCATTGGGTGATCAGATCGAGGCCGAGACAGGGATTCCCCGGACTTTGATAGCGGAGTCGGACTTGAACAACCCGCGCCTTATTTATCCACGCAAGGACAATGGATACGGACTTGATGGCCAGTGGAGCGACGACTTCCACCACGCCGTTCACGTCAACCTGAGCGGGGAAACCACCGGCTACTACTCGGACTTCGATTCACTGGCGGTCCTGGCGAAGGTCCTGGAGCATGGCTTCCTCCACGATGGCAGCTACTCCAGCTTCCGCGGGCGGCACCACGGCCGGCCCATCCGCAGGGATCTGGCGCACCCGTCAGCTTTGGTTGTCTGCCTCCAGAACCACGACCAAATCGGCAACCGCGCCATCGGCGACCGCCTCACCGCGTCGCTGTCCTACGGGCAGCTGGCCATCGGTGCGGTGCTGACCATGACGTCTCCGTTTACGCCCATGCTCTTCATGGGCGAGGAATTCGGTGCGTCCACGCCGTGGCAGTTCTTCACCTCCCATCCGGAGCCGGAGCTCGGGAAGGCTACCGCCGAGGGCCGCATCAAGGAATTCGAACGCATGGGGTGGGATCCCGCGGTGGTGCCGGACCCACAGGATCCAGAAACGTTCCTCCGGTCCAAACTCAAGTGGGAAGAAGTCGGCGAGGGAAAGCACGCAAGCTTGCTCCAGCTCTACAAGGATTTAGCACAGCTGCGCCGAAACACCCCCGAGTTGGTGGACGGTGGCTTCGGCAGCACAGTGGTGGAATACGACGACGACGAACACTGGCTGCAGTTCTCCCGCGGCACCGTCCGGGTGGTGTGCAACTTCGGGGACGAGGCACTCGGGACACCCCTCAGCGGCTCCATCTTGCTGGCCACTGACCATGAAGCAGTCCTCGATGAGGGGACACTGACGCTTCCCGGCGGGAGCGCCGTCGTCGCACGCGTCAATTAGGCCATCCACAATCCGGGGTGACGGCGCCCACATGGCGGACAGCGCCGTCACCTCGGAATGTGCAGTGGCAGGATGGTACGTATGACTTATTCGGCCGCGGAAAACCGCTACGAAACCATGCCCTACCGCCGCGTCGGACGCAGTGGACTCAAGCTCCCCGCCATCTCGCTGGGCCTCTGGCACAACTTCGGTGACGACAAACGGTTTGACGAACAGCGTGCCATCCTGCGCCGGGCGTTCGATCTCGGTGTCAACCACTTCGACCTCGCCAACAACTACGGACCGCCGGACGGCTCAGCCGAGACCAACTTCGGACGCCACCTGAAGGATGATTTCAAGCCGTACCGTGACGAACTGGTCATCTCCACCAAAGCCGGTTACTACATGTGGCCCGGTCCGTACGGCGAGTGGGGATCCCGCAAATACCTGATCTCCAGCCTGGACCAGTCGCTTGAGCGCATGGGCCTGGACTATGTGGACATTTTCTACAGCCACCGTCCCGACCCCGAGACTCCGCTGGAAGAAACCATGGGCGCCTTGGACTACGCTGTCCGATCCGGCAAAGCGCTTTACGCCGGCATCTCCTCCTATACCCCGGAGCAGACCCTTGAAGCTGCCCGGATCCTCAAGGAGCTCGGAACCCCGTTGCTCATCCACCAGCCCAGCTACTCCATGCTGAACCGCTGGACGGAAAACGGGTCCCCCAACCT
The DNA here is from genome assembly GCF_002224285.1 of Arthrobacter sp. YN. GTDB lineage: Bacteria > Actinomycetota > Actinomycetes > Actinomycetales > Micrococcaceae > Arthrobacter. The sequence goes on along the minus strand of NZ_CP022436.1, from coordinate 3,610,139 downwards.
CTACGAGGCACTGGACCAGGTGGGCGCCGGCTCCATCGCTTTCTCGCCGCTCGCCCAAGGCATGCTCACCAACCGCTACCTCAACGGCGTACCGGCCGATTCACGGGCCGCCAAGGAGCGGTTCCTGTCCGAATCACAGCTGACCGAGGAGAAGCTGGACCGGGTCCGGGGATTGAACGCCATCGCCGAAGGCCGCGGGCAGACCCTGGCCCAGATGGCCATCGCCTGGATCCTGCGCGACCAGCCGAAGGGCTCGCCGGTGACCTCTGCCCTGGTGGGCGCGTCAAGCGTGGCCCAGTTGGAGGACACGCTCAGTGCCATCAACAACCTGAAGTTCACCACTGATGAGCTGACGGCCATCGATGAGTTCGCTGTGGAGTCGGACATCAACCGGTGGGCCCAGAAGTAGCCTCCGAAGTTTCGCCATAAAACAGCAGGGGCCGGCCGGGAACAAAGCTGGCCCCTGCTGTGTTGGTTACAATGCAAGAGTGCGCCGAATGGCGCCGTGCCAATCAGTCGTGCCCTGGACTCAGTCAGGGCTGCGCCTGGCACATGAGGTTTAGTTCTCAAAAGGAGTTCCGTGTCTTCACATCCGATTCGTGTTGCCATTGTCGGCGTAGGTAACTGCGCCGCATCGCTGGTCCAAGGTGTTCAGTACTATCGCGACGCTGACCCCAAGGCCACGATCCCGGGTCTGATGCACGTCGAGTTCGGCCAGTACCACGTCAACGACGTCCAGTTCGTTGCTGCTTTCGACGTCGACAGCAAGAAGGTTGGATTGGACCTGGCCGACGCCATCGGCGCCAGCGAAAACAACACCATCAAGATCGCCGACGTCCCCACCACCGGTGTCACCGTCCAGCGCGGCCACACCCTGGACGGCCTGGGCAAGTATTACCGCGAGACCATTGTTGAGGCACCGGACGAAACCGTGGACATCGTCGCAGCGTTGCGCGAGGCCAAGGCTGACGTCATGGTTTGCTACCTGCCCGTCGGTTCGGACCAGGCTGCAAAGTTCTACGCCCAGTGCGCCATCGACGCCGGTGTAGCGTTCGTCAACGCCCTGCCCGTCTTCATCGCCGGAACCAAGGAGTGGGCTGACAAGTTCACTGAGGCCGGTGTTCCGATCGTGGGCGATGACATCAAGAGCCAGATCGGTGCCACCATCACGCACCGCGTCATGGCCAAGCTCTTCGAAGACCGCGGCGTCACGCTGGACCGCACGTACCAGCTGAATGTCGGTGGCAACATGGACTTCAAGAACATGCTGGAGCGCGACCGTCTCGAGTCCAAGAAGATCTCCAAGACCCAGGCTGTGACCTCCAATGTTGAGGCCAAGCTGCACGCCGATGACGTCCACATCGGGCCGTCCGACTACGTTGCCTGGCTCGATGACCGCAAGTGGGCCTTCGTCCGCCTCGAAGGCCGCAACTTCGGTGACGCCCCGGTGTCCCTCGAATACAAGCTCGAGGTGTGGGATTCCCCGAACTCCGCAGGTGTCATCATCGACGCCATCCGTGCCGCCAAGATCGGCCTGGACCGCGGCATCGGCGGCCCGCTGCTTTCCGCTTCCAGCTACTTCATGAAGTCCCCGCCGGAGCAGTTCAACGACGACCTCGCCCGCGACAAGGTTGAAGCCTTCATCCGCGGCGACATCGAGCGCTAAACACCCCTGCTACGACGAACGCCCCCGTATCCGATACGGGGGCGTTTGTCGTTTCCCGAACCTTCTCTCACGTCCCTCGGGTTTGGGGTGGACGCTCGCTCACTTTTCCTAAAAGAGTGAGAGAGCGTGGGTCTGAAGGGCGCGGGATGTGAGAGACGGTGGGTCTGGAAGGGCGCGGGATGTGAGAGAGCGTGGGTCTGAAGGGCGCGGGATGTGAGAGACGGTGGGTCTGGAAGGGCGCGGGATGTGAGAGAGCGTGGGTCTGAAGGGCGCGGGATGTGAGAGAGCGTGGGTCTGGAAGGGCGCGGGATGTGGGAGACGGCTAGAAGAGGCCCGTGGGTTGGCCTTCAGCGTCCACATCCATGCGCATGGCGGCCGGCTCCTTGGGCAGTCCGGGCATGGTCATGACAGCGCCGGTCAACGCGACAATGAACCCGGCGCCGGTCTTGGGGATCAGCTCCCGGACGTGCACTGTGAATCCCTTCGGTGCCCCCAGCCGGGAGGCGTCGTCCGTGAAGGAATACTGTGTCTTGGCCATGCAGACGGGGAAGTCGGACCAGCCGTTCTTTTCGATCTCCGCGAGGCGCTTCAGGGCAGGAACCGAGAACTCGACGCCGTCGGCCCCGTAGATCTCCTGCACGATGGTCCGGATCTTATCCTCCACAGGGATTTCCAGCGGGTAGAGGTGGTGGAAATCGGAGGGCGCGTCCAGCGCAGCTGCCACCTTGGCAGCGAGGTCGTCACCGCCGTCGCCTCCTCCGCCCCGGCCCCAGACATCGGCGACGGCGGCTTCCACACCTTCCGCGGCGCACCAGGCGAGCAGCCACTCCAGTTCCGCGGAGGTGTCCGTGGCGAACTTGTTGATCGACACGATGGGGGAGATGCCAAACTTAGCGACGTTGCGGACGTGCCTCCGGAGGTTCTCCACCCCGGCGGCCATGGCCTCGACGTTCGGTTGGCTGAGTTGGTCCTTGGGAACCCCACCCTGCATCTTGAGGGCCCTGATGGTCGCAACCACCACGACGGCGGATGGCGCCACCGCGGCGATTCTCGCCTTGATGTCCATGTACTTTTCGGCGCCGAGGTCTGCTCCGAATCCGGCTTCGGTGACCACGATGTCGGCGAGTTGCATGGCCGTGCTGGTGGCGATCAACGAGTTGCAGCCGTGGGCGATGTTCGCGAACGGGCCACCGTGAACCACAGCAGGTGTCCCGGCGATGGTCTGGACGAGGTTGGGCTTGATGGCGTCCTTCAACAGCATGGTCAGGGCACCCTCGACGCCGAGGTCGGCAACGGTGACCGGCGCGCGATCGTAGGTGTAGCCAAAAGTGATCCGGCCCAGCCGCGAGCGGAGATCGTCCAAGTCCGTCGCCAGGCAAAAGACCGCCATGATTTCGGACGCGACGGTGATGTCGAAGCCGTCCTGCCGGGGCACGCCCTGCACGGGGCCGCCGAGGCCGATGACCACTTCCCGCAGCGAGCGGTCGTTCATGTCCAGCACGCGTTTGAACGCTATGCGGCGGGGATCGATACCGAGTTCGTTGCCCTGGAAAATATGGTTGTCCACCAGGGCCATGAGGGCGTTGTTGGCGGATGTGATCGCGTGGAAGTCGCCGGTGAAGTGCAGGTTGATGTCGTCCATGGGCAACACCTGCGAGTAGCCACCGCCGGTGGCTCCGCCCTTCATGCCCAGAATGGGACCCAAGGAGGGCTCGCGCAGGGCGATCATCACTTTGTGTCCGGCGCGTGCCAGTGAGTCTGCTAGCCCCACGGTGGTGGTGGACTTCCCTTCACCGGCCGGGGTGGGGGACATGGCGGACACGAGTACCACCTTGCCAGGTGCCGTGCGGGCCGGGAGTACCAACTTGGCCGGATTGATCTTGGCCTTATAGGGCCCATACAACTCAAGGGCATCCACTGTGATGCCCGCGCGTTGGGCGATGTCCACAATGGGCAGGATGGTGGCGTTGCGGGCAATTTCAAGATCAGACATGACCTTGTTCTCAGACATCGTTGTCCTTCGGCTGGGTGTCCCCGCAGCGGGGTTGGTGCTGCAGGCGTTGGTTCGCTGTGCGCGACAATCTATCAGTCCCGGCGGGGGATCCGGCGACGACTCAGCGCCGGGGAACCAGCAAGCCACCTACTGCTTCGCGGTAGCTTTCCAGGGTGATGGCTGCCGTCCGCTGCCATCCGAAGGATTCGGCATGGGTAGCGGCCAACCGGCCCATGTCTTCCCGGGTCTGGACGTCATCGTAGAGGTCTTCCAGGGCGTCTGCCCAGTCGGAGGGGTCGTGCCCGTCCACCAGCATGCCCGTTCGCCCGTCGGAAATGGCGCGGGACAGGCCGCCCACGTTGGTAGCGACCACGGGTGTACCGCACGCTTGTGCTTCCAAGGCCACCAAACCGAAGGATTCGCTGAACGACGGCATGACCACGACGTCTGCTGAACGGAACCAACTGGCCAGCTCCGGCGCCACTACAGGCGGCCGGTGAGTGACGACGTCGGCCAGTCCGGCGTCTTCGATGATGTGCTGAAGGTTGAAATCCTTGGCCCCGCTCAGAGATCCCAGGATGGTCATCTCAAGGTCAATGTCCGGCCGGCGCTTGCGCAGGATTCCTGCGGCTTTGACGAACACCTGGGGGCCCTTGAGCCGCTGGATGCGGCCGGCGAAGAGGATATGGAAACTGTCCGGCCTGACATCCCGCAAGGAACGTGACTTCCGCCGGAAGGACGGTGTGAACACTTTGAGGTCCACGCCTGGCGGGGCGACGTCGATCCGGTCAAGATCGGCCCCGTAGTGGGAAACCAGTTCTTCGGCCTCGGCAGGCGTATTGGCCACCAGGCGGGCTGCGCCATCGACGATCCGCTGCTCACCCTCTTCGCGGCGTCGGGGCTCGGGGCGTTCACCGGATTCGAGGACCAGGTTTTTGACCTTGGCCATGGTGTGCATGGTGTGGACCAGCGGAACACCCCAAAGCTGGGACAACTCAAGCCCTGCCACCCCGGAAACCCAGTAGTGCGAATGGATGGCATCGTAGCGGCCGTGAAGTTGGCTTCCCCGGATCCTGTCAATTTCTTCCACCATCTGATGCAGGAGGGCGGGCAGCTCTTCCTTGGGCAGTTTCCGGCGCGGCCCGGCCATGACGTTGTGGACGCAGACGCCGGGCCCTGGATGTTCGACGGCGGGTTGGCCCGCTTTGGTGGAACGGGTAAAGATCTCCACCTCCACCCCGGACTCCGCGAGTGCCATGGCCAACGCCCGGACGTAGACGTTCATCCCACCGGCATCTCCGGCACCCGGCTGCTCCATGGGGGAGGTGTGCAAGGACAGGAACGCCACACGACGGATCAACGGCACCGCATTCCTCCTGATACTCACGGCAAACGGCAAACGGCAAACAGCAAACACGCCTTTGCCCTGCAGAAAACACTACTCCTGCTGATCAAAGCCATCCCACGGCAACCCGGCTATGTGGACAAGGCTGCTAGCGTGGCCGCTGTGAGCCAAGAACAGACTTTCGACATCCGCAAAGCCACCCCTGAAGACTGGCCCGGTATCTGGGCCATCCTGGAGCCGGTGATCCGCGACGGCGAGACCTTCACCTGGGATCGCGACACCTCCGAGGAAACGGCCAGGGACAAGTGGACCAAGGACGCTCCCGGCCAGACGTTCGTGGCCGTGGGCAAGGACACGGGCCAGATCCTTGGAACAGGGGAGTTCCACGCCAACCAAGCCGGCGGCGGCAGCCACATTGCCAACGCCGGGTACATGGTGGGGGCGAACAATTCAGGCCAGGGCATCGCCCGCGCACTGTGCGCCTATTCGCTGAGTGAGGCCAAGGCGGCCGGCTTCTACGCCATGCAGTACAATGCCGTGGTGGAGAGCAACGTCCGGGCAGTGTGGCTGTGGCAGTCCATGGGCTTCCGGATCCTCGCTACGGTCCCTGAAGCCTTTGACCACCCGGAGATCGGGTACGTCGGCCTGCACGTCATGTATCGGAAGCTGTAGGGCCCCACAACTGCCCCAGATCGGGAAAGGCTGCCTCGTATCCGGTGAGGAGTTGTTCGCCCAGCTCCGCCGAGCCGATCAAGGGATGCGCGGCGAAGGCACCAACGGCAGCGCTGCGCTCTCCATGCACCACTGCGCGGATGGTCAGTCGTTCCACTTCCTTGACGTGCTGCATCAGCGTGAGGAACTGCCCGCCCGGCCGAGCTTGCGTAAGCGGCAACGCGCCGTCGGGCGTTACCTCGCAGGGTACCTCGACGACGGCGTCCGCCGGCAGCCCGGGCACGGCCACGTCCGCTGTGGCCAGGCCGACTGCTGACACCGGCGAGTTGGGCACGTTCAGAATCAGCTGGGCAGAACCACCGCCTGACAGAGCACGCATCACGGACAATGCCACCCGCTCATAGCCGCCGCCTGCGAGATCAGACTCGTCCCGTTGCTCTCCATGCGTGCGGGCCTCGGCCAGGTAACCTTCCTCGCGGGACCGGCGGGCGCTGTCCCACAGCTCAAAGGCGTGCGGTGCCTTGGCCAGGGCTGGATACAGGGCACTCTGCTGGTGATGGATGGACGCCCCACGGGTTTCCTGCTGCCGGCGGATGGCGTCGGTAGCCTGCGCCGTTTGGTAGTAGTAGTACAGGTATTCGTTGGGCAGGCAGCCAAGCTGCAGCAAGGTGTGCTGCCCAAACAGCCTGCCCTCTTCCATGGACTCAAGGGCGGCATGGTCGGAAAGCAGGCCCGGCAACAGATCCTGCCCGCCCGGTGCCAGCCGATAAAGCCAGCCGAGGTGGTTCAGGCCGAAGTAGCCCACGCCGTCGAGCGTTCCTTCTGTCAGTGGCGCGCCAACAGCCCGCGCCGCCCGCTGCACCAGGCCACCAGCGGAATCGCAGATTCCGATCACTTTGCGCCCCAGCACTGGCTCCAGTGCTTCGGTGACCATGCCGGCGGGGTTGGTGAAATTGATGAGCCACGCCTCGGGGCAATGTCGTCGCATCGCCCGGGCGAGTTCCAGCATGCGGGGGATGGAACGGAGGGCATAGGAGATGCCGCCGGCGCCTGTAGTCTCCTGCCCGAGCAACCCCAGGTCCAAGGCCACGCGTTCGTCGGCGATCCTTCCGGCAGTGCCACCCGGCCGGATGGCAGCAAAGACCATGTCCGCCCCGGTGAGGGCCTCCCGCAGGTCCGTGGACACTACGACGACGGGCGTGGAACCGCCCGCCGGGGGCATGTCTCCAATCACGGCTTCGATGGCTGCCAGCCGTGCGGCGTCGACGTCGTACAGCACCAACTCGTCCACCAGCCCGGCAAACGGACCCGCGCATAAAGCCCGGTAAACAAGGGGTACCCGGAAGCCGCCGCCACCGGCAATCATGAGCCGCATGACCCGAGTCTATGCAGGCCTCCACATCTATGCAGCCCAGTACGGTGCAGCGTAGTCTGCGGTGCATGGACGCTATGCCCCAGCGACGTTTTGATCCCCTTGCTTCCCTACGGTCCACTGCCGACCAGCAGTGCGACCTCCTCCTGACCGGAACGGTCTTCCAGGACATCATCTTCACTGGTCTTCCGCACTCCCCTGAACCCGGCACGGAGATCTGGAGCGAGGGCATGGGAAGCTGCCCGGGTGGGGTAGCCAACCAAGCCATCGCCGCTGCCCGCCTGGGCCTGCGCACCAACCTTGCCGCGACCTTCGGGGACGACGGGTACGGCGACTACAACTGGCAGATCCTTGAAAGCCAGGAACACGTGGACCTCTCGCTGTCACGAAAAGTGCCGGGCTGGCACTCACCTGTCACCGTTTCCCTCTGCGTCAACCAGGACCGGTCCATGGTCACCCACGGGCACCCTGCCCCGATCAGTTCCTCCGAGCTGATCGGACAACCGCCCAAGGCGCTCGCCGCCGTCGCTGACCTGGGTGAGGAACTGGAACCGTGGATGCTCGCGGCCAAGGAAGGGGGCACCAAGCTTTTTGGCGTGGTGGGCTGGGATCCCACGGGGGAGTGGTCCGAACGGCGCCTGGATCTTTTGGAAAACTTCCATGCCTTCCTGCCCAACGCGCCCGAAGCCATGGCCTTTACCGGCAAGGCAGACCCTTGGGCGGCGCTGTACTCCTTGGCAGACCGGGTCCCCGTGGCCGTGGTGACGCTCGGCCCGCAGGGTGCCGTGGCGCTGGACTCCGAGACCGGCGAGGAGGAATGGGTGCCTTCCCTGCCGGTGTCCGCCTACGATCCCACCGGTGCGGGCGACTGTTTTGGGGCTGCCTTCATTGTGGGGTGCCTGGCGGGGTGGAGGTTGGGGGACAGGCTCCGGTTCGCGAACCTCTGCGCCTCGCTGGCCGTCCAGGAGGTGGGCGGTTCGCTGGCGGCCCCCGGGTGGGGTGACATCGCCGACTGGTGGCAGCGGGCCAACGCGCGGAAGGAACGCCAGTCCAGCCAGTGGCTTCGGCGGTTCGCGTTCTTGGAACCCATCGTCAAAGACATCCCGGCGGAAGCGCAGCGACGCGCACGGGCCACCATCGCGCATTTGTCGGACGCGCAGTAGCGACGCGCAGTACGGACGCGCAGTCCCGGCGCGCCATCCCGACGCGCTGCGGGGCATCGGCCGGCCGGCAGTTAACCCGAATTCACCGGCACCACTAGAATCTCTAGGGTGACTTACGAAGCAGCTGCAGAAATCGGTATCGGGTCGAAAGCCTCCATAGCAAAGTCGGCGGTGCTGGAACGCTCCGCCGTGATTGACCTCGAAGCCGTGCGGCACAACGTGCGTCAGTTCGTCGCCATCGCGTCCCCTGCTACGGTCATGGCCGTGGTGAAGGCGGACGCTTACGGTCACGGAGCCGTCCAGGTGGCACGCGCAGCGCTCGACGCCGGGGCCGCCTGGCTCGGTGTCGCGCACATCTCCGAGGCGCTCGCCTTGCGCGCTGCCGGAGTGGATGCCCCGCTGCTCGCGTGGCTGCACACCCGTGAAAGCAACTTCCAAGCGGCAGTGGCCGCCGGCATCGACGTCGGAATTTCCGGCTGGGAGTTGGACGCCGTGGTCGCGGCAGCCCGCGAACAGGAACGGCCCGCACGCGTCCACCTCAAGGTGGATACCGGCCTGGGACGCAACGGCTGCCCCATTGCCGATTGGGATCAATTGGTTGGCCAGGCCATGGAGTACCAGGATCAAGGCCTGCTGCGCGTGGTGGGTATCTTCTCGCACCTCGCTGTGGCTGACGAGCCGCACCGGCCGGAAACCGATGAGCAACTGGCCGTCTTCCGTGAAGCAATCGCCATGGCCGAGGACGCCGGAGTGGACATGGAAGTCCGGCATATCGCCAATACCCCTGCCACGCTGTCCCGCCCGGACTCACACTTCGATCTTGTGCGCGTGGGCCTCGGCATCTACGGACTCTCGCCCTTCGAAGGGGCAACTTCTGCCGAACTTGGCCTGCACCCGGCCATGACAGTCCGCACGCTCCTGTCCAACTGCAAGAAGGTCCCCGAGGGTCAGGGTGTCTCCTACGGCCTCAACTACCGGACCAGCGGGGAAAGCACGCTGGGCCTGGTGCCGTTGGGCTACGCCGACGGTGTCCCGCGCATTGGCACCGGCGGCCCGGTCCGCGTCAACGGCACCAACTACCCCGTAGTGGGCAGGATCGCGATGGACCAGATGGTCATTGACCTCGGAGCACTGACGTCGGACGAGGCAGCGGCTTTCAAGGGCGCCGAAGCCGTCATGCTCGGCGACGGTGCCGACGGCGGTCCCACGGCTGACGACTGGGCCGCGGCCGCGGGGACCAACAACTATGAGATTGTTACCCGCATCAGCCCTCGGGTGCCGCGCACTTACATCAACGAGGTGCCTGCGCAGGCAGAGGCCCACAAGGCTGCCGGCCACGCGACAGAGACGGCAGCACTGTGAGCGAACCCCAATGGGAGCGCACCCTGACGGTCACGACGGCGGAGCAGACGCATGCGCTCGCAGCAGCTGTGGGCGGGGTGCTTGAGGCCGGGGATCTCCTGGTCCTGACGGGCGAACTGGGTGCCGGAAAGACGACGTTCACCCAGGGGCTGGGCGAAGGCCTTGGCGTCCGCGCCGGCATCATTTCCCCCACGTTCGTGTTGGTCCGGATCCATCCCAATCTCGCCGATGGCCCCAGGCCCGGCGGCCCGGACCTGGTCCATGTGGATGCTTACCGGCTGGAATCGGCCGCGGAGATCGACGACATCGATCTGGAGAACACCATGGACACCGCGGTCACCGTGGTGGAGTGGGGCCGGGACCGGGTGGAGCACCTCTCGGACAGCCGCCTGGAGGTTGACCTGCACAGGTCTGTAGGTGGGGAGAGTCCGGCAACCGACGCCGCAGCAGCCGGCGACGTCATGGACTTCGATACCGATGACGACGACGAACCCCGCACCCTGGTTTTCCGTGGATACGGTCCCCGCTGGGCCGAAGTTCCGCGGCTTCTTGAAACCCCGTCACCAGAGAAAGGCAACTGATGCTGATCCTGGCCATAGACACCTCCGCGGTAGCCAGTGCCGCACTGATTTCCGACGACGCCATGGAAAGCGTGGTGGATTCCTTCGCAACTGAGGACACCCGCAGCCATGCCGAAGTCCTGGCTCCCGGGATCGAAAAGCTCCTGGCCGGAGCGGGCGTCACGGGCACCGATATCGATGCAATCGTCACCGGAGTGGGACCGGGGCCGTTTACGGGCCTGCGCTCCGGCATTGCGACCGCCCGAACCTTGGCTTTCGTCTGGAACAAACCCCTGTATGGCCTGATGAGCCTGGACGCGATCGCCCTTGAGGTGGCCGAGTCCACGTCCGCTGCTCCTGAGTTCCTGGTGGCCACCGACGCCAGGCGCAAGGAGGTCTACTGGGCGCGCTATACCTTGGCAGACGGCCAACTGCCGGAGCTTGTTGACGGGCCGCATGTGGGCTTCGCTTCCGGGCTTCCGGATTTGCCGGTGTTCGGCGCCGGCGCAGGTTTGTACGCCGAGGTCCTGAATGCCAACGAGGACTTTGCCCAGACCCAGCCCGACGCAGCATCGCTGGGCCAGTTTGCCTTGGCCAAGCTCACGGCCGGGCAGGCGTTGCTGGACTCTACCCCGCTGTATCTTCGGGAATCCGACGCGCAGGTGCCCGGGCCCCGGAAGCGTGCGCTGTGATGGGACGCGAACTGTGAAATTGTCACCCAAGCTTGAGCTCGCAGGGGTTTCCCTGCGCGACATGACGGAAGCCGATATCCCGGCAGTGGAGACCCTGGAGCGCCGGTTGTTCCCCGTGGACGCCTGGCCGTTGCAGATGTTCTTCGATGAGTTGGCACAGCCCGAAACCCGCCGTTATGTGGTGGCTGAGGTGGCCGGGGAGATCGTGGCTTATGCAGGGTTGATGTGCATCGAGCCGATCGCGGACGTCCAGACGATCGCCGTCGTGCCTGAGTTTGAAGGCAAGGGCATCGGCTCCGCCGTCTTGACCGAACTCATCGACGAAGCGCGGCGGCGCCGGGCGGCGGACGTCCTTCTGGAGGTCCGGGCAGACAACCCCCGGGCCCAGCAACTCTATGTGCGGTTCGGCTTCGAGCAGATCCACGTCCGACCCCGCTATTACCGGGACGGCACGGATGCACTGATCATGCGGCTTGAACTGAACAAACCCCACGAAGGAGACACAGCGTGAGCGGCGCTCATCCGGAACAGCCCAAGCAACCATTGGTGCTCGGCATCGAGTCCTCGTGCGACGAGACCGGCGTAGGGATCGTGCGGGGCACCACCCTGCTCACCAACACAGTGTCCTCGTCCATGGAAGAGCATGTACGTTTTGGGGGCGTCATCCCGGAGATCGCTTCGCGTGCACACCTGGACGCGTTTGTTCCCACCTTGCAGGAGTCCCTGCATGAGGCTGGTGTCACGCTGGACGACCTTGATGCCATTGCCGTCACATCCGGACCCGGCCTCGCCGGCGCGCTGATGGTGGGGGTCTGTGCCGCGAAAGCGTTGGCTGTTGCCACCGGCAAGCCGCTGTACGCCATTAACCACTTGGTGGCGCACGTTGGCGTGGGGCTCCTGGATCGGCAGCCCGCCTCCAACGGAAAGGCTGCGGACGGCAAGCACGACGCCGGGGCTGCCGCCGGCCTGGGCGCCGGAAAGTTGCCCGAGAACCTTGGTGCGCTGCTGGTATCGGGTGGGCACACGGAAATCCTGCGGATCCGGAGCATCACCGATGACGTTGAGTTGCTGGGCTCAACCATCGACGACGCCGCGGGTGAAGCCTATGACAAGGTGGCCCGCATCCTTGGCCTCGGTTACCCGGGTGGACCTGCCATCGACAAACTGGCACGCCACGGCAATCCCAAATCCATCCGTTTCCCGCGCGGCCTCTCGCAGCCCAAATACATGGGTACGGCGGAGGAAAAGGGCCCGCACCGCTATGACTGGTCTTTCAGCGGCCTGAAAACGGCGGTGGCCCGGTGCGTTGAACAGTTCGAGGCCCGTGGCGAGGAAGTGCCCGTATCAGATATCGCCGCGGCGTTCCAGGAAGCCGTGGTGGACGTGATCAGCTCCAAGGCGGTCCTGGCCTGCAAGGAACACGGCATCACCGATGTGTTGCTGGGTGGGGGAGTTGCAGCCAACTCGCGCCTGCGGGAACTGACCGGGCAACGCTGTGCCTCGGCCGGGATCACACTTCACGTTCCGCCGCTGGACCTTTGCACGGACAACGGTGCCATGGTTGCGGCCCTCGGTGCGCAGCTGATCATGGCCGGCATTGGCCCGAGCGGAATAGCTTTCGCACCGGATTCCTCCATGCCGGTGACTACGGTGTCAGTGCCTGCCTAGGTTCGCGCCCAGGCAGGCACAGTCTCCAACTATCAGGCGTCCGGACCCTTGCGCATTTGTTGCACGAGGTCCATGACCACTGCCTGCAGGTCCCCGTTGTGCTCAGCAGCAACACGCCGTTGGCGCTGGTAGCTGGCTCCACGGTCGATGATTTTCAGGACGTCTGCCAGTTCCTCGGAGCAACCCAGCTTTTCCGCCACAGGTTCAAGCCGCGCAACGGTTTCCGCGAGGTGTTCGGTGACCAACTGCTCGTTGCCCTCGGCGTCGAGGATGATGATGGCTTCCATGCCGTACCGCGCGGCACGCCACTTGTTCTCCTGCACATGCCATGGCGGCATAGTGGGGATGCTGCCGCCGGCGTCCAGGGTGGAGGAGAATTCGTCCACCAGGCACTGGGTCAGCGCAGCTATGGCGCCTACTTCTTCAAGCGTGGCCAGGCCATCGCAGATGCGCATTTCGATGGTGCCCAGGTTTGAGACGGGGCGGATGTCCCAGCGGATCTCGGATGTCGAGTCGATGACTCCGGTGGTGAACATGTCCTGGACGTAGGACTCATATGCCTCCCAGGTTTCGAACTGGAAGGGCAACCCGGCGGTAGGGAGTTGCTGGAACATGAGGGCACGCTGGGAGGCGTACCCGGTTTCTTCCCCGGCCCAGTAAGGGCTGGAGGCGGACAGTGCCTGGAAGTGCGGGAAGTAGTTGACCAGGCCGTCGAGGATGGGGAGGACTTTGTCCCGGCGGTCGATGCCCACGTGGACGTGGACGCCGTAGATGACCATTTGGCGTCCCCACCATTGGGTCCGCTCAATCAGCTTGGCGTAGCGCTCTTTGTCCGTGACGGGCTGGAGCAGGGGAGGGCTGAAGGGGTGGCTGCCTGCGCAGAACACTTCAACGCCCATGGGATCGGTGACTTCGCGGACCGCGGCGAGGGAACGGCCAAGGTCCTCTTTCGCGTCCTTGACGGTCTCGCAGATGCCGGTGACAAGTTCAACGGTGTTGAGGAGCAGTTCGCGCTTGATATGGGGGTGTTCGTCGTCCTCATTGAGGTCCGGGTGGTTGGCAGCGACGCCTTTCAGGACATCGTTCGCTACCGATACCAGTTCCCCGGTACGTGCATTGACGAGCGCCAACTCCCATTCCACACCCAGTGTCGATTGCCTGGATGGCGCAAAATCAATCTGCACGTAGTCCCCTCAGTCCCCTCATTGTTTTGTGTCAGCTGGGCGCGGTCCCCCGCTGCGGGGCCGCCAGCGGTCGGATCAAGTCTAATGCAGCCGGAACGCCGGTGATATCGACAGGAACTGCCGTCGAAGCATGCGGTCATTTGTTAATGAGAATTGTTCGCATTAGACTCTAGCCATGCACCTCACAGTAGTCAGTTCCCTGGACAGCCAATGCCGCGAGGCAGCCACCGCAAGGCTCGGCCGAACCCATGAGAACTCCGTGGTGGTCCTCCATGATCTCCTGGACGGTTCCCTGGTCCTCCGACGCGTCTATCGGGGCGGTCAGCTGTTCGAACGCGAAACCACGGTCCTGGAGCATGGTTGCCTCAGCTGCACCGTCCGGCTTGACGTAGTCCCGACGGCGGAACGCCTCGCCGCCTGCGGCTTCGACCACGTGGTCCTGGGCCTCCCGCCGGGAGTCGCCGCAGGAATGGCCGTCGCAGAACTTCGCCGTGGACTCAGCCAGCCGGCGGTCATGGACAATGCGGTGCTGGCCATGGACCCGGCGGATTTGGATGACCACATCTGGGACCGACACACCCTGTTCGAATCCGGGTTCACCTCCATGCCCCAGGATGAGCGCACCAGTGGCGAATTCCTGATCGGTGAGTTCGGCCAAGTGGATACCGTGATGGTTTCCCCGGGTCTGGGAGCGGTATTGACCGGGGATCAACGTGAAGGATCGGAGGCATGGCTGGTTGGCCTGGAGCTGCTGGGCCAGTTGGCGCCCCATGCCAACGCCGTCGGGTCGGCCGGGGAATTCCGGCCGGGTTGCTTCGACGATGCTGAAGCAGCGGCACGTAACCGGCCCGGCGTCGTGCGTGTGCCCCTGAGTGAAAATCCGGGTCCCTTCCGGACCGTGCTCCACAAAACGGGCCGTCCCCTTCACCCAGGACGCTTCCGTGATGCGCTGCCACAGCTGGCCATCGGTACGCACTGGCTGCGCGGTCGGCTGTGGATCGCCTCCGCGCCCACGCGGCGGATCGCCGTCCAGGGCATAGGCCCCAGGGTCTGGCTGGAAAGTACCGGGAACTGGCTGGCCGACTCAGCAGGATCCGGCCCTGGCGAGGGGGCAACCGCAAAGGCCGGCGCCGACGTCGACGCGTTCCTGGACTGGCACCCACACCACGGCGACCGCGGCACCGTCCTTGCCATCACCGGACGCTCCGAGGACATCGATCCCACGGAAATCCGCGAACTCCTGGATGGCTGCCAACTGACGGAGGCCGAAATGACACTGGACTCCGGCGTCTGGGACGACCCCCTGGAACTCAGCGACGCCCTCTAAACCGAAGACCCACACCCACATCAAAGGAGAAACACCATGAAGGTCAGGAATTCACTGCGTGCCCTCAAGAAGATCCCCGGCGCCCAGATCGTGCGAAGGCGGGGGCGTACCTTCGTCATCAACAAGAACAACCCCAGGATGAAGGCGCGCCAGGGCTAACTCGCGGCAGGGTAAAAAGTGCAATGAATACACGGCTCTACCAACAGGGCGTTTAATGGGGGAATGCCAATCCTGAACAAAGACATGTCCCTGTGCATTTCGCTTGCGGCCCGGCCCAGCAATATCGGGACCAGGTTCCACAACTATCTCTACGATCTGCTCGGCCTGAACTTTGTTTACAAGGCATTCGCGCCCACTGACATCACCCTCGCGGTAGCGGGCATCCGCGGCCTCCCCATCCGGGGTGCCGCGGTGTCCATGCCGTACAAGGAAGCCGTCATCCCGCTGGTTGACGTGATGGACCCTTCGGCCAAAGCCATCGATTCGGTGAACACCATCGTGAACAACGACGGCGTCCTTACTGCCTACAACACCGATTACATCGCCATTGCCCGGCTCCTGAAGGACCACCAGGTTCCCAGCAGCCACACTGTCCTTCTCAGGGGTGCCGGAGGCATGGCCAAGGCCGTAGCCGCAGCGCTCCGGGACGCGGGGTTCACCGCTGTCACTATCGTGGCCCGCAATGAAACCACCGGCCGTGCACTCGCGGACCTCTACGGATTCGGGTGGCAGGACGACGTCAACGGCTCAACAGCGGACCTGATCATCAACGTCACCCCGCTGGGCATGGCGGGTGCGGACGAAACTGCCCAGTCCTTCGATGACGCCACCATTGCTGCTGCGCAGGTGGTGTTCGACGTCGTTGCGCTGCCTTCGGAGACGCCGCTCATCACCGCCGCCAGAAACTCCGGCACGAAGGTCATCACCGGTGCCGAGGTCATCGCCATCCAGGCCGAAGAACAATTCGTGCTGTACACGGGTGTGCGCCCCAGTGCCGGACAGGTCCGCGAAGCCTCGGAGTTCTCCCGTCGCTGAGGTGCTAGGCCGTGACCGGCTCCACCACAACAGCCACTCTTTCCTCGCCGATCCTGGTGAGGACCAGGGTGGCTGTTTTTGCGTCCTTGCCCTTTGATGGTTTGGCGGGAAGCAATTGCTTGCGCAGCTCCTCGGGAGTCACGGCCGTGCCGCGCTTCTTGATGTCCAGCACGGTGATGCCATTGCTTTTCACCCAGGCCTTGAGGGCCTTGACGTTGTAGGGCATCACCTCAAGCACCTTGTAGGCCCGGGCAAACGGAGTGTCGTGCAGTTCCGGCGCGCAGATGTAGGCGATGTGCTCGTCCACCAGATGCCCGCCCAGCCTTTCAGCGATGTCGGCCACCAGGCCTGCGCGGATCACTGCGCCGTCCGGTTCGTACAAGAAACCTTCAACAGGCCCGACGGCGGCTGCCGGACCGGCGTCGAAGTCCTCGCCGCTGGTGATTTCGGCGGCGCCCTGGCTGCCGATGACCAGGGCAGCACGGCGCACGCCGGGTCGGGCTACGGCGTTGAACCACAGGGTCACTTCGGTGACGTCCCCGCCCACCGAGACCCACTGGGCTTCACAGCCGGAGGGAACGGAGTCATGCGGGATGCCGGGGCCCATCTTGACGCCGATGGCACGTCCGGTGGCCGCCAGCTTCTCCACGAAGGACAAGGGGGGAGAGAAGGCCTCAGGGTCCCAAATCCGCTTGGTCCCCGACGTGGACGTCGTGCGGCGTGCAGGATCCAGCCATACGCCGTCGATCCCGTCCAGCTCCACAGACGTGGCGTCCGAGTGCACCACGGTGGCGTGCGGGAACGGGATGAGGTTAATGGTGGCGCAGGCAGCAGTGGTTTCATCCATCTCAACGGCTGTCACTGAAATGTCCATGGACGCCATGGCCATGGAATCGGCGCCGAGGCCACACCCGAGGTCGGCCACATGGGAGATGCCGGCCTTGGCGAAGCGCTCGGCGTGCCGGGCGGCGACATTCAACCGCGTGGCCTGCTCCAAGCCTGCCTGGGTGAACAGCATCTGCCGGGCGAACTCGCCGAACTTTGCCTCGGCGCGGGTGCGCAGCCGTGATTGCGTCAGGACTGCGGCCACCAATTCGGCGGAGTGGCCGGCTTTGCGGAGATCCGCATTGGTGCTGAAAGCGTCGGCCTCGCGGTAGGGCCCCAAGGAGGCCAGGAGTTCCCATCCTTCAGTGGTCAGCAAGGGTGCGATCTGTTCCTGCGGTGCGTGAGGCATGGAATCAAGCCTAACGGCGCGGCACTTGACAACGTGACGGGCGAACCAGCCGGATAGGGTTGTTTTCATGGAAGACACCGCAGCCCCGCAACCCTCCACCATGATGAAGTTCGCGCGACCCGCCCTCATAGCGGGGGCCGTGATCGCTGTGGTCTGCATAGGCCTGCTGATCATCATCTTCGCGTTGGATTCCTTCAATGCGGCCACCTATTCCGTCGCAGGCAAGAGCGTCAATGATGCCACCGACGAAGCGCGGGACATCCGCGGGCTCTACAGCGGCGCCCGAACCGGTGGGATTATCACCCTGGTGATTTCCGGCGTCGTTGCTGTTGCGGCCGCTGTGCTCCTGTACCTGAACCGTGGCAACGCCCCGCTGGACGAGGATGACGACGGCCAGGACTACGACCTGGATGACCTCACGGGACGGTGACCTGCGTTCACCCATGACGAAATGCTGGCACTCACCTTGACCGAGTGCTAACGATTTACATAGAGTCTAGTTAGCACTCTCCCCCGGAGGGTGCTAATAAATGCCAAGCGTCTTCCGGCACCGCGACGGCGGATGTACGCTCCGGCACCCTAGTTCTTAGTCCATGAATCAGCTCATGAAAAGGAGAGTCCGAGTGTCGGTCTCGATTAAGCCTCTTGAGGATCGTATTGTTGTTCGCCCGCTCGAAGCAGAGCAGACCACGGCTTCCGGCCTGGTCATTCCGGACTCCGCACAGGAAAAGCCGCAGGAAGGCGAAGTTGTTGCAATCGGCCCCGGCCGCTTCGATGACAACGGCAACCGCGTACCGGTTGACGTAGCTGTTGGCGACGTCGTCATCTACTCCAAGTACGGTGGAACCGAAGTCAAGACCGGCGGCAACGAGTACCTCGTTCTGTCCGCCCGCGACGTCCTTGCGATCGTCGTAAAGTAACTTCCCGGAGCCCCGCACCGCCGTCGCGTTGGAAATCATTTCCGACCTTCAGCGGTGCGGGTTTTCTGTCTTGAAAGGACACAACCATGGCAAAGCAGCTTGCTTTTAACGATGCTGCCCGCCGGTCTCTTGAGGCCGGTATCGACAAGCTCGCCAACACTGTCAAGGTGACGCTTGGCCCGCGCGGCCGCAACGTCGTGCTGGACAAGAAGTGGGGCGCTCCCACGATCACCAACGATGGCGTCACCATCGCGCGTGAAGTTGAGCTTGACGACCCCTACGAGAACCTTGGCGCACAGCTGGCCAAGGAAGTAGCCACCAAGACCAACGACGTCGCAGGCGACGGCACCACCACGGCCACCGTGCTTGCACAGGCCCTGGTCAAGGAAGGCCTGCGCAACGTTGCCGCCGGCGCCGCTCCGGGTGAGATCAAGCGTGGCATCGAGGTTTCCGTTGAAGCCGTCGCAGCCCGCCTCCTGGAGAACGCCCGCGAAGTTGAAGGCACCCAGGTTGCCAGCGTCGCAGCCATCTCCGCGCAGAGCGACGAAGTCGGCGAGCTCCTCGCCGAAGCGTTCGGCAAGGTTGGCAAGGACGGTGTCATCACCATTGAAGAGTCCTCCACCACCCAGACCGAGCTGGTCCTCACCGAAGGCATGCAGTTCGACAAGGGCTACCTGTCCCCGTACTTCGTCACCGACGCAGAGCGCCAGGAAGCCGTCCTCGAGGACGCCCTCATCCTGATTAACCAGGGCAAAATCTCCTCGCTGCAGGACTTCCTGCCGCTGTTGGAGAAGGCCCTGCAGGCCAACAAGCCGCTCTTCATCATTGCCGAAGACATCGAAGGCGAAGCCCTCTCGACGCTGATCGTCAACCGCATCCGCGGCACCCTCAACGTTGTTGCCGTCAAGGCTCCGGGCTTCGGCGACCGCCGCAAGGCCATGCTCCAGGACATCGCCACGCTCACGGGCGCCCAGGTTGTTTCCCCGGACCTTGGCCTGAGCCTGGACACCGTTGGCCTCGAGGTACTCGGTACCGCACGCCGCATCACGGTGACCAAGGACAACACCACCATCGTTGACGGCGCCGGCACTGCTGAGGACGTGGCTGACCGCGTTGCCCAGCTGCGCGCTGAGCTCACCCGGACGGACTCCGACTGGGACAAGGAAAAGCTGCAGGAACGCCTGGCCAAGCTGGCCGGCGGCATCGGCGTGATCAAGGTCGGCGCAGCCACCGAGGTTGAGCTGAAGGAAAAGAAGCACCGCATCGAGGACGCTGTTTCCTCTACGCGTGCAGCCCTCGAAGAAGGCATCGTTTCCGGTGGCGGTTCCGCTCTCATCCACGCCCTCAAGGCACTGGACGAGTCCCCGGCCGTCAAGGCGCTGGAAGGTGACGCAGCAGCAGCTGTGGGCATCGTCCGCCGCGCCCTGGTTCAGCCGCTGCGCTGGATCGCCCAGAACGCCGGCTTCGACGGTTTCGTTGTTGTTGCCAAGGTGTCCGAGCTGGAAGCCAACCACGGCTTCAACGCCAAGTCCGGCGAGTACGAGGACCTGATCGCCGCTGGCGTGATCGACCCCGTCAAGGTCACCCGTTCGGCTCTCCGCAACGCCGCTTCCATCGCTGCCCTGGTTCTCACCACCGAGACCCTGGTTGCCGAGAAGCCGGCTGAGGAAGAAGACGCACACGCAGGCCACAGCCACTAGCAGCCTGATTTATTGGAGCCCCGGTCACGTTCGCGTGGCCGGGGCTTCTTGCGTCCCGGGGCGCCCGGCAGGCACGCCTGCCCAAGCTATTGTGAGCGTTCGACGACGGCAGTAACCTGACGCTTATACGGCGGCTTGGGTGCGCCAACCGGGCTGTTCCCGGTCGCGGGATGAGTAACGACTATGCCGGCCACAACCTTGGATCTCGGACGCTCGGCGTTCTTCGAGCATCGCTGGAGCGATGCCTTGGACTGCCTCGCCCGGGCGGATACCGAAGGCGGCCTGCCTCCCAGGACATTGAGCTTGTTGCCTCGGTTGCCATGCTCCTGGGCAAGGAATCGGAAGGTGTGGCCTATCTGACGCGGGCACATGACGAGTACGTGACCATGGGGGACATTGCCGGAGCTGCCCGCTGCGCTGCGTGGCTGGTCCTGTACCTTATGAACCTCGGGGAACCCGCACGTGGTTCCGGCTGGTTATCCAGGGCCAAGCAGTTGGTGGATGGGATGGATGACCCCACCGAAGCGGAGGGCTACCTTTTGATCCCATCGGCGCTGGGCGCGCTGTATGGGGGAAACCCGGAAGCCGGCAACGAGCTTTTTGGCCGTGCCTTGGCTGTGGGGCAGCGCTTCCACGACCGGGACCTGACGGCCTTGGGCCAGCTGGGCGTGGGTACAGCACGGATCGCGTTGGGTTTTCCCGCTGAGGGCCTGGAGTTCCTGGACGACGTCATGGTTTCCGTCACCGCCGGCGAAGTGTCGCCCATTCCGTCCGGCATTATCTACTGTGCAGTCATCGGAAGCTGTCGCCTGACCTTGGACGTCAAGCGTGCCCACGAGTGGACAGCTGCACTTGCCCGGTGGTGCGGACAGCAACCGGACATGGTCATGTTCAGCGGGCAGTGCCAGTCGCACAGGGCCGAACTGTTCATCCTCCACGGTGCCTGGGAGGATGCCACGGCCGCACTCCGGATCGCCCAGGACCGTTCCCGCCATGGCGACCCGGAAGCAGTCTGGGGCGCGTGGTACCTCCAGGGCGAGCTGTTTCGCCTGACCGGCCGTGACGATGAAGCCATGGCAGCTTATGCCAAGGCCGCTGAGACCGGATTCGAGGCCCTGCCAGGGCTGGCACTCGTCCTGGCCGGGCAGGGCAAAGAGCCACAAGCCCAGTCCATGCTTCGCCGTGCCCTTTCCCTTTCTGACCCAGCCAACCGCCGTCGACTCCTCCCGGCCGTCGTCGACGTCGAACTTGCTGCCGGAGACGTCAAGGCGGCTCGGGCCGCCGCAGACGAGTTCGGGTCCCCGGAAGGCGGCGGCATGCCCCTCGAGCAGGCGCTCGCTGGCCAGGCGGAAGCCACTGTGCTGCTTGCGGAGGGCAAACCGCACGCTTCCCTGTCAGTGGCGAGAAAGGCGTGGCGTCTTTGGTACAGCCTGGAGGCTCCGTACGGCGCGGCCAGTTGCAGGGTCCTGGCGGGGCGTGCTTGCTCGCAGCTGGGAGATCCGGACTCGGCTGCCATGGAGTTTGAAGCTGCCAAAGATGAGTTTGCCGATCTCGGAGCGGCGCCTGCAGTGGCCCATGTTTTGGAGCTCACGGGCGAGAAAAGTCAGAACAGTTCTCCGCTGACCAGCCGTGAGCTGGAAGTCTTGCAGCTCGTTGCCAGTGGCCACGCGAACCGTACCATCGCCAGGGAGCTGTATCTCAGCGAAAAGACCGTGGCCAGGCACGTCAGCAACATCCTGTCCAAACTTGCTGTGCCGTCCAGGACCGCCGCCACGGGCTACGCCTTCGAGCATGGCCTGATCCACTGAACCCCCATCACCTCCCGCACCGTTCCGCAGGACCCTCTGTCACCTGCTGCGCAGAAATACCCATACCGTGTGGAATCGAATGCGTCATTCTGCCGACGCGACGGGAGGGGCTGGGCTCATAGCTTGGCCCTATGAACATTCCACTGCTTGCCGGCACCGTTTCAACCGTGCTCTTCGCCGCCAGCATGCTGCCCATGCTTCTCAAGGCGGTCCGAACAAAGGATGTGGCGTCCTACAGCCTGGGGAACATTGCCCTGACCAACATCGCCAATGCCGTGCATTCGTTCTATGTCTTTGATCTTCCGGCCGGTCCTGTATGGCTTCTGCACGCCTTCTATGTAGTGGCATCCGCACTGATGCTCGCGTGGTGCCTGCGGTACCGGAAGACGCCCGAGGCCAGGCCGTCTGAGGTGCACGAAGCCAGTCCGAGGGAGGTTCACATACCGCATGAGGTGCATTGACCGGTTGGACCAAACAACAAGTTGGACCAAACAACAAAGGATCCACTGCAACGCGAAAGGAGCGCATCATGACATCGAACCAACTTCAAGAGGTAGACACCGTCATCGTGGGAGGTGGCCAGGCCGGGCTCGCGCTCGCATACTGGTTGGCCAAGGAAGGCCGTGACTTCCTCATTCTGGATCAGCACGGAAGGCCAGGGGATGCCTGGCGTCAACGCTGGGACTCACTCAAGCTGTTCACGCCCGCCAAATATGACGGGCTTCCGGGCTGGCCTTTCCCCGGACACCGCCTTGCGTTCCCCACGAAAGATCAACTGGCCGACTATCTGGAGGATTATGTGCGTCGTTTTGACCTCCCGTTCGTGTCCAGTGTCCATGTGGAGGAAATCAGATCCGAAGGTGAGGGGTTTGTTGTCGCGGCAGGGGACCGGCACTGGCACGCGCGCAACGTGGTGATTGCGACCGGCGGGCACCATCGTCCGAAACGTCCCGGGTTCGCAGGAGAGCTGGATCCGGACATAGTCCAGCTGCATTCCCAGGACTACAAGAACACGGGGCAGCTGAGGGACGGAACGGTACTGGTTGTGGGGCTTGGGAACTCGGGGGCGGAGATCGCCCTTGACGTTGGAGGGTCGCATGCCACCGTTCTTGCCGGGAAGCCCAGCGGCGAAATGCCCATGAAGCATGGCCGGGCAGCAGCACGTTTCGCCCTGCCGGTAGTGAAGTTCCTGGGCGTCCACGTTCTCACGCTTAACACGTCGATCGGACGCAAGGCCGCCCCGGGGTTCAAATCCATGGCGGCGCCGCTGATCCGGACCAAGACCAAGGACCTGGCGGCCGCGGGAGTGCAGTTGGTTCCAAGGCTGGCGGGGGTTTCGGAAGGCTTGCCGGTCCTGGACGACGGGACAAGGGTGGAGGCCGTGAACGTCATTTGGTGCACGGGGTATCAGGAGGAGTACTCGTGGGTGAAACTGCCGGTCTTCGACGAACAGGGTGAGCCGAGGCAGACCAGGGGAGTAGCAGACGACGTTCCCGGCGTGTTCTTCATCGGTCAGGAGTTCCTCTTCGCGGCAGCCTCGGCAACGCTTCCCGGAGTCTGCCGGGACGCCCGCTACCTGGCCCGCCGGTTGGCAACGGAGCGACGTCCGGAGCCGGACGGTCGCCGGGCCAAGGAGACCCGCTTGCCGATGAGCCGGTAGAACAATAAAACCGCAGCCGCAGCTGACACGATGCCCACCAGGTTGAGTGCCAGCTGCATCGCTGATCCGGCCGCTTTGCTGTATTCACCCAGAACCAACGCAACGGCAACGTAGCCTGCAGCCGGAACAGTCGTGACGGAAATGAACACACCCACCAGCGCTGAGGACCGGTGGCTGATCATGGACAGCATTCCCGCCGCTCCGGCGAGTGCGGCCACGATCAGCGAGTACGGACCCGGATGGTAGATGAACTCGACGGCTGATCCCCGCTCCAACGTGTCCTCGGGGAACAACCCGAGGGGCACTGAGAGCCACGCTGCAACTGCCGTGACCAGCATCGCGAGGGGGAAACCAACACCCAGGGCGAGCACCGAGGCACGTACCAATCGCCACTTGCGTTCCACCAGCCCCACAGCCAACGCAGCGAGCGGTCCGAACTCGGGTCCCACCACCATTGCGCCCACAATCGCGATGGTTGAATCGGTCACAATCCCGATCGCCGCCAACTGCGTCGCAATCACCAAAAATGCCAGGAAGCTCCACGTCAGTTTCGAGTCCTCGCCGGTTTGCCTGGAAACCTCGTCCCAAATGACGGCGTCGGCCGATTCTCCGGGCGCGGCTGCCTCGGCGTCGTCAGCGCGTTTGGACAGGACCAGGTCCGGCGACGATATGGAGATGGAGCCCAGGTCCGGAACCTTGAGCTCATGAAGCCGCTCGATCAGTTCTTCCGCGGATTCCCGGGCGATCTGAACGGTGATCACGTCGCCAGGTGGCACTACGGAAGCACTTTTGTGAACGGCCACCTCGGCGGCTCCGGTGTTATCGGTGCAACACTTCACGGCGGCCTCGGACATCTCCGTTGGCACGCAAAGGCGCAGCTGCACGATCATGGATTTCCTTCCTCCGGCCCGGCTCCAGCGTAGTTCCATCACGTGCGCTTGGCTGTGATTCGGGCACAGGCCACGCACAGGCAGGACTGGGAAAATGCATAGCTGGACCTGAGGTAATTGACCTTCGGAAGGCGGTTCAAGAGATGGTCCCGACTGGGGTGCGGCCACTAAACCGCGTATGATTGATGCTTTGTGCCACAGCTTTTGAGGAACTGCCTAACGTGACTATGCCAACGATCCCAGCCCCTGCCCGCGCCGGCAGGCGGTCTTCCGGACCCGTTGCAAAGTCGAAATTCCGCCCAGAGATCCAAGGTCTTAGGTCACTGGCCGTCCTGATGGTGGTCAGCTACCACGTCTGGATCGGAAGGGTTTCCGGCGGCGTGGATGTGTTCCTCCTGATCTCCGCCTTCCTTATGACACTGCAGTTCACCGGCCGCTATAAACAGGGCCGGCCCATGGACCTTGTGCGGCACTGGCTGCACCTGTTCCGGCGGCTGCTTCCCGCCGTCGTGGTGGTTCTCTTGGCCACGCTCGCGGCGACGTTTACCTTCCTTCCGCCTACACGGTGGGTAGAGGTGGTCCACCAGGCGTGGGCTTCACTGTTCTACTTCGAAAACTGGCTCCTGCAGGGCCTGGCCGTGAATTACTACGCAACCGACCACAGCCTCGCCAGTCCGCTCCAGCACTTCTGGTCCCTCTCCATCCAGGGCCAGGTGTTCATCCTGTGGCCCGTCATTTTCGCCACCGTCGCAGTTCTTTGCCGCCGGTTCAGCCTGAGGTACCGGGCCACTCTCGCGTACGTTTTTGCGATTATTTTTGTCCTCTCCCTTACCTACTCAGTCATTTTCACGGCAACCAACCAGGCTGTGGCGTACTTCGATACGTTTGCGCGCCTGTGGGAGTTTGCCCTGGGCACGTTGCTGGCGCTGATTCTTCCTGGGTTGAACTTCGCCAAGCCTGTCCGGGTCATCATGGGATGGGTCGGCGTGGCCGCCATGCTCAGCTGCGGCGTCCTGCTGCAGGTGCAGACGGCATTCCCCGGATTTGTTGCCCTGTGGCCCACTTTGGCTGCTGTTGCCGTGATTGCCGCCGGCCAAACCGAGAGCCGTTTGGGCGTGGACAGGATCCTGAGTTCAAAATTCCTGGTCCGGCTGGGCGACAACTCCTACGCCCTTTACTTGTGGCACTGGCCCATCCTGGTGATCGCCCTGGCATGGAGTGGCAAGGATCATGCAGGCTGGCTGTCTGGAACGGTCATCATCGCCTTGTCGCTGGTGCTGGCATTCCTGACCACCAAGTATGTGGAGAAGCCGTTCCGGGAATGGAAGTGGCCCGAGGTCAAGCGCCGCCGTTCGGCCATCGCCATCGCAGCCTGCCTTGCCGTTGCGTGCACGCCGCTCTTGGGGTTCCAGTACAAGCAGGACCTGGACCTCAAAGCAGCCCAGGCCCAAGCGTTCAACGACAACCCCGGCGCCCACGCCCTAGTCCCCGGTTACGTGGATCTGGTCAGCGATGGCGCAAAGACGCTGCCCACCGCTGAGCAACTTCCGGAAGACTGGGCAACGTTGTCGGGTCCGTGCGAGGGCGATGCCAAGCCGGAGGACAAGCAGCTGCAGGACAAGTGCCAGCAGAATGGCGTGGGGGAGGACGCCGACAGGGAAATCCTGGTGTTGGGCGACTCCCACTCCCAGCAGTGGCTGGCCGCGCTTGGCCCCCTGGCCGAGGCTGAACACTGGAAGGTTACTGCCCTCTTGCTGGGCGGATGCCATTTTATGCCCGAGAACCCGGATGCCGATGCCGGGTGCAATGACTTCAACGCCGCCGCTTTCCGCTACGCAGCGGAGAAGGCGCCGGACACTGTTTTCATGGTGGGAACCATGGCGTCCCCGTCGTCACCGGATGAGCAGTTGGTGTACGGCTTTGAGCAGACGGTGACCAACTTCAATGACCTCGGAATCGAGGTGGTGGCCATCCGCGACAACCCCCGCTTTGATTACAACGTCACCGAATGTGCGTTGTCCAAAGGCGTGGACAGTGCCGATTGCAGGTCGGACCAGCCCGAGGTCCTGGCCGCGGAGAGCCCCTTCGCGGCTGTGCAGGGAACGTTCGGCAACGCAGCCTTCCTGGACATGACCGACCTCCTTTGCGACGGCATCACCTGCCCCAGCGTGGTGGGAAACGTGTTCGTGTATCTGGATGACAACCACCTGTCCAGGACGTATGTGACCAGCATGGCTGAGATGTTTGAGGAGAGGTGGTTTGCCGCGACCGGGTGGCAGCCATGATGGACGCTCCAACTGCGGTGACGGCACCTGTTCAGGCGGAACGCACGACGGCGAAGCCCGGCTTCCGCCCGGAGGTCCAGGGTCTGCGCGCCCTGGCTGTGCTGATGGTGGCCGCCTACCATATTTGGCTTGGCCGGGTCTCCGGCGGGGTTGACGTCTTCCTGCTCATTTCGGCTTTCCTGCTGACCTTGTCCTTCACCCGCAAACTAGAGGACCGGAAGCCACTAAGGCTCCTGCGGCACTGGCTGCACGTCTTCATGCGGCTGCTGCCCGCCGTCGTCGTAGTCCTGTTGGGGTCCTGACAGCCACTTGGGCCTTCATCCCGCAGAGCCGGTGGCCGGATGTCCTTGCTGAGGCGTGGGCATCGCTGCTCTACCGGCAGAACTGGCAACTGGCGGACACTGCTGTGGATTACTACGCCCAGGATCATTCGGGAGCGAGCCCGCTCCAGCATTTCTGGTCCCTGTCCGTCCAGGGCCAGGTGTTCATCCTGTGGCCGTTGGTCTTCGCCGCCGTTGCCCTGCTGCAGCCGCAGTTGGCCAAGCTCTTCCCGGACCGGAAGGCCGTATCCCACCGGACTCTCCTCGTCGTGGCCTTCGGGGCCGTCTTCGTGGCATCCCTGGTGTTCTCCATCGAGCAGACCACCAACAACCAGGCCGCGGCGTACTTTGACACCCGTGCCCGCCTCTGGGAGTTCGCGTTAGGCTCGTGGCTCGCCCTCGCTCTTCCGTATCTGAAGCCCCGACGCCGGCTCCGCGTCATCCTGGGGTGGGCCGGTATCACCGCCATGCTCGCTTGCGGCCTG
This sequence comes from Arthrobacter sp. YN, assembly GCF_002224285.1. GTDB lineage: Bacteria > Actinomycetota > Actinomycetes > Actinomycetales > Micrococcaceae > Arthrobacter. The sequence continues at coordinate 3,582,798 of NZ_CP022436.1, read as the reverse complement.
GTCCTCACCGTGGACCGATCCTTCCCCGGGTTCATCGCGCTCTGGCCGACGCTCGCCGCCGCGGCAGTCATCATCGCCGGGCAGAGCACCAGCCGTTTCGGCGTGGACCGCATCCTGAGCTCGCGGCCGCTGGTCCTGGTGGGGGATAACTCCTACGCCCTTTACCTGTGGCACTGGCCGGTTCTGGTGTTCTTCCTGTTGGTCTCCGGGACCACTACGCCCAACCTCCTTCAAGGGCTGGGGATCATGGCCTTCTCCATGGTGCTGGCCGTTGCCACCACCAAATACGTGGAGGTACCCATGCGCCGCTGGAAGTGGCCCGACGTGCGGTCCTGGCGTGCCGCCGTCGTGATTGCCGCTTGCGGCGCGCTGCTGGCGATCCCCGTTACTGCCTGGCAGGGTGCCATCGCATCCGAAAGCGCGGCGATCGCCGGCCAGCCCAAGGAACTGACTCCGGGAGCAGCAGCATTGTCCCCGGAGTTCATGGGGGAACCTACCCAGGAAGCAATGATCATCCCGGCGCCCGCCGCGATGAAGGACGAATGGGCAGACATTGACGGCCTGTGCACTGGAGACAACGTGCCCACGGATCCTTTGCTGGAGGGCTGCCTCCAAAACGATGAACCCGAGGAAGTCACCAAGGAGATCGTGGTGCTCGGTGATTCACACGCCCAGCAGTACATGGCTGCGTTGGGCCCCATCGCCAAGCAACACGGGTGGGAAGTGGTGACGCTCCTGAAGGGCAGTTGCCGGTTCGGCGCCGAGTCACCTGAGCGGACCGACGAATGCAACGAGTTCAACAAGGCAAGCGCCGCCTACGTCATGGAACACCAGCCGGATGCTGTGTTCACGGTAGCGTCGTTGACCCATGCCACGGCGCCCTTTGAGACCGAAGTGCCGGGCTACCTTGAAGGCATCCAGCCGTTCACCGATGCAGGCATGGACGTTGTGGGCGTCCGCGACAACCCCCGCTTCAGCATCAACATGCCCGAGTGCGTGCAGAAAAAGGGCCCTGATTCGCCGGACTGCAACGCCCCGCTGGAGGAGTCCCTGGCCACGTCGTCGCCGTTGGACGACTACGTGGGCAAAGTGGACCGGCTCTACCTGATGGATATGAGCGACTTCATCTGCGAACAGGGCACCTGTCCGGCAGTGGTGGGCAATGTCTACGTCTACAAGGACGATAACCACCTCACCAAAACCTACGTTCAGAGCATGATCCCCATGTTCGAGGAGCGTCTCCTTGCTGCCACCGGTTGGTTCGGCACCTAAGTCCAGTGCTCTTGCTCACACTGGGGCGTCGCGGAATATGGCGATCGGCGCGGAGGTTCTAGTATTTATCCAATACATTCTGCACAGGCCAGTCCCGTAATGACGGGCTGGTCATCAGTTGCAACCCCTACCAGTTAAGCCCCAGAACCCAGGTAAGAGGCGCACACTCATGACCCAGCCCGAACACAATCCCTTTGGCTTTATTGGCCTGACGTACGACGACGTCCTGTTGCTCCCGGGCCACACGGACGTCATTCCGTCCGACGCCGACACGTCCTCCCGCATCTCCAAGCGGATCTCCGTGCAGACGCCGCTGCTGTCTGCAGCGATGGACACTGTAACTGAGTCCCGCATGGCCATCGCCATGGCACGCCAGGGCGGTTTGGGCGTTGTCCACCGCAACCTGTCCATCGACGACCAAGCCGAGCACGTGGACCGTGTCAAGCGCAGCGAATCGGGCATGATCACCAACCCGCTGACCATCGGCCCCCAGGCAACGCTGGAAGAACTCGACGAGCTGTGTTCCCGCTACCGCGTTTCCGGCCTTCCCGTGGTGGATACCGACGGACGCCTGCTGGGCATCGTGACCAACCGCGACACCCGCTTCATTCCGGAATCGGAATTCCCGCTGCGCAGCGTCAGCGACACCATGACCAAAATGCCGCTCATCACCGGGCATGTGGGCATCAGCCGCGAAGAAGCCTCGCACAAGCTGGCTACCAACAAGATTGAGAAACTGCCCCTCGTTGACGAGCAGGGACGCCTCAAGGGCCTCATCACCACCAAGGACTTCACCAAGGCAGAGCAGTACCCGCTGGCCACCAAGGACGACGAAGGCCGCCTGCGCGTGGGTGCCGCCATCGGCTTCTTCGGCGATGGCTGGGAGCGCGCCATGAAGTTGATCGACGCCGGCGTGGATGCGCTGTTCGTGGACACCGCCAACGGCCACTCCCAAGGCGTTCTGGACATGATCCGCCGCCTCAAGTCAGACCCGATTGCTGCCCACGTGGACATCATCGGCGGTCAGGCTGCCACCCGTGAAGGTGCCCAGGCATTGATCGACGCCGGCGCCGATGGCATCAAGGTAGGCGTGGGCCCGGGCTCCATCTGCACCACCCGCGTTGTTGCCGGTGTCGGTGTTCCGCAGATCACCGCCATCTACGAATCCGCCAAGGCCGCCATCCCGGCAGGCGTTCCGCTGATTGCCGACGGCGGCCTGCAGTACTCGGGCGATATCGGCAAGGCACTGGTTGCCGGTGCCGACACCGTGATGCTCGGCTCCCTGCTGGCTGGCTGCGAGGAATCCCCAGGCGATCTCATCTTCGTCAACGGCAAGCAGTTCAAGAGCTACCGCGGCATGGGTTCCCTGGGTGCCATGCAGTCCCGTGGCAAGAACACGTCCTACTCCAAGGACCGCTACTTCCAGGCTGACGTCTCCGGCGATGACAAGCTCATCCCTGAAGGCATCGAAGGCCGGGTGGCGTTCCGCGGACCGTTGGCTTCTGTGGCCTACCAGTTGGTGGGCGGCCTCCGCCAGACCATGTTCTACACTGGCGCGCCCACCATCCCGAGCTGAAGGCCCGTGGCAAGTTTGTCCGGATCACGCCGGCAGGCTTGAAGGAGTCGCACCCCCACGACATCCAGATGACGGTGGAAGCACCCAACTACGGCTCACGCTGATCCATCACCTGTATTAACATCTGTTCCCCGCGGAGGCATCTCTGCGGGGAACAGTTGCTTAACCGCCCGGCAGAAATGTCGGCCCATGAGAATAGGCTGGGGTCATGTCTGAAAAGCCCGCGCAACCGCGGCATCCGGAGTCCATCCGGCTGAACCCAGCCCAACCGGGTAAGACGCCGCCCCGAAAGTTGGCGCTGCGGCCGTACGCGCGCGCCGTCGGGCAGGTCCTGAAGGTGAGCTTCAAAGCATCGCCCGTCGCGGTGATCATGAAAGTGCTTGGCTCGCTGATCTCAGCCACGCTTCCGTTGGTCACCACCTACTTTGCGGCCCTGACCACCACCGCCTTGGCGGCCGGGTACGCGGGAGATCCGAACGCCGGTCCGCAGGCAATCCTGTACGTCATCATCACCGCGGCGCTGGGGTTGTTCTGGGGTGCCTTCAGCAGTGTTGACCGCTACATCCAACAGCTCATGAGCTTCAAGGTGGGCGCGATTGTGGGTGACATGATGTACCAGCGATTCCTGGCGCTGGAGTTCTGGCGTTATGACGACAAAGAAACGGTGGACCTGTACGACCGCGCCAAGCGGTTCTCGGATAGCTACGCCCGGGTGCTGGACAGGATCGCCGCAATCTTCACCCAGTTGGTGTCCGTGATCCTCGCCATCGGGGCGTTGGTCTTGGTCAGTTGGTGGATCGCCGTCATTGTCCTGGTGGCGATCGTGCCCAGTGTGTACCTGCAGTTCAAGCTGTCCCGCGAGCAAATCGCGCATTGGAACACACAAGTGGATTCGCGCCGCCAACGCCGAATGATTGAACAGAACCTCCTGAGGCCCCAACATATAGCCGAGATGCGTCTCTACGGAATCGTGGGCTACCTCATGGACCTCCGGTCACGGCTCCGGGATGTTGACGAACGGCGGCGCCTGGATTTCCAGAAGCGGTACATTCCCAAACAGCTGGCTGCTGACTCACTGCAGTACGGCGCCGAGGTGGTGTCCTTGATTTGGGTCGTTGGGCAGATCATCGCCAGGGCACAGCCCGTAGGTCAGTTCCTCTACGTGCAGCAGATCGTCAGCCGGGCCCTGTCCACGGCCAATAGCCTCGTATCTTCCCTGAGCTCCATTGACGAGGACCTTGCCAACCTCAAGGACTATGAGCTGTTCATGGCCCTGCCCGTTCCCAGTGGCAACGAAAAGCCGCTGGTTTCGTCGCCCGGAACGGTGGAGCTGCGGGACATCCGGTTCAGCTACACCGGAAGTGACATCGAAGTCATCAAGGGAATTTCCATGACCATCCAGGCCGGCCAGCACATTGCGATTGTTGGCGAGAACGGGGCAGGAAAATCCACGCTGATCCGTATCCTGGCGGGCTTGTACCGTCCCGATTCGGGCCAAGTGCTGCTCGACGGCGTTGATCTGGCGGGGATTGATGTCACCAGCTGGCACCGGTACCTGGCCGTGCTGAGCCAGGAGTTCCTGAAGTACGAGTTCGCGACCGCCGCGGAGAACATCTACCTCGGGGATGTGGACCAGCCACGCAATGACGACCGCATCCGGCGGGCAGCCTCGGACGCCGAAGCCATGGAGTTCATCAACAAACTGCCCAATGGGTTGGAAAACCATGTGAGCAACTGGATGGAGGACCCCGCGGGCGCAAGGGCAGTGGCCTGTCCGGGGGCCAATGGCAACGTCTTGCCATGGCCCGCAACTTCTATCGCGACGCCTCGTTCATGGTCATGGATGAACCTACCTCGGCCATCGACGCTTTGGCCGAGCACCGCATCTTCACGCGGCTCTTCGCTGACAGGAGCAGCACCATCATCGCCATCAGCCACCGCCTTGCCACCATCGAGAAGGCAGACATCGTGTACATGCTGGAAGACGGCCGGATTGCGGAGCAGGGGACCCACAAGGAATTGGTGGCCCTGAGGGGTCGCTACTTCCGGATGTTCGAATCCCAGCTCTCCGCGGACGAAACCAGCCAGAACACGCCCTGAGACTTAGAGCGGCCCGTATCCGGCATCGCCATAAGGGTCACGCCAGGTGGCGAGGTCCTGTTCCAGGAGCGCCCTGAAGTGAGGATCATTCGCAGCCTTGCGACGAAGCGATTCACGGGAATGGCCCACAATGGTTGCCGGGATGACGATCGCGGCCACCAGAAGGCAGATGAGGAATGCAAGAACGGTGGCCAGCGTCTGCAGGAGTGCTGGATCCTCCCAGGCCGTTGGTTTCGCCGTGAGGGCGAACAGCCCTATGAAGGCGATCAGGATAAACCCAACGAATGAAAGCGCCCCCGCAAGCTCCCGGGCCCACGATTCACGATCGTCCGGGCTGTTCGCGGCAACCGGTCCCGCACCCGTCCGTAGAAGATGCAGCAGAGCAGGGCGATTGCCGCACCGGGAAGGCTGAGGGAGGGAACAGGCGCGAACGTGCCGAGCCGAATGGCGAGGAGGGCTCCGAGCAGGACCAGGACTGCGCCGATCCCGATTCCGGCAGCCCAGGCGCCCATAAAGGAGCCGCGCGCGTTGGCGATTTCCCGCAGGCGGGAGCGTGCACTCGTCGGGGTAATGGCGGAGAGCTCCGTGGAAAGCCAGTAGTCCAAGGGGTGGGCAGAGTGGGAAAGCGGACTGGGCCCTGTCTGGTAGCTCACCAGGGGTACTGCTCCAAGCCTGCGCGGCCAAGGAAGCAGAGGGCAATGAGCTCATGTTCGGTAGTGGGTAAGGCTTGGATTTCTTCGTTCCGTGCGGTCATTTCTGCCTTCTCTTTGCGGTTCTGCGTCCAGTCTACGAAGTGGCGGGAGCACGGGAGCCATCCCTGGAGTACTTTCGCACGTTGTGTGAAGTGGTCACTTTATTTGTGTCGAATCGGGGTTCCGGGAGGGGTCCAGTAAAGTAAGAGCCGTGACTTATGAGATAGAGATTGGCCGTGGCAAGCGTGGGCGTCGTGCCTACTCCCTGGATGACATCGCGATCGTCCCGAACCGCCGGACGCGCGACCCGAAGGACGTCTCTGTCTCCTGGCAGATCGACGCCTACAAGTTCGACACCCGGTGATCGCTGCCCCCATGGACTCCGTGATGTCCCCTGACACGGCAATCGCTTTTGGCCGCCTCGGCGGTCTCGGTGTCCTGGACCTCGAAGGTCTCTGGACCCGTTATGAGGACCCGCAGAAGGTGCTGGACGAAATTGCCGCCCTGGCCAATGAGACCAGCAGCACCGCCGTTACCCGCCGCATGCAGGACCTGTACCAGGCACCCATCCAGCCGGAACTCATCAGTTCCCGCCTCGCGGAAATCCGTGCCGCGGGCGTCACTGTCGCCGGCTCCTTGACCCCGCAGCGCACCCAGGAACACTACAAGACTGTGGTGGCTGCCGGCGTCGACATCTTTGTGATCCGTGGAACCACGGTCTCAGCTGAGCACGTCTCCAAGAACCACGAGCCCTGAACCTCAAGCAGTTCATCTACGAACTCGACGTCCCAGTGATCGTTGGTGGCGCAGCCGGATACACTCCTGCCCTGCACCTCATGCGTACCGGTGCGGCTGGCGTCCTGGTGGGCTTCGGCGGCGGCGCTACCACCACCACCCGCCGCGCCCTGGGCATCCACTCGCCCATGGCCTCGGCGATTTCCGATGTCGCTGCGGCGCGCCGCGACTACATGGACGAGTCGGGCGGCCGGTACGTCCACGTCATTGCCGACGGCGGCATGGGCAGCTCGGGCGACATCGTCAAGGCCATCGCCATGGGCGCCGACGCCGTCATGCTCGGCAGTGCCCTGGCCCGCGCGGAAGAGGCGCCCGGCCGCGGCTGGCACTGGGGTCCGGAAGCACACCACTTGGAATCACCCCGTGGCGACCGCGTCAACGTGGGAACTGTCGGTCCACTGGAAGAAGTCCTTTTCGGACCCGGTCACCACACCGATGGCACGTCCAACCTCATCGGTGCGCTGCGTCGTTCCATGGCAACCACCGGTTACTCGGACCTCAAGGAGTTCCAGCGGGTCGACGTCGTTGTGTCGCCTTACGCAGGCAACTGACAACTGCCCTGAAAGCCCCTGTTGCTGCCGGTTCCTGTCGGCGCCAGCAGGGGCTTTCATCGTTTGGGGTCACTTCCCGCTTCATGGCTGCCCGCCTTTGCCCTGCCCAATGCGGCGGGCAGCAAGTAGGGTAGGGGACTACCAGCTGTTGCGTTCGAGGAGGGGTCCGATGAGCAATGTCGCAGGCGGTCCACAGGCGGGTTATCCGGGGGCCTTGAGCCCGGAAGCCCGTGCCGCATCGATCGAAGTCCTGAAAGCTACGGCCGAGGCCGGCAAGGAGCTTGACATCCTGATCGTTGGTGGCGGCGTGGTGGGGGCCGGAGCCGCCCTGGATGCCGTGACCCGCGGCCTCACCGTAGCCATTGTGGAGGCCCGGGACTGGGCGTCCGGTACCTCATCCAGGTCCTCCAAGCTCATCCACGGAGGTCTTCGATACCTGGAAATGCTTGATTTCGGCCTCGTCCAGGAGGCTCTGCAAGAACGGGGACTGCTGATCCAGCAGATCGCCCCCCACCTGGTCCGCCCCGTGCCCTTCCTGTATCCACTGACGCGCAGGTTCTGGGAACGTCCCTACGTTGGTGCCGGAATCATGCTTTACGACACGTTGGGCCTGACCTCCGGACACAGCCGTGGCGTCCCCATGCACAAGCACCTCTTCAAGCGCGGAACCCTGCGCGCGGCTCCCAGCCTGAAGGATGACGCGTTTGTAGGCTCCATCCGCTACTACGACGCACAAGTGGACGATGCCCGTCTGGTGGTCAACGTGGTCAGGACCGCGGCCCATTACGGCGCCCATGCCGCCAACCGGCTTCGGGTGGTGGACTTCCTTCGCGAGGGTGAACGTGTGGTGGGGGCAAAGCTTGAGAACCAGGAGGACGGCAGCGTTTTCCAGGTCCGGGCCAAGCAAGTGGTCAACGCAACGGGAGTCTGGACGGACGAAACGCAGGCCATGGTGACGGATCGCGGCCAACTCAAAGTCCGCGCCTCCAAAGGCATTCACTTGGTGGTGCCGCGCGACCGCTTCCAATCAACAGTGGGCCTGATCCTCCGTACGGAAAAATCGGTGCTTTTTGTGATCCCTTGGGGGCGTCACTGGATCATCGGCACCACAGATACCGACTGGACGCTGGACAAGGCGCATCCGGCTGCTTCCAGCAAGGACATCGATTACGTCCTGGAGCACGTCAACAAAGTCCTCAAGCGTCCCCTGACCCGTGAGGACGTGGAAGGAGTTTACGCTGGCCTCCGGCCTTTGCTGGCCGGCGAGAACGACTCCACGGCCAAGCTCTCGCGCGAGCATGTGGTGGCACATCCCGTTCCCGGTCTTGTGGTGGTTGCCGGCGGCAAATACACCACTTACCGGGTCATGGCCAAGGACGCCGTGGACGAGGCCACCAGGGCCATGGACGAGCGTGTTCCCTCCAGCTGCACCGAGACCATTCCGCTCCTGGGAGCCGAAGGGTTCAAAGCTGCCTGGAACCGGCGCGGGCGTTCTGCGGAAGAAGCCGGCGTCCACGTCGCCCGGGTTGAGCACCTGCTGAACCGCTACGGGTCCATGACTCCCGAAGTGCTGGAACTGATCTCCAAGCGACCGGAACTGGGGGAGCCACTGCCCGGTGCCGATGACTACCTCGCCGCGGAAGTCGTCTACGCCACAACCCACGAGGGAGCACGCCATGTCCATGACGTTTTGACGCGTCGAACCCGGATCTCGATCGAATCGTGGGACCGGGGTGTGGCAGCCCTCCCGGTAGTAGCTAAGCTGATGGGAGAAATCCTTGGCTGGAGCGAGAATCAGCGCGAAAGCGAGATCAAGCACTACCTGGCACGCGTAGAAGCTGAACGGCTCAGTCAGCAGCAGCCTGACGACGAATCGGCAGATGCCGCGCGCATGGGAGTGGATGACATCGTTCCCCTTCGCTGACCGGCTCAGGAAAATGCGGCCGGAAGGCCACACTGGAGGGAACACGACTTGGCTGAACCACTTGACCGGTATGACGCGGAACTGACCACCCCGGACACCGTCATCCTTGAACTCGTCGCCGAGGACAAGATCGACGCCGCTGCCCAACTGGCCCATAAGCTCCACGCTGCCGGCAGGATCAGCAACCTTGAAGGGTTCCTGGAACAGGTGCACTCCCGTGAGCACCAGTTGGCCACAGGACTTCCCGGCGGCATCGGCCTGCCGCATGCGCGCAGTGAATACGTGGACAGGATTTCCATCGCGGTGGGTGTGACCAAGTTCGGCCACGCCCTGGACTTCGGGGCAACCGACGGCCCGGCGACGTTGATCCTCCTCATCGCCACTCCTGCCAGTTCCTTCTCCGACCACCTTGAGGTTCTGGCTACCCTGGCGCGTTCATTGTCCAAGGAGTCCTTCCGTGAGTCCCTCCGGCGGGCCCACGATCCCGAGGTCATCTCCGAGCTCATCAACTCCAGCCTGGTGTTCTTCGACCACTAGCGACTGGGCAGCCTAAGCCGTTTCGTTGTTCTACAGCCGGACGAAGTACGGTTAAGGGGTGTTGAAAACCGCGCTGAAACCCCGCTGGATCGCAGGACTGGTCTTTGCGCTTCTGTTATCCGGGGTGTTTGTGCTGCTCAGCCAGTGGCAGCTCAGCCGGTCCGCCCAGCACGAGCCCCGGCGCCGTCCAGCATCGAAGCAGTCAAACCGCTGGTGGATGTCCTCAAACCCGGCCAGTTCTTCCCCGGTTCGGTCTCGGACCAGATGGTCACCGCCACCGGATCCTACGATCCCGGCAAGCAGGTTCTTGTAGAGGGTCGCCTTTACAACAACCAAAAGGGCTTCTGGATCGTCTCGGCCTTTGCGGTCAACAACGCTCCCACGCTGAGCGGCGTTGCAGCCTCGCCCCAAACGTGGATCCCTGTGGCGCGCGGCTGGGTGGCAGATGCCGCCCAAGCCGGCCCGCCGCCGTCGGGCGCCATCACCTTGACTGGTCGCCTTATTCCTTCTGAAGCGCCCGTTCCAAACGTCGACGCCGGTCCAGGCCGTGCGTCCGCTGTTTCTGCCGCGGAGCTCATCAACATGTGGGAAGTGTCCAGCTACCCGGGTTTTGTCGCCGCGACGTCGGAAGTCTCCGGCGGCGTGGCCATTCCCCTTGGCGATGACGTCAAGGCCCTCAACATCCCGCCCCAGCCGCCTGCAGAGCAGATCAACTGGCTGAACCTGTTCTACGCAGTGGAATGGGTTGTCTTCGCCGGGTTCTCGATCTTCATCTGGTGGCGTCTGGTCAAGGACGACTACCGTCGCGACCTCGAAGAGGATGATGACGAGGATGAATACGGGGAGGACGACGAGGTGGAGCCTGCCAAACCCGTGGATGCCAAAGAAACTACAAACCCAGAGCCAGAACAAAAGGTGCAGCAATGATTGAGCCAAAACCGGCCATCCAGCCCGAGCAATCCGGATCCAAGCCCAAGAAGCGCCGGTTCGGCGGAACCGAAGCCCAGATCCGTTCGGCGTTGAAGTTCTATAAAGTCATGGCGTACCTGACCGGCGCCATGCTGCTCCTGCTGTGTGCGGAACTGATCGCACGCTACGGGTTTGGAGTCTCGCTCTTCGCCGGTGGCACGAACGCCGTCACCGGCCAGCCCTTCGGCTTCGGTTTCGCTGAGTCGGATCCCAAAGGCGTGATCGGCGGGTTCAACATCTCCACGTCCGTGCTGATCGTGCACGGTTGGATGTACGTGGTGTACCTGGTCTCCAACTTCCGCCTGTGGTCGCTTATGCGCTGGCCGTTCTCCAAGATGGTCCTCCTGGCGCTGGGTGGCGTCATTCCGTTGCTGTCGTTCATCGTGGAGAAGAAATTCCACGCGCAGGTGGAAGCGGAACTGGCTGCCAACCCGCAGGCTTCCAAGCGCTACTAGGACCGCCCACAGCGTCCCGCTGCAAGCTATGCGGCGGGAGGCATTGTGAGATCCCTAACGACGGGGGCCGTTTTGGCCTCTGGCCGCCCTCGTCAACGTGCACCGGGGCGGCCCGGCAAAGTAGTCTTGTCTGGTGACTACTCCCACCGCACCCCAAACTTCCCAGAAGCCGGTGCTGGTTGTTGACTACGGTGCCCAGTACGCGCAGCTGATTGCCCGCCGCGTCCGCGAAGCGAATGTGTATTCGGAAATTGTTCCGCATACCTTCACCACCGAGCAGCTTCTGGCCAAGAACCCGGCAGCCATCATCCTCTCCGGAGGACCCTCCAGCGTATACGCAGAGGGAGCCCCGAGCGTCGGCGCTGATCTCTTTGAAGCCGGGGTGCCTGTATTTGGCATTTGCTACGGCTTCCAGGCGATGGCCAATGCGTTGGGTGGCAAGGTGGCCCAGACGGGTCTCCGCGAGTACGGCGCCACTGAAGCCCTTGTTGTCGGCGATGCCCGGTCCATCCTGGACGGCGTCCCCTCCTCGCAGAACACCTGGATGAGCCACGGCGACTCCGTTCACGAGGCCCCTGAAGGTTTCGAAGTCCTCGCCTCCACGGCCGGTGCGCCGGTGGCTGCCTTTGCCAACGACGAGAAGCGCCTCTACGGTGTCCAGTGGCACCCCGAGGTCAAGCATTCCGTCCACGGCCAGCACGTCCTGGAGAACTTCCTGTTCAAGGGTGCGGGCCTGAGCCCCAACTGGACTACGGGCAATATCCTCGAAGAGCAGGTGGACCGGATCCGTCAGCAGATCGGGGACTCCAAGGTCATCTGTGGCCTCTCCGGCGGCGTTGACTCCGCTGTAGCTGCGGCTTTGGTCCAGCGCGCTGTTGGCGACCAGTTGACCTGTGTTTTCGTTGACCACGGCCTCCTGCGTGAAGGCGAAGCCGAACAGGTTGAGCGCGACTTCGTGGCAGCCACAGGCGTCAACCTCTACGTAGCCAATGAGCAGGAACGCTTCCAGTCAGCATTGGCCGGCGTCAGCGATCCCGAAACCAAGCGCAAGATCATTGGCCGCGAATTCATTCGTGCCTTCGAGGAAGCGGAGCGGGCCATCATCGCCCAGGCTGCTGCTGAAGGCGAGAAGATCAAGTTCCTGGTTCAGGGAACCCTGTACCCGGACGTCGTCGAATCAGGTGGCGGCGAAGGTGCTGCCAACATCAAGAGCCACCACAACGTGGGCGGGCTTCCCGAGGACCTGCAGTTCGAGCTCGTTGAGCCGCTGCGGGCACTGTTCAAGGACGAAGTACGCGCCGTCGGTGCCCAGCTTGGGCTGCCGCAGGAAATCGTCGGCCGCCAGCCGTTCCCTGGCCCCGGCCTGGGAATCCGCATCGTGGGCGAAGTGACCAAGGAACGCCTGGACCTGCTGCGCAAGGCGGATGCCATTGCCCGTGCGGAGCTCACGGCTGCCGGGTTGGATAACGACGTCTGGCAGATGCCGGTAGTCCTCCTGGCCGATGTCCGCAGCGTTGGTGTCCAGGGTGATGGCCGTACCTACGGCCACCCGATCGTGCTGCGTCCGGTGTCCTCCGAAGACGCCATGACGGCGGACTGGTCGCGGTTGCCTTACGACCTCCTTGCCCGGATCTCCAACCGCATTACCAACGAGGTCGACGGCGTGAACCGCGTGGTGCTGGACGTCACCAGCAAGCCACCGGGAACCATCGAGTGGGAATAGCATTCTGAGTGGCCGGCTTCCTCTGGGAGGCCGGCCACTGTGCTTGGACCCTCCGGGTGCCGCGGCCTGCGAAATCGGCAGGCACCTGTGAAATGACGGCGAATTTCGCGTCGGAACAGCGTTGCGGAGCGGACTGCCAAGGTATTCCCGCTACCCTCGAAGGTATGCCGGTATGGTCCAAGGCGTCTAAAGCTAGTACAGAAAAGAAGGCAGAAGTCGTGTCATTAGGTCAAGGCCAGGAAGAGGGCTCTGAAGAGCTCCGCAAATGGCTGTCTGGTCTTAAACCCGTCACCGGGGCGGACACGATGCTGCGTTTCGTCAAGACGCCCGAAGGCGCCATCGATCTGAGCAACGCGCACCCCTCGGGGTTGGCGCAGTTGCTGGCAGGTCGCAGAACACGCCTGTCCACGTTGATCCGGGACCGGCAGCAATACTTGGTTGCGGCCCGTGCCGCCCGCAACATCAGGTCCAAGATCTTCGAGCTGAGCAATGATCGCGGCATAGAGGCCGGATACTTGTCCGCGGGCACCGTGGTGTGGACCTCCGCCGTGGGCGGAAAACCGCAACGTGTCTCGGCGCCTGTGATGCTCGCTTCCATCATCCTGACCATCAGGCCGGGCGAAGACGACTTTGAACTCCAGCTCACCGAGCAGGCACGGATGAACCCTGCCCTGGTGCGCCACCTCAAGTCAGTCCACGGCATCGTCTTTGACGTCAACGCCGTAGCGCGCATGGCCTACAACACGGCCCGGTTCGATCCCCAGCCAGTGCTTGACCGACTGGCCACGCTCGTCCAGCCGATTCATGGCGCCGAGGTGGATTTCAACTTATTGGTCACCACCCTGGCTGACCTTTCGGGAAACCTTGATGATCCCTGGATCAACATGAACAACCCCACCGTGGCGGCGCTTGCTGTTGCGGCAAACGGTGGTGACATTGAGCCTGAGCCCATCAAGGCGGGCCGGTTCCCGAGCCTTGACCTTCGTGATCCCGCAGATGAGCTCCTCCTGCTGGACGCCGACACCGACCAGCAGTACGTGGTGGATGCCGTCCGGGCCGGAGATTCCCTGGTGGTGAGCACTCCGCCGGGAAGTGGACAAACGCAAACGGCCATCAACGCGATCGGTGCGCTGGTCAGCGAAGGCAAATCCGTGCTGGTGGTAGGTGACAGGCAGTCCAGCCTGGCAGGACTTTCCGCCCACCTGGAATCGCTCGGCCTCGACTCCATGCTGTTCCGCCCGGGTAACGGGACCACGCCGCAGCAGCTCAAAGGCCAGTTGGTCCGCGCGATCATGCGCAACGAGAAAGCGCTTGAGCCTCAACTGGGCAACTTGCACCAGACGCTCACCGGACACCGCCACGCCCTGATGGACCATGTAGCCTCGCTGCACAACGTCCGTGAACGGTGGGGTTGCTCGCCATACCAGGCCATGCAGTCGCTGGCAGAGCTGACGTCCATCCACCCCGCGCCGTCCACAACGGTCCGTCTGAAGCGCAGCGTCCTGGACAACATCAAGGACCGGGAGGAACTGGCCGGCCGCCTGCGCCGGGCTGCGGAGCTTGGCAGCTTCAGCAGGGCGTCCACTTCCAGCCCCTGGTATGGAGCGCGACTCGTGACGCGCAAGGAGACCGAGGAAGCCCAACAACTCGCCCGTCTGGCCGAGGAGAAGCTTCCCGTCCTGCGGGACCGGATGAAGCAGGTGTCCGATCACGCTGAAATCCGGCTGGGGGATACCTTCACTGAATGGGGAGCGCAGCTCGAACTGCTCATTGCCGTCCGGGAGAGCCTGGATAAGTTCACCCCGGACATCTTCGACCGGCCGGTGCACGACCTCATTTCCGCCACCGCCAGCTCCGCTTGGCGCCGTGAGCGCAACTTGGAGATGCCCTCCATGCAGCGTTCCCGCCTGCGCCGCGTAGCCAAGGAATATGTGCGGCCCGGAGTCCACATCGCCGACCTCCACAGCTCCCTCGTCCTGGTTCAGGAGCAGCGGGCTCTGTGGGCCGGATACGCTACCACCCAGCGCCACCCGGCTGTGCCTTCCGGGCTCGCCGACCTTGGAGCGCTGTACCGGGAGTTGGATGGCGAACTGCACCGCCTTGGTGCTGCCCTTAAGCACACCAGCGCTGGTGGCTCCTTGCACGGGACGCCGTACTTGGAACTGATGGAGCGGCTGGAACGGCTTGTTGCTGACACGGCAACATTGGAGACACTTCCCGAGCGCACTCTCCTGATAGAGGAAATGCGCGAACACGGCCTCGGAGAGTTGCTGTCCGATCTGGCTGCCCGCGAAGTACCTGCCGGCTCCGTGGCTGCCGAATTGGATCTGGCGTGGTGGCAATCCGCTTTGGAAGCCATGATCAGCGGCGACGACTACCTGGCGATGTCCGATGGCGATTCGCTGCGCCGCCTGGAAGCCGAATACCGGCTTGCTGACCAGGCCCACATCGCCAGTGGCGCCGCGCGTCTCCGGTGGCAGTTGGCCCAGAAATGGCGCCAGGGGCTGCTTGAGCACCCCCGGCAGGCGGAGTTGCTGCGTGCCTTGCTGAAGGATGGCCGGGTCACTTTGCCGGCGCTGAGCGCCCAGGCACCGGAACTCGTGCCACTCCTGGTGCCCGTTTGGTCGGTCAGCCCCTACCTCTTGACCGGTGTTCTTCCGGCCGAGCAAAAGTTTGACGCCGTGGTGGTCATAGACGCTGAATCCACCTCGCTGCAGGCCGTACTTCCTGCCATCGCCCGGGCGAAGCAGGTGGTGGCCTTCGGTGATGCGAAGATTGCCCATGCACGAACTTTCAGCGTTGCTGTGGAACCGCCGGTAGCCGGTGTTGCCAATCACGAAAATGTGGACAGCGCCTTCAAGGCGCTGGCCAGGGTACTTCCGACCTGGCAACTGAATTGGGTCTACCGCGCCGTAGACGAGGATTTGATCCTTCAGTTGAGCAAGAATTACTACGACGGAGGCCTGCGCCGCCTTCCTGACGGAAACTCTGTCACGGGACTGGACCGATCCATCCTGGTGGAGTACATTCCCGATGGCACCGGGCTTCCGGGGGCTGACCATGAGGGCGTGGAGTCCGTCACTGCCGAGGTTAATCGTGTGGTGGACCTTGTATTCGAACACGCCAGGCTGCGGCCCCGTACATCCCTGGCGGTAGTAACGGCCAGCTTGCGCCATGCCGCCCGCATCGGCGAGGCCATCAGGCTTCAACTGCCCAACCACCCCCTGCTGTCCACGTTCTTTGGTGCTGGTCCCGAGTCCTTCCGTGTGGTGGATCTGGAGCGAGCACAGGGCTTGGTACGGGACCACGTGATCTTTTCGCTTGGCTACGGCCGCACGCCACACGGCCGGGCACTTCATTCGTTCGGTCCGCTGTCCACTGAGGGTGGCCGGAACCGTTTCGCCTTGGCCATGACCCGCGCACGGCGTTCCATGCACGTCCTGAGCTGTTTCCGTCCCGAGGACCTTGACCTCGATCGGCTGGCTCATGGTGCGGTGGACTTCTACGAACTGCTCGACCGCGAGCTCTCCGGAAACAGCAACCTCGGGACACCCGCGTCCCGTGCTGTTGCCAGTGAGCAGGCGCTCGGTGAGGACCCCTTGGTCGCTGACCTCGGAGAACGCCTGAGGGCCCGGGGAGCCCGGGTCTGGCATCTCTACGATGGCGTTCTGGATATCGCAGCCGCGGCGGATCCCGTCCACACGATCGGCCGGGAGGGAGCAGAGATTCCCACCCCCGTCGCGATCGAATCCGATGGCACTGAACGCTACCGGCGGATGAGCGTCCGGGAACGCAGCCGGCTGCGTCCGCAGCTGCTGGAGCGCATGGGGTGGCGCTACATGTCCCTGTGGACCATTGAGGTCTTCACTGATCCTTCGTCCTGCGCGGATCGCATCGGCTCCTACCTTGGGCTGGAGAACCACATTCCGCGGTCGACGTCGCCTGAGCATGGCTTCCTGGACATGGACGTTGAACAATTGAGTGTGGACAAGGGGCAGCAAACGTTCGCTCCAAGTCCGGCACGGCAGGCACCTGGCCAGCCTGACGAAGCTGCCGGTGATGCAGACAGCGAAGAAGAGAACGGGAAAGAAGTACCACTGATGGAAGAAGCAACCGGTCCTGAAGACGGGTCCGTGACGGAATCCGCCGAGCCCGGCGCCGACACCACTGAAGAAACCCCGGACGCCACCGCCGCCGCAGCCAAACCAGGCGTGAGTGGCATTCTGCCCACCAAAGCAGCTGAAGACGATCCCCGGCGCTGGGGCGATGAGTCCGGTTACGACCATGAGCAGTGGCTTAAGGAACAAAAGCCGCCGCACTGGGGCTGACCGCCCACCACCACCTGAACCGCCCATCACGGGTTGACCAAAACAAAGAAAAGCTTGCCCTGCGTTGATGCGCCGGCAAGCTTTTCTGCTTGCTGTGGATCCGCAGCAACCACCACCAAGCCTTCGGTGTCGCTGGTGCCCAGCCATTCGCCTGCCTTGCCTCCGTGGGCTGAGGTCCAGAGCACGGGGACGGGACCGGCGAGTACTTGGGTTTCCCTGGATTCGTCATAGGATCCGGCTGCCGTGAGGACCACCGTGACCAACTGGCCAGGGGAGAGGAGCTGGATGGACGACGGGTCGGCCATCCGCAGGGGAACGGCTGCGGTACCCACGGGTGACCCCGTGAGAAGCCCGGGACCCAGGAGGCTGGCCTCAGTGGGGATCTGCCCTCGGCTCAAGGGCGCGGCCAACTGTCGGCCGGTGAGGGCCCCGCCATCTAAGAGGGCTCCGGTGACGGCGAGGTCCTGGGGCACTCCCACACGGGTGAAATCGGCTTCTGTGAGAGTGGTTCCCGTTGGCAGGTCACGGGCGGCCACCATAACGCTGATCCGCGACTCCGACGCCGGAGTCAGCTGTTGGACGGCGATGCCGGCGGCCAGGCACAGCAGGAGGGCAACAGTGAGACGGCGGTTCCGGGCGATCCAGGAGCCGATCCTCCGCCTTCTGCCATGAGGTGCGGAATGGTCCAGCGGCCGGGAAAAGCTTGCAGCATTGTTGCGCCGCCGGGACGACCGGCCTCGGGCACCAGACGGAACCGGGGGCCAAGGGCCGGCAGGCGACGCTGAACTCCTGGCGCGGGCAAGAAGGACGCTTCGAGACTGTTGTGGCATGCCGCCACGTTAGCCAGCCGGACGGGCCGCATAACAGCGGCCAGATGCGCTATGTGGAAAAGTGGAGAAGTTAGCTGGCCGCAGCTGCCGGTGCCGGTGCGGGTGCGGGAGCAGACGACGCGGTAGCAGGGGCAGCTGAAACGGTGCTGCCCTTGGCATCACGGGAATCAGTCCGGTAGAAACCCGAGCCCTTGAAGACGACGCCGACGCTGTTGAACTTCTTGCGAAGGGCGCCCTTGCACTCGGGGCACTCCGTCAGGGAGCTGTCAGAGAAGGACTGGACGATGTCAAAGGCATGGTCACAGTCTTTGCAGGCGTATGCGTATGTGGGCACTGAGTTCCTCCTTCAGGACAAAGGTCAGGTCCTGTGCAGCAACGGCGGAGATTTCGCTTCGCATTAGCAGTCGCAGGGCCTGAGTGCCAATTCTATCATCGGTCCACTGTGCATGCGCCAGTGGATGTGCCGGACCTCACTGGCCTCTGTCGTCGAGGCGGACCACGCCGGAAGGAGTCAGCACTTCCCGTACGGGGCGGTCGAATGCTTCGGCGGGAATCGAACCTGAAGGCAACAGGTCGTCGTCGTACACCACCGCAATGGTGGGCGGCCGCCGGCCGGAACCGTCGAGCCCATGGAGGAGCCGGTCGTAGTAACCGCCCCCCTGGCCGATCCGGTTGCCATCCCTGTCCACCGCCGTGGCGGGCATGAAGATCCCCGCGGCTCCGGCCACCACCTGGCTTTCCAGGCGTTCGCCCTCGGGTTCGTCGATAGGGGCATAGGAGGAGCGGACGAAAACTGTCGACGGGGTCCAATAGACCCAGCTCAACTGCCGGCCGGGCTCGCACACGGGAAGGAGGATCCTGTGTCCGGCCTCGTGCAGGGAATGGATGAGCGGCATGGTGGGTGGCTCAAACGCGACGCCTACATAGACGGCAAAAGTGGCCGCCGTGCCGGAGGAGGCTGCAGCCGCCCATGCCGTGCCATGCTGCGCGATGGACGCGCCGGCAGCAGCGATCTGTTCGGGGGAGAGGGTGCGCCTTTGGAGGCGGCGGCTGCTGCGGATGTCTTCCTTCGATGCCATGGGTGTCCGATCGTGAGGTTCGTCTGATGCCGGTGCGGTGACAGAAGCTGCCGTCCAGTCCACAGAAATGTTGTCCCGGCGCGGCGAGGGTTTAGCCGATGATGTATTCCTTCCGTTACATTAGTCCGGTGACTCTCGATAACAATGCTGTCCGTAAGGCCGTCATCCCCGCAGCGGGTCTTGGTACCCGTTTCCTGCCTGCAACAAAGGCGATGCCGAAGGAAATGCTGCCCGTGGTTGACAAGCCAGCCATCCAGTACGTCGTCGAAGAGGCGGTCAAGGTTGGCCTGCACGACGTCCTGATGATCACGGGGCGCAGCAAGCGCGCCCTGGAGGATCATTTCGACCGTGTGCCGGCGCTGGAAGCGACGCTGGCCGAAAAGGGCGATACCGCCAAGCTTGAGGCCATCCAATCCGCCACCAACCTCGGTGACATCCACTACGTCCGCCAAGGCGACCCCAACGGCCTGGGCCACGCTGTCCTTCGTGCGAAGCAGCACGTCGGGCACGAGCCTTTTGCCGTACTCCTCGGCGACGACCTGATCGACGCCCGCGATAACCTCCTGAGCGACATGATCGCCGTCCAGCAGAAGACTGGCGGTTCCGTGGTTGCCTTGATCGAGGTGGAGCCCTCCAAGATCAGCGCCTATGGTTGCGCCGACGTCGAGGAGATCGGTGAAGACGGCTACGTCCGCATCAAGCAGCTCGTGGAAAAGCCTTCTCCGGAAGAAGCGCCGTCCAACCTTGCCGTGATCGGCCGCTACGTGCTGCATCCGGCAGTGTTCGATGTTCTTGAAAAGACTGAGCCGGGCCGTGGTGGCGAGATCCAGCTGACCGACGCCCTCGAGGTATTGGCAGCCGGCGAAGGTGAAGGCTACGGCGTGTATGGCGTTGTTTTCCGGGGCCGTCGCTACGACACCGGTGACAAACTCAGCTACCTCAAGGCCTGCATCGAGTTGGCCTGCGAACGCGAGGACCTCGGTCCTGAACTGCGTGAGTGGCTGCCGACCTTCACTGCCTCGCTTCCCAAGTAACCTCAGGATGTACGGCTCTGCGATCTGGCCGGTGACGCTGGAAAGCGGAGACCTGCTTCTTCGCCCTATCCGATACCGTGACAAGCGGGAGTGGTCTGAAGTCCGTTCGCGGAACAGCGAATGGCTTGCTCCCTGGGAGGCGTCCAACCCGGCACCGGGTGGGCGCCTGCCCAGTTATCGGCAGATGGTGGCCTCGCTGAACAACCAAGCACGCCAGTCCACGGCATTGCCTTTCCTCATCGTCGAGCGGACCCCTGGATTCCGTGAGCCGCTCATCGTAGGGCAATTGACCGTTTCTTCCATCATTTGGGGATCGGCCATGATGGCCACGCTGGGGTACTGGGTGGATAAGGAGCGGGCCGGGCACGGTATTGCTCCGACGGCGGTGGCCATGGCTACGGACCATTGCTTCAAGGTGTTGGGCCTTCACCGCATGGAAATCAATATCAGGCCCGAAAACTCGCCCAGCCTGAGGGTGGTTGAGAAGCTTGGATTCCGGGATGAGGGGTATCGGGAACGGTACCTGCACATTAACGGCGAATGGGCTGACCACCGATCCTTTGCCCTGACATCGGACGAGGTTCCTGAGGGCCTGTTGCGTCGGTGGCTCAGGGGATAAACGGGCAGGTCATAGGCCATTTTGTCCGTATATCCAGTCATTTGAGGACTCGACGACGACACACCGGCCGCAATGCCGCCGCGCCCGGTGATTTGCTTCTACGGTTTTGAATGTGGACTTCCCTCTCAGCAGCTCAGTGATACTCGTGGTCACTGTTGCGCTGTGGATGGTCTGGGTGGCGCCCTACGTTCTCCGGAACAGGCGGCAACAAGTCCAAACGGCCGCTGTTCCAGCAGGGGCAATCGACGACGAACCAGACGAACCGCAGGCAGGGGTGGTACTGACTTTGGCACCTCAGCAGGAGAAACCGATGGAGACCATGCACAGCAAAGCACCGGCGTCGCCCGAGGAATCCCGCGCGGCTGAGTCGTCCCTGCGGAAAGCGCCCACCACTCCATTCACCATCCGCTATGCCCGGCTCACTTTGGCCTTGGCAGGCCTTGCCTTGCTGGTGACCGCCGCCGTTTCGGGCATCCTCCTCACCTTTGGCGTCGGGTCATTCTGGTTGCCGCTGGTGTCCTTCATCGGTGGGGTGCTCGCCGTCGTCACGTTGCGCAAGCTCGCTCTCAGGGATCTTCGCGAACGCCGGGCACGCCGTGCGGCACAGGCAGCGCCCATCCCGACGCCTGCACGCTACTTGCCGAAGGAACCGGTAGTCGAAGCGAAGGAAACCACCGTTTTCGACGCCGAAGCCACCAGCCGTGAGGCTGCACGCTTGTCCGCTGTTGAGCTTCGCCAGGCTGCTTTGGCGGTTGCCGTTGCCGCAGGAGACACATCAGCGCAAGCAACCGATTCCAAAGGTGCCAGCTGGGAGCCTGTTGCAGTTCCCAAGCCCACGTATGTTGAAGCCGCCAAGGCTTCAAGGCCGGCCCCTGAACCGCTGGACCTCCCTGAGGCTCCCAAACCCGTGGGCAAGCCCGTCCTGAAGCAAGGTGCTGAGCAGGCCGAGGCATCCGCTGCCGTCTCCGCCAAGGGGCAGAGCGCGCTTAGTAACCTGGACGACGTCCTGCAGCGCCGCCGCGCCTAGCCACGCATGGCCAGTATCTGCGTCGCCGGCGGTACCGGCCAGGTAGGTCGCGAGGTTGTCCGGCTTGCTCTGGATGCGGGTCATGCGGTGACCTCTTTGTCACGCCACGTGCCCCCTCCCGGCTCGGAGAAGCATCACGACGGCGCCACCTACGTTGCGGGCGACGTCACCACAGGAGAAGGGCTGGCGGCCGCACTGGAGGGCGTCGACGTCGTGATTGACTGCCTTGAAGGTCAGTTCGGCAAAGCCCAACGAGAATTCGCCGACGGCGGTGCCCGGCTTCTTGCCTCGGCTCACCTTGCGGGGGTCGGCAGGGCCGTGGCGTTGTCCATCATTAACTGCGATCTCAGCAGGTACTCGTATTACGTCTCGAAGGCTGGGAAAGAACGGAAGTACGCTGCTTCTCCGCTGGAGACTGTGGTGGTTCGCGCAACACAGTTTCACGGATTGGTGGCAATGATCTTCGCTGCCGGGGCCAAAGTGCGCCTCATCCCTGTCTTCAAGCGCACAAGATTCCAGACCATCTCGCCGGTTGACGTTGCACGGGCACTGCTGGACGCTGCCATGGAGAGCGCCTCTCCTGAACGTCACCGCCTGCGTACGCTGGGTGGTCCGGAAGTGCTCACCATGCGGCAGATGGCGGAGTCGTGGAAGGCCGTTACCGGCGCGCGGGGAACGATTGTGGAAGTGCCGTTGCCCGGGGCGATGGGTGCATTCCTGCGATCCGGCAACAACCTGATCCCCGGGCAAAAGGATGGTGTGGAGACGTTCGTGTCGTGGTTGGAAAAGCGCCGGGAAAGTTTGTAGCCTAAGGACACTGGCCGGACGGTAACGGACTGGTCCAGGGGCTATAGCTCAGTTGGTAGAGCGCTTCGTTCGCATCGAAGAGGTCAGGAGTTCGAATCTCCTTAGCTCCACAATTCACCCCTCCGGCCAACGTGCCCGGCAAGTAGTGGATCCTTCAAGCACAAGCAAAAGACGAGTACCAACTACTCGTGTGCCCGCACCGCGGATCATCTTTACTGGATCCAGCGGATCCCACGCAACGGCCAATGATCCCCCTCGTTCGCCGGGGCTGCCCCAAGGTTCCGCAGCTGGGGCCGGACGGCATCACCCAGAAGTGCTGTCCGGCCCTGCGCTAAAGGGTCTTTCCGCGGAGTCGAGTCATCGACGAGGATGGTGAGCATCGCCCATCCTGCGACGAAGGAGCTCGATGACCAAACACCTCACCTCCTTTCCGTCGTTTTCCGGAGCAGCCGCGCCTTCCAGCATGAACTGGCCAGACCGACGTTGTTCCTAAGTCGCGTGGGGGTATATCGTTAACTATCGTTTAGTATCGTTCGCGACTGATTGAGGTGAGCTTGATGCACAATTCATTCCCTGCAAACGGATTCATGGGCAACAACCTGGACGGCATGTGGCAAGCCGTTGAGGAGTTCCGTTCCCGGTTCGAAAAACGTTCCGGAACCCGTGCGGGCCGCGGTGAGCTGCGATCGGCGATTCTTGCCCTGCTTGCTGAGCGTCCCATGCACGGCTACCAGATCATTCATGAAATCGAAGAGCGTAGCGGCGGTAGTTGGAAGCCGAGTGCCGGCTCCGTCTATCCCACCCTGCAGCTGTTGGCGGACGAGGGTTTCGTCAGTGCGGAGGAGTCCAACGGGCGCAAAATCTACTCTCTGACCGAAGCGGGCAGGGAGGATGTGGCTGGTTCTGAAACGTCCGCGCCATGGGACTCCTTGGGAACGTCATCGAGCCCGGGTTTCGCTGCACTGCCCAAGGCGGGTGTGGACCTGGCGCAGGCTGCGGCGCAGGTCGGCCGTACCGGAACACCCAAGCAAGTGCAGGAGGCTGTAACGGTGCTTGAGGAGGCACGCCGCCGCCTGTACTCGATCCTCGCCCAGGACTGAAGGGGTGACGTCGATTCGGCGCGAACGGGCTGATTCCCTGAGGGGAGCTGGGGACCCCCGTGCCCGTTATCGTCGAATCCTGCGATTCGCCGCATGGCACTTGGCGGTGACCTGGTGGTTTGAGCTGTTCCTGCCCAGAGTGGGCCTGCGCAGGCTGACAGAACGGAACCGCGCGAACAGAATGCGGCGCTTCGCCCGGCGTTTTCATGGCCTCGCGGTGGAGCTCGGCGGGCTGATGATCAAGGTGGGCCAGTTCATGTCGTCCAGGCTCGATGTGCTCCCGCCGGAAATTACCTCGGAGCTGGAGGGGCTGCAGGACGAAGTTCCGCCTGTCCCTTTTCACGCCATCCGGGCCTTGGCTGAGGCCGAACTTGGGGCTCCCCTGGAGGCAGTGTTTGCTTCGGTCGAGGAGACTCCCATCGCGGCAGCATCACTGGGACAAGCGCACCGGGCGAAACTCCTCTCCGGTAACGCCGAGGACACCGGGCTCAGCAGTGTCGTGTTCAAGGTGCAGCGGCCTGGCATCGCCGAAATAGTAGACGTCGACCTCGCTGCCTTACGGAAAGTGGGAGGCTGGCTCAGCCGCATCCGCCTCGTTTCAAACCGTGCAGATGTGCCCGCGCTGATTAAGGAATTCGCGCAGACCAGCCTCGAGGAAATCGACTACTTGAATGAAGCGGCCAATTCAGAGCGGTTTGCTGCTGACTTCGCCGATGACGCCCGGGTGACCGTTCCGGCGGTGGTTTGGGAGCGGACCACCCGCCGCGTGCTCACCCTCGAAGATGTCACGGCCATCAAGATTACGGACGCGGACTCGCTTCGCCTGGCCGGCATAGACCCGGCCGAAGTGGCACCGGTCTTCGCCTCGGTGATGTTTGACCAGTTGTTCACCAACGGTTTCTTCCACGCCGATCCCCATCCCGGCAATATCTTCGTTACACCGGCCAATGATCCGTCCAGTGAACATCCGTGGAAACTGACATTCATTGACTTCGGAATGATGGGCGAGGTTCCCGTGGAGACGCGAAGCGGCCTGCGGAAGCTCCTGATTGCCGCTGCCTCTCGTGACGGCAAGGGACTGGTCACCGCCATCAGCGATGTAGGGGTGCTGATGCAGTCAGCCGATACCGCGGAGCTTGAGCGGGCGATGACGCAGCTCTTTGCGCGTTTCGGTGGCATGGGCTTCGCCGAGCTTCGCGATGTAGACCCACGGGAGTTCCGTGAATTCGGCACTGAATTCGGCAGCGTGATCCGCTCACTGCCCTTCCAATTGCCCGAAAATTTCCTGCTCATTATCAGGGCCATGTCCCTGACGTCGGGTGTGTGCAGCTCTCTGGATGCCCGCTTCAACCTGTGGGACTCGGTGGAACCATATGCGGCGCAACTTCTGCGTGACGAGCGCGGCAACCTGATCAACGATGTCGCGTCCCAGACCGTCGAAGCCGCCGCCATCGCCCTTCGCCTGCCCAAGAGGCTGGACGGGCTGGTCTCGAGACTGGAAGAGGGATCCCTCCAAGTGGGCAACCGGCGCCTGGAGCGGCAGATGGCGAGTCTCATCCTCACGGCGCGGCGGGCAGTGGCGGCGCTGATCTTCGGCGCACTGCTGATCGCCGGAGCCGTTCTGCGGACGGACGATCCCGGACTAGGCAATGTGCTGATGATCAGCTCAGCGGTCCCGTTGCTCTACGGCCTGTGGTCGGGCCGGCGACAGTCCTGAGAACAACCGCGGGCTCCGGTACCGCGCCGTAGACTTTCCTTGTGACAGAGACTCCCGCCCCGCGTTCCGAGGCTTCCACCAGTGCGGCCGGCCCCATCCTGGTAGGCGTCATGCCGGGGCAGCATCCAGTGGTCCTCCAACAAGCAGCGACTGTGGCGGCCAGTGCCCGGCTGCCGCTGGTGTGCGCCTATGCAGACGTCACGGTGTACCCGGTGGACGGCAGCACCGGAGGGCCGGCAGCGCCGATCGATCCGGACGGCATTGATGCGGATCTTCACAGGATCCCCGAATCACTGGCGCAAACCCTTCATGACCACTTGGACGGCAACGGCGTTGAATGGTCGCTGGTCCATCTGGCCGGGGAACCCGCCCGCGCTTTGGCCCGTGAGGCTGAAGACATTGGAGCCTCCATGATCGTGGTGGGTACCCGGGAGCACAAACTGGCTGCTGCATTAAAAGAACTGACGGCAGGCTCGGTGGCGCGGCACTTGTTCCACCGCCAGGCCCGGCCGGTGCTCGTTGTTCCCGTCAATCCCAGGGTCCCCACTGACGATGACGACGACTGAGGCCAATAACCCCGTTCACCTCCATTGGGGTTTCATCGCGATCGTGGCAGCCGGCGGGGTGTTCGGAGCACTCGCACGGTACGGTTTGGGGCTGGTCATCCCCGCGCCCGGCGCGTGGCCGCTTCCCACCTTGGTCATCAACCTTTCGGGTGCCCTGGCGTTGGGCGCGCTGTTGGAGGGACTTTCACGCCGGGGGCCCGACGTCGGCAATCGCCGGGTCCTGCGGCTCGCCTTGGGCACGGGTTTCCTGGGCGCCTACACCACCTACAGCACGCTGGCCCTGGACGCGGTGCACCTGTTCACCGCTGGAGCGACTACAGCCGCTGCGGGGTACCTTGCAGCGAGTTTACTGGGCGGGGCCGCCGCTACCACCGCGGGAATTTGGCTGGGCGCCTGGCATCACCGGCGCGCAACCGGACGACGCTCGTGACAGTCATCCTTCTTGCTCTGGCCGGTGGGGTGGGTGCGGCAGTACGGTTTGTGGTGGACGGGTTCGTCCGGGCACGCCTCAAGACTGCCTTCCCATGGGGGACCGTCACCATCAACATCTCGGGCTCCCTGTTGCTTGGTTTCCTGGCGGGCCTGGTCATGCGTGGCCAGGCACCGGAGTCCTTGATGCTCATCCTCGGTACCGGTTTCCTTGGCGGCTACACCACTTTCAGCACCGCCAGCCTTGAGACCATCCGGCTCGTTCAAAGCGGGCGTACAGCATTGGCGGTCATCAATGGGTTGGGGACCATGACAGTGAGCGTCATGGCGGCCGCTGCGGGTGTGTGGATCAGTCTCCTGCTGCCCTGAGCAGTGGCGAATCTCACCACCGGAACCGGCATTGTCCGCCTGTAGGATCGAGCCATGGCTAAGAAGACTTTCAATGAGCTGTTGTCCGCCCAGGTTGCGAATGAGTTTGCGGCCTCCCAGCAATACATCGCAGTGGCTGTGTACTTTGATGGCGAAGACTTGCCGCAGCTTGCCCGGCACTTCTACCGTCAGTCCCTCGAGGAGCGCAACCACGCCATGATGATGGTCCAGTACATGCTGGACCGCAATGTGCACGTGGAGATCCCGGGCATCGCCCCTGTTCGCAACAATTTTTCCAACGCCAAGGAACCCATCGCGTTGGCCCTGGAGCAGGAAAAGGAAGTCACACGCAACATCGAAGAGATGTTCCGTGTTGCCCGCGCCGAGGGGGATGCCTTGGGCGAGCAGTTCATGCTGTGGTTCCTGAAGGAGCAGGTTGAGGAAGTTGCTTCCATGACCACGCTGCTCAACATCACGGAGCGGGCCGAGAACCTCTTCGACATCGAGAACTACGTCGCCCGCGAAACGGTCGGCGACGGCGGACACGATGCCAGTGCACCGTCCGCAGCCGGCGGCGTCATCTAGGGCCGACCCACATTATTCCTGTGGCCGTCGGAAGCTTAGCTTCCGGCGGTCTCTTCACTGTGTAGAGCACTTTCCACGTCACCGTGGTGCCCTGACCGTCCCAAGAGGGACAAACGACTCGCTATCCGCGCCAGATCCACCGGGAAAACCGAAAGATCACTGCCGGATGCGTCGATGTCCCATTCCAACGGTCCCTCGCCGATCAGGAACAGCGTGATGTCCTGGTCGTGCAGCACGTCCACCACATTGCTGAACCGCTGCCATGATGGGGCCGATGCCGAATCGTTTCCTGCAGGGGAGGGAACGTCGTCGATCACCCACGTTTTATAGGTCTCCGCCAACACCAGGAAGTCCGCCGTTGAGGAGAGCCCACCGCAGAGCTCCTCGAAACCGACCCAGAGCACATCGGGGTCGGAGTTCCTGACCACAATCGGCTGGGTTGTCGGCTGCAAAACGCGGCCTTGGGATGGTGCTGGCCGGAAGAGACCGAGGCGCCCCAGTTGTGCGGGCGTGCCGGGGGAGACGATTCGACCTGAGCGGAACGCAGCGAACCCCTCGGCAGGAGCAATTCCAGCGGCCGGAAAACGGCGGAAATCCGTGGGCCCCTCGATCTCCACGATGTCCATCATCTCTTTGATCGCCTCGATGGTGGGCAGGAAATGCTCGTGCCAGAGTGGATTGGGCAGGAGGTCGTCCGGGGCGTAGTTCGACGTCACCACCAAGGGGATGCGGCGCTGGGCGGCCGAACGCAGCAACCGGGCAATGAACATGCCATCGCCAACGTCATGGACATGGAATTCATCGAAGAACAGCACGTCGATGCCGTCCAACAACGCATCCACAGACTGCTGAATGGCAGTTCCGCTGCTTGCCTCAAAGCCGTGGGTTCCCGCATGGAGCCTGCGGAAGAAATCGTGGAAGTGGACACGACGTTTCCGGGCGTCGAGGCGCCCGTAGAAGCTGTCCATCAGCCACGTCTTGCCGCGGCCCACCGGTCCGTGGAGGTACAGGCTCCGCGGCGCCTTGCGGGAGAGTGTACGACGGCGGCCCGTCAGTTGGGCGCCGAAGGCCGCCAACCGCTCGGCTGCTTGCCGCTGACTGGGCTCAAGCGCAAAACCCGCCCGTCCGGCGTCGTGCTCCATCCCCGCCAGCACAGCGCGGACAGTGTCCCGCGCAGAGCGGGGAACAGGCCTCGGGAGAGGCGTCACAGCCAGCCTTTGCGCTTGAAAATGACGTACATAAGCAGGGCTGCACCGAACATGAGCCCCACCGCCAGGGGGTAGCCATAGTCCCAATGCAGCTCCGGCATATGGTCGAAGTTCATCCCGTACACGCCCGCCACGAAGGAGGGTGCAAAGAGGATGGCAGCCCAGGAGGAGATCTTTTTGACTTGCTCGTTCTGCGCGGCGCTGGCTTCGTTCTGGCGGTTGGCAGTCAGGGTGCCATCCAAGGTGAGCGCGTTCTGCAGGAGGTCCCTGAACGAGTTCACGCGGGAGATGACGCGCTGGACATGGTCCTCGACGTCGCGGAGGGAGCGCTGCAACTCAATGTCCACGCCATATTTTTCGAATCCCTTTTCCAGCAGCGCCATCATGTCCGGGAGGGGCTGGATGGCCCGTTGGAACTGGATCACTTCACGGGCAAGCTCGTAGATCCGGCGCGACACAGTGCTGTCGCCGCTGAAGAGCTGGTCTTCGATCTCGTCGATGTCGTTCTCAAGACCTGCCACTACCGGCGCGTAGTCATCCACCACTTGGTCCAGGAGCGCGTACAGCACGGCTTCGGGCCCATGGCAGAGAAGGTCCGGACGTGTTTCCAGCCGGTGGCGGACCCGTGCCACCCCACCGGTTTCAGCGTGCCGGATGGTCACCACAAAGTTCGGTCCGGTGAAGATGTGCAGCTCGCCGAACTCTACTGTCTCGGTTTCATCGAGGTACCTGGCTGGGCGGAGGACAGTAAACAGGTTGTGGTCGTATCGCTCAAGCTTGGGCCGCTGATGTGCCGAGACGGCGTCCTCCACGGCGAGCTCGTGGAGGCCGAATTCCTGGGCGACGGCGGCCATCTCGTCCTTCGTGGGCCGGTACAAGCCGATCCAGGCCATGCCGCCGTGTTCCGCCAGGGTCTCAAACGTCTGCTCGAGGCTGTGCGGGGTGGCTGTGCGGACGCCGTCTACATATACGGCGTTGTCAATGATGGTCACTGGTTGAACGCTACTGCATGGCTCCGATGATGGCGCCCGCAATGGTCATGGCCGCGATGTCGTGGCCGGAATCGATCACGGTGACCGCGAAGGGGCGCCCGGCGAAGCCGTTGTGGATGACGTGGCCGCCGGCGCGGATCACCAAGGCCAGGATCAACGCGAAGAATCCGCCGGCCCAAAAAGTGTTGAGTTCCAGGGCGCTGATGAGGACAGCCAGGAGGATGCTGGTCAGTGCTGCGGCCACCATCATGGGGACCCAGATGCCGGCGCCGCCCTCAATATTCTTGAGATCGTCCTCGGTTTTGTTGATCGCTTGCATCCACCTGCGTCCGAAGGCGGCCGGCATGTACCAGACGAAGCCGATGACCATGCTTGAAACGAAGGCCAGGAGTACAGCGAACCAGTTGATCTGGGAGATGTGTGAGAGCCAATCCATTCCTGAAATCCTAGTCGGTCCGGGCCTGTGACCCGGGGCTCTGACTCTCCTGCCTTGGCCGTGTTGGCGCTGCAGACATCCTTTCGATCAGTGGTTCAGTCCGGTACGGGATGTGCGTATGCAGGGCCAGCACCGTTTCCGTCCGGATCACGCCTTTGGTGCGGAGGACCGATCGCAGTGCCGACTGCAGGTTGTGGGTGTCGGTTGCCACTACCCGGCACCACAGATCGCCGCGGCCAGAGATTTCGTGGACCTCCAGGACCTGGGGGATCAGGCGCAGCGCACCAATGACGCCGTCGAGTTCGCGGTGGGTGACTTCAATCGTCACGAAAGCGACGACGTCGTACCCCACCTTTTCGAGGTCTACCTCCCGCCCGGCGGCGTGCAGCACTCCGGATCGCAGAAGGCGCTTGACCCGGCTCTGGGCAGTGTTGCGCGCAATGCCCAAGGTGTCGCTCAGCTCGGCGATGTGGATGCGGGGATCCTTGATGAGTTCCAGGAGGATCTTCAGGTCCATGGGATCGAGGGTGTTCAAATGGTCACTCCAGCTCACTTGGCTCGTTCAAGTTTGAGTCTTTTGCTCAATTCTCAAATTATTGCAGCATGTTCAGATCAACTCTGCTGCATTCTGTTGCCACCAATACTTAGTCGGACTGCACTTCCCACAAGGAACCAATCAGGCCGGCCACCGAGCCCGAAGGCATGGAAATGACTGTCTTGAGCGAACTCCGCATGCGTCCGGTTACCGCCGACCGCTGGGGATGGGATGCCTCCACCACCGCCAGGCTGGTCTTGACCGGCGTCGTCATCTTTACGCTGCTGGTGGGCGCCAACCTGGCCACTCCGTTGTATCCCTTGCTGCAGGCGAAACTAGGTATGACATCGGTTGACGTGACAGTGGCTTTCTCCACCTACGTCCTTGCACTGGTGGGTGTCCTCATGGTGGCAGGCCATTGGTCGGACCACATTGGGCGACGGGCGGCGCTGGTGTTGGCTGTCCTGGTCGGTTTGGTGGGTGGTGTGATCTTCGCAAACGCGGACACGCTGGTTGCCTTGTCCTTGGGGAGGGCGCTCCAGGGAGTGGCAGTGGGGCTGGCGACCGGAGCCAGCTCAGCGGCCTTGCGTGAACTGTTGCCCCAGCGGCCTGAGTGGGCCTCCCGATTCACTTTGCTCTCCTCGGCAGGTGGTGTGGCGGCAGGCCCCGCAATCGGTGGCCTCCTGTCACTTTTGCCGGACCCCACGCGCACCCCGTACTACGTCCATTCGGCGGTGTTGATAGCTGCCCTTATTCCCCTGTGGCTCCTCAAAGCCAGGCCTGCCATCGCTCCGGCGGAGGGCCCGAAGCCCCTGAAGGTCCTGGCCCCCCGGAAGCCTTCCATCTCCCGTGATGCCCGCGGAGCCTTCTGGATGGCTGCTGCCACAGGTTTCCTCAGTTTCGCGGTGTTCGGCTTCTGCCTGTCATTGGCGCCGGGGTACTTCGCCACTGTGGTCCATGCAGACTCGCGGCCACTGATCGGCTTGCTGGCAGGAGTCACGTTGGGCGCCTCGGCGCTGAGCCAGCTTTTGGGTGCCCGTGGCCGTTTTGTTGTCCCCGTGGCCTTGGCGGTCCTGGGTGTCTCGGTTGTCCTGGTGGGCGCTGCGGCCGCATGGTCAAGCCCGTGGTTGCTGGTGGCTGCGAGCATCACGGCAGGCATCGGTCAAGGCATTGCGTTCCGGCAGGTCTTCAATGAAGTTGCCGGAAAGGTTGAGGCTTCCCGCCATGCCCAGGTCATCAGTACCGTCTACGTCATCACGTACCTGGGAAGTGCCGTTCCGGTGATCGGGCTGGGACTGGCTGTGTCGGCACTGGGGCTCCAGGCCGCCGTCGTTGGTTTCACGGCCCTGTGCGGCGTTGCGGCGCTGACGCTTGCGACCATCTCGCTGCGGAACGCAGTGCGTTCCTGACTTGAGCCGCTTATTCGTTCTACTCCGGCAGAGGTCCGCGGTTGCCCGGGATGTGCTGGAAGACCATGGTGGTTTCCGTGTGGCCCACCACGGGATCTGTGGCGAGGTTGTCCAGGAGCCAGTTGCGGAGGTCGTCGGTATTGGCGACGGCGATGTGCAGCAAGTAGTCAACGGAACCGGTGGTGTGGAATGTGGAGATCACCGCCGGAAGCTTCGGAACGCGGGCCGTAAAACGGTCGATCTGATCGCGGTCGTGGGCGCGGAGACGGACGGCGATGAGGGCCTGGACGGAGCGGCCGATGGCTGGCAGGCTCAACACGGCCTCGAAGCCTTCGATGATTCCGCGTTCGGAAAGAGCCCTGGTCCGCATGAGGGCCGTGGAGGGGGCGATCCCCACAAGCTCTGCCAGTTGCTTGTTGGAGATCCGGGCGTCATCCACCAACGCTGCGAGGATTCGTTCATCGATCGCGTCCAGCGGCTCAGCGCTGCCCGTGCCTGACCGAACATTCTTCGTGGGGTTGCTCACGGATCCTCCTGAAATTGCCTTTCATCCATCCTATGCGGTCAATTCTTCAGGTGACTATCGTTTTTCCGGTGCGCGGCGAACCCGTCGCCGATCCAGTCGTTGGAGTGGCTCACTGAGCAGCATCAGGAGCAAGGGCCAGTTGCCTGCACCCGGAATGGCAACGGCCAGAACCAGGGCCGCCAGGAAGAGCCCGGAAACGATGCCGCTCGCTCGAATTCCTGACACCGATTCCGCATCACCCATGGTGTGGAGGTCAGGGTGGGACCGCAAGTACGCGCGGGCCAGGAGGAGCATGAGGCTGGTGGCAAACAGGGTGCCGATGTAGATCAGCGGCTGGGCCCAGTCAGAGGGCATCTGGGTGGAGAGCGACGTAGCGACCGGCATCACCACGATGGTGAACATCCACGCCACTGTCAGCCACAACAGGCCCGGGTCAACATGCTTGACGCTGCGGAAGAGCTTGTGGTGGTGCACCCAGAACACGGCAATCAGGACAAAGCTCAGCACGAAGCCGAGCAGAGCGTACTGTTCTTCCGCCAACCATTGGGCCGTGGTGCCGTTGTGGTCTGCCAGCTCACCCACGCTCTCCATCAGCGGAAGGATCAACAACGTCAAAGCAATCGCCACCACGGCGTCCGTAAACGCCTGTAAACGCTCCGGTGACGACAGTTCCCGGCTTTTCGTGACCTGTGTCATGCCTCCGATTCTAGGGGCAGGCGGCTGGAAATCAGCGGGGTAGGCGCGGCGTGCGGTGCACCATCAAGGTGACTGCCGCCGTCGTGCACGAAAGGACGATGACGCTCAACGCCAAAGCCGGCCAGCCGAACGACTGGAAGGCCAAACCGCCGGCCCAACCGATCACGCTGGAGCCCAGGTAGTAGGACAAGTTGTATAGGGATGCTGCCTGCGCCTTTCCCGTCGTGGCGATGGCCCCCGTCCAGCCGGAACCAACGCTGTGGGCGGCGAAGAACCCGCCTGTGAAAATCACGAGCCCGGCGAGCGTGGCTGCCAGGTTCTCCACCAGGGTCAGCGCCAGCCCCGCGGACATGATGGCAATTCCGGCCACCAGGACGTTGCGCCTGCCAAACCTCGTGGTCAGTCCTGCGGCCCACCGTGAGCTGACAGCGCCGGACAAATACGCGAGGAAGATCAGGCTCACTACGGTGGCCGGCAGCCCGAACGGCTCGGCGTGCAGTCGAAAGCCCAGGTAGTTGTAGACCGCTACGAAGCCGCCCATGAGCAGGAACGCCTGCAGGTACAACGACACCAGTTTGGGGTTGCTCGAGTGCCCCTTCAAAGTCTTGAGCGCGCCCCGGAATCCCAATGCCGGTGCTGGACTAAAGCGTCGCTGCTTGGGCACGAGTATCAGGAACAAGACAGCGGACACGGTGGCCAGCAAGGAGACAGCCAGTGCCGCGGCGCGCCAGCCCCAGAGCTCGCCCACTGGGCCGGCCACCAGACGCCCGGCCAAGCCGCCCAACGTAGTCCCGGCTACATAGGTCCCGGCCGCTAAAGCCGTGTGGACCTTGGTCACTTCCTCGTTCAGGTACGCGATGGCTATGGCAGGGATGCCGCCCAAAGCCATGCCTTCCAACGTGCGCAGCGTCATCAACAACGGCACGGTGGGCGCCAAGGGAACCAGCAGCCCCAGCAGTGTTGCCACGGCGATGCCAATGGCCATGGCGCGCACGCGGCCGATCCTGTCCGCCACGAACGACCACGGCAGGACGGTGATGGCAAGGCCTACGGTGGCAAGGGAAATGCTGAGTGCGGCCTCGGCTGCAGTGATCTTGAGGTCGTGGGCCATGAGGGGCAGGACAGCCTGCGTCGAGTACAACTGGGCAAAGGTTGCGACCCCTGCCAGAGCCAGGGCTGCGAGGATCCGGCTGTATCCGCGGGAACCCTTGGCATGGCCGTCCCACGTTTCTGCGCTGCCTGTGGCGATGGTGTTGGTCACCCGGCAAGAGTAGGGCGCCTTGGACTCAGTCTTCCAATGCATGGGTTGCCTATAATTGATGCATCAGAGCATGAATCCGAGAGCGGCACCTTGACGGCGGGCTGCTGCCGAAGGGAGAACTCCATGGAACCGGACCACCACCAGCTCATTCAGCTTCTTCCGCTCCTGCCTGTCCTTGCTGAACTGGGCCGCACCGAACACATGACCGAAACCGCCGAGATCCTTGGCGTCCCACAGTCGACAGTGAGCCGTGCGGTGGCCAGGGCCAGTGCGATCGTAGGGGCGGACCTGCTGATCCGCGACGGA
This sequence comes from Arthrobacter sp. YN, assembly GCF_002224285.1. GTDB lineage: Bacteria > Actinomycetota > Actinomycetes > Actinomycetales > Micrococcaceae > Arthrobacter. The sequence goes on along the minus strand of NZ_CP022436.1, from coordinate 3,548,345 downwards.
CGCGGCATCCGGCTCACCCCGGAGGCCAGGACACTGCTGCCCTACATCGAAGCAGCACTGGAGAATTTCCAGGCAGGGCTGGACAGGGTCAGGCACGAGTCGGACGTGGTGAGGGGCCGCATCGGAGTGTCCTTCCAACACACGTTCGGAGAGGCGACGCTTCCGCTGCTCATCAGCGCGTTTCGCGGGCTCCACCCCCATGCGGTCTTCGAACTCTGGCAAGGTCCCCGCGACGATTGCCTGAAGCAGTTGGCCAGTGGCGAGATGGACTTTGCGCTGACCGCACCCATCGCGCCCGAAGGCAAAGGCATCCGGTCCCTTCCGCTCTACCGCGAGCCACTCAGGGTGGTGCTGCACTACCGGCACCCACTGGCCGGGAGGGCCAGTGTGCACCTTTCAGAACTGCGCCACGACCCCTACATCACGCTTCCGGCAGGGGTTGGCCTGCGGGCTCTGGGCGAAGCACTCCTGCGTGAGGCCGGCTTCCGCCCGCGGATCGCGTTTGAAGTCCAGGAATCCACCTCGGCCCGCGGGCTGGTTTCAGCCGGCCTGGGGTTCAGCATCCTTCCGCCCGCGGGTCCCGGGTCAGGAACGGGCCAGTTCCTTCCCGAAGCCGAACTTGGGCTGGTTGAGGTGGCCATCGAATCCGACCTGGCGTTCAGGCAGATCGGCCTCGCCTGGCGGGAGAGAAGCTTCGAACCGGATGCTGTGCGGCTCTTCCGTGAACTGGTGGTCGCCGAGGGCGGGGAACTGCTGGCCGAGCTCGTCAGAGCCCGTTCAGGTACTCCCTGACCACGTCCGTCGCAGATCCTTCCCGCGCACTCTGCCAGCCGGTCCCCGCCCAGAGGTTCAGGCGCTGCGGATCGCCGACCGCGGACGAGGCCGCCCTGACCGGTGCCGTGAGGTGGTGGATGGCAGGATAGCCCTCGGGCGCGTCCTGATGGTCACGGACGAAGTCGTTGACCAGCGAGCGTGCCGAACGCCCGGTAAAGGCCCGCGTCATGGCGGTGTGCGTGAACACGGGATCACCCAAGGCATTTTTGTGCGGTTGCCGGGCACCGCTCTCGTCGGTCCGGACCAGGGCGGTTCCGATTTGGGCCGCCGACGCCCCGGCCGCCAGCACCTCACGTAGTCCGCGGCTGTCCATGATGGCCCCGGCCGCGATCAGGGGAAGTTCGACGGCGGCACGCACCTGGGCGACCAGTTCCGCCGTCGTCCGGGCTGCCGGGGTTCCGGCTCCATGGGTTCCCGCTGCATCCCGGGAGCCCGGCAGGAAGGCAGCCGTGTGCCCGCCCGCAGAAGTGTGCTGGACGGCGAGGGCATCCGGACCCTCATCAGCGGCAGCCAAGGCCTCAGCGACGCTGGTCACGCTGGAAATAACGGTCGTCCCTGCCTTCTGCAGCGCGGTCACCACCGGTTTGCCCGGAAGGCCGAAAGCGAAGCTGACGAACTCCACCGGGTCGGCGAGGAGGGCGTCGATCTTGTCCTGCCAGGCGTCGTCGTCATCAAGGCGCATGGGAGGCAAGGTTACGCCGTACCGGGCAGCCTCAGGCTCCAGCTCGGCCCGGTAAGCCTCAAGCCGTGCCACGGCCTCCGGACCGGGTGTGAGCTGGAGTGGGTCGGGTACAAAGACGTTCATGCCGAAAGGGATGCCGATGGACCTGGCCGCTGCGATCTCGGCGCTCATGGCCTCAGGGCTCTTGTAGCCGGCAGCCAGGAAACCCAGGCCACCACCCTCATGAACGGCACGAACCAACGCCGGTGTTGACGTTCCGCCCGCCATGGGAGCAGCAATAAACGGTGTGTTGAACAGGGGATGTGGCATTGACAGTTTCTCCTCCGGACGCTCCAAGCTAGTCTTTCACGGTGAACAATCTTGACTCTGCCCAGCATTCCCCTGCCCCTACTGAGGCCTTGAGTGGAACGGTCATCGGGCTCGATATCGGCGGCACCAAGACCCGTGGCGTACGGTTCCAGAATGGCGCGCCGGTCCGTGATGACAGCGCCGGAAGTTCCAACGTGCAAAACGTCAGCAGGGAACAGGCAGCAGCCAACCTTGCCGAACTGTTCGGCAAAATCGGTGGCGGTGAAATTGACGAGGTCTACGCGGGCGCCGGCGGGATCGACACTGAGGAAGATGCGCAGGCGCTCGCCGACCTGATCGCACCCCATGCGCCAGGGGCCCACATCACCGTGGTTCATGATTCCCGACTCCTGTTGGCGGCCGGCGGCGCGAGTGCGGGCGTTGCCGTCATTGCCGGTACCGGCTCAGCCGCATGGGGAAAGAACGACGCCGGGGAAGAAGCCCGGGCGGGTGGCTGGGGCTATCTCCTGGGCGACGAAGGAAGCGGCTATTGGCTGGGACGTGAAGCCGTTCGACACAGTCTGAGGCGAATGAACCAAGGCCTGGAGCCGGATGCGCTCAGCCGTGCGCTGCTGGACTCGTGCGGAGTGGAGGACCCCGGCAAGCTGATTGCCATGTTCCACTCACCGGACACCGGCCGCCGCTTTTGGGCACAGCAGGCGAGACTGGTTGTTGAAGCCGCCGACGCCGGAGACGACATCAGCAAGGCGATGGTGGAACAGGCCGGCAGGGACCTCGCTGACCTGGCCCGGCAAGCCGTTCGCCAGCTGGGAATGGATGGTCCGGTAATTCTCGGAAGCGGACTTGGCATGAACGTCCCGTTGCTGCAGGAAGCGTTCAAGGCCAAGCTGGCTGAAGACGGGATTGTGGACGTCCGGATTCTTCAGCAGGACCCCGTGTTCGGAGTGCCGCGCTTGGTGGCCGAGCAGCGCCGATAGTGGGACTTTTGTACAGCTGATGCCCCTAAAACGCGTGAATGAGGGCATCAGCTGTACAAAAACTCAGCCCCGGGTTCTCGGACGCAGCTTGACTCCAGGGAGCGGTGGAGCGGGGATACGGCCTGCTTCCGGTCCGGCGTCAGGACCGTGGCCTCGGACGAAGCCGAAGCGTGAGGCGGCGGCAGCAGCGTCGTCGAGCAATCCCTCCGCCTCCCATTCCTCGCGGGCCTGTTCCACTTCTTCGTGGGTCCGCCCCACGAAGTTCCACCACATGAGCAGGTCTTCGCCGAACGGCTCGCCGCCAAGGAGCATGAAACGGGTGTCCGGCTCTGCTTCCACAGCAAGGCTGGTCCTGCCGGCACCGAGATAGGCCAGTGGACCGGCCTCAATGTCCTGACCGTCAATCACCACGTGACCGTCCAGGACCAACACGGCGTGTTCGAAGTCCGGACGCAAAGGGAGAGCCAAAGATCCCGTGCCCGTGATGTCAACTCCGACAATCGGACTGAACATGGTGGCAGGGGAGCGTTGACCGGCAAATTCGCCCACCATGACAGTGGCAGTGAAACCGTGGCCCGCAGCTACCGGCAGGTCCCGGACCTGTTCGAACGACGGCGCGCGGTGGCGATGCTCTTCGGGCAGGGCAACCCACAGCTGCAAACCGCGGGAGATGGGGATTTCCTCCGCCAGCGGGCTCGAACCGGCTGCTGTGGTGGCGGGCAGGACAGAGAACTCGGAGTGCGAGATGCCGTGGCCCGCGGTCATGATGTTCAGCTCACCGGGCCGGACCACTACATCGCTGCCGACGCTGTCGCGGTGCCGGACGGCACCTTCGAGGGGCCACGTGACCGTTTGCAGTCCACTGTGAGGGTGGGGGAGGACGCTCATGGCCACCTTGTCGGGGCCGAAACTATCCAGGAAGCACCAGGCTCCCACGGTGGGCAGCCCGCGTTGGGGCAGCGTCCGGAAGACGTTCATCGCGCGGACTCCGCCCAGGGGCACTTCACGTTCGGGCCATAGCTGAACGCAAGGCCCTTGACCTTCGTGGGCTGCCGGGCAGACCTCTTGCGCCGGAGAAGTATCAAGATTGGTCATGTGTTCATCACCTGTGCATAAATGTTGGAAATTGAGCTAATCTGTTCCGTGTGAACAACGCCCTCTTGAGCTACCACGACGCCGTCCTTTACCGTTCGGGTGAACCGTATCGTATCCTCGCCGGAGCCATCCACTACTTTCGGGTCCACCCGGATTTGTGGCAGGACCGTCTGCGTCGTCTCAAGGCGATGGGGGCCAATACTGTTGACACTTACGTCGCCTGGAACTTCCACCAGTCCAAGCGTGATCAAGAACCGGACTTCAGCGGCTGGCGGGACCTGGGACGGTTCATTGACCTCGCAGCGGAAGAAGGCCTGGATGTCATTGTCCGGCCCGGGCCCTACATCTGTGCCGAATGGGACAATGGCGGCTTTCCCGCGTGGCTGACCGGCATTCCCGGCATCGGCCTGCGATGCATGGACCCGGTGTTCACTGCGGCGATCGAGGAATGGTTTGACCACCTCCTGCCGATCGTCGCGTCGCGCCAGGCATCGGCTGGTGGGCCGGTGGTGGCCGTGCAGATCGAGAATGAATACGGCAGCTACGGCGACGACCACGAGTACATCCGTTGGAACCGGCGGGTCCTGGAGGAGCGCGGTATCACCGAGATGCTTTTCACGGCCGACGGCGGCAATGACTACTTCCTCGACGGCGGTTCAATCGAAGGGACATGGGCCACCGCAACGCTGGGGAGCCGGGGCGACGAAGCCGTAGCCACCTGGCAGCGACGCCGGCCCGGAGAGCCGTTCTTCAACGTTGAGTTTTGGGGCGGCTGGTTCGATCACTGGGGCGAACCCCACCACCGCCGCGACGCCGATGATGCCGCAGCGGAAGCGCGCAAAATGCTTGACCTTGGCGGTTCGCTCTGTGCGTACATGGCTCACGGCGGTACCAACTTCGGCCTCACTTCCGGCAGCAACCACGATGGCACCATGCTCCAGCCCACCGTCACCAGCTACGACTCCGACGCCCCCATCGCGGAGAACGGCGCACTGACGCCCAAGTTCCACGCCTTCCGCAAGGAGTTCTTCCGTGCCCAGGGCATTGAAGACCTGCCCGAACTCCCGGTGGAGTTGCTGGCTGACGCTCCCGTTCTTCCGGCCCAATCACTGCCGCTATCCGGCGCCCCGGAACTGTTGAGGCTCCTTCGAAACCCGGGAGCGGCTGTCAGCAGCGTCAAGCCCCTCAGTTTCGAACAACTGGGACTCGACGCCGGCTTGGTCCTGTACAGCGCGGAAGCCATCCTGCCTGGACAAACAGGAACGCCCACCGAAAGCCGGCTGAAGATCACCGGCCTGAACGACCGCGCCTACGTGTGGGTGGATGGCGACTTCGCCGGTGTACTGGATGACCTCACCGCCGCGGAAGGACTGGTTGTCGCCGGCACAGGGGTTTCCGCCCGGCTTGAGATTCTGGTGGAGAACCAGGGACGCATCAACTACGGCCCGCTGACGGGTCAAGGCAAGGGCATTCTGGGGGGTGTCCTCATCAACCAGCGCTACACGTTCCACTGGACGCAGACTCCGGTGGCATTGACAGACTGGAAGCAGGAAGATCTGGAAGCCCTGGCCGGAGCTGACTTCGAGATTGGTGAGCCGGCCGACACCTATATCGCCTTGCCGGATTCCGGGAAGGGCTTCGTCTGGCTCAACGGCTTCCTGCTCGGCAGGTACTGGGAGAAGGGGCCACAAATGACCCTCTACGCACCCGCTCCGTTGCTTAAGCCCGGCAAGAACAGCATCAAGGTGCTGGAACTCGGGAAGCCGGGGACCGTCGTCGAACTTCGCGAAGCGGCCGATCTGGGACCCGTCGAAGCGGGGCCCATCGCCGCGGCCGAACTTCCCTAAGGGATCTGGTTCAAGGAATTATGCTGGCTCCATGACCCTGCAGTTCGATACCCGCCCAGCCGCGTACGCCGTTATTGTTCGGGACGCGAAGATCCTGCTGGCCTATTGGAAGCAGGACGGCAAGGAAGGGTGGACGCTGCCAGGCGGAGGCCTGGACCTTGCCGAACACCCCGTGGACGGCTGCAGGCGGGAAGTTTTCGAGGAAACCGGCTACGAAGCGCGCATTGATCGCATGCTGGGTATCGACGTCGGCCACTGGCCCGGCGATATCCGCCCGGACGGTTCGGTGAAAGACTTCCAGGCCCTGCGCCTGGTCTACGAGGCCACGGTGGTGGGCGGCGAACTGACCCACGAGGTGGATGGAAGCACCACCCATGCTGCATGGATTCCCTTGGAAGACGTCCAAAAACTCAACCGGGTGTCGCTGGTTGATACGGCGCTGCGCCTCCACCGGGAGCGCCCGGCAGATGGGAAACCCAGCTAAAACCGCGAAGGGCTAGCCAAAGCTCCGATCCTTGGTTACCCTAAACAACGTTGCCGGCTTTTCAGTTGCCGGCCTTGATGCCGAGGAGGTGGATTTGATGATTGCAGAGATCTTGCGCGCCCCGCTCTCAGTTGCGGCGCGCCGTCATCAGCCCACCATTCCTGTCCCGGCATCAGCCTGCCAGAGCTAGGCGGCCGGGCCTCACCAGAGGCTTCCCTTGAATTCCTTCGCTTCTTCAAGCAACCCTTCCAACAGTTCAACCCTGCAACTCCGTGGCCCCGTGGAGTACGGCTTCACCGAGGCAACCGCTGAACTCTTCCACGCCAACTCCTTGCCCCACCCCCAGGAGACTGCCCGCCCGGGCCGGGTGGTCCGCCTGGACCGGAACCGTGTCCTGGTGGCTTCGGCCGACGGGCTTCTCCATCTGCCCTACCCTTCCCATTCTTCACACGGGGTGGTGCCGGCAACCGGTGACTGGGTATGGCTTGGCCACAACAACGCCGGCGAGCCCGCCGTCGTCGAGGTTTTGCCTCGTCGCTCCGCGCTCAGCCGCAAGCGTGCCTTCGAGGCCTCCTCCGAGGAGCAAATCCTGGGCAGCAACATCGACATCGTCGCTGTTGTGGTGCCGGTGGACCGTCCACTGACCCACAACCGTCTGGAGCGGACCTTGGTTGCTGCCTGGGATTCCGGTGCCACGCCGCTGGTGGTCATCACCAAAGCGGATCTGGCGGACCTGGCCGACGACGTCGTGGGGGAAGTCATCCTTCAGGCAGCGGGAGTGGATGTCGTTACCACCTCGGCGGAACAAGGTGACGGACTCGACGAACTCATGCAGCACATCCCGTCCGGCTCCACGCTTGTCCTCTTGGGACCTTCCGGCGCGGGGAAATCAACGCTTATTAATGCGCTCGCGGGACGTCAGGTCCAGCAGACAGGCGCGGTCCGGGCCGGTGACGGCAAGGGCAAGCACACCACTACATCGCGGGAATTGGTGCCCTTGGCCGGCGGCGCTGTACTGATGGATACCCCGGGAGTCCGCGGGTTCGGCCTGTTTGATGCCGATGACGGCATGGAGGAAATGTTCGGTGATCTCGAGGAGCTTTTCACCCGATGCCGCTTCGCCGACTGCGCCCACCAGGCCGAGCCGGGATGTGCGGTCCAGGAGGCGCTCGCGGAAGAAACACTGGATCCCCGGCGGTGGGCAAGCTACCTGAAACTGCAACGCGAGCTGGCTGCCCTGGCCAGGAAACATGACGCCGCAGCCCGCCGCGCCTACCAGCGTGAGTGGCACCAAAAGGTGGTGTCGGCGGAACGGGGCCAACGCGCGGCGGAACGGTACAGGCACGACCAAGCTGAGGAGCGGGCCGGGAAAGGCAACAAACGACGGAAACGCTGAACATTGCCGATTCATTACGGAAAACGTGGCGGCGCTGACATCGCCCGCGGTGCTGGCTAGGCTGGGTGAAGATTGCTTTGCAGCCAAGTAATAAGAGTGCATATGATCGTGTGGCTCTACCGATGTTATCGACCACAGATAGGTAAGCCCGGGTATGGCCGAAGCCATGATTGAGTTCCAGAGCGTCACCAAGCAATACCAGGGCGGGCAGCCGGCGGTGGACGCCCTCAGCATGTCCATCGACAAAGGCTCCATCACGGTGTTCGTTGGGCCTTCGGGCTGCGGCAAGACCACATCACTGCGCATGATCAACCGGATGGTGGAGCCCACCAGCGGGACCATCACCGTGGCGGGCAAGGATGTTTCGCAGGTTCCTGCGCCTGAGCTCCGCCGATCCATGGGCTACGTCATGCAGTCATCGGGCCTCCTGCCGCACCGCTCCGTACTGGACAACATCGCCACCGTTCCGCGCCTCAACGGTGTTTCCAAGGCGGATGCCCGGAAACGCGCAGTGGAACTCCTCGACGTCGTCGGATTGGCTTCGGTCCTCGGCAAGCGGTATCCGTCGCAACTCTCAGGTGGCCAGCAGCAGCGCGTCGGGGTGGCCCGGGCGCTCGCTGCTGATCCGCCCGTCCTGCTGATGGACGAACCCTTCAGCGCGGTGGATCCGGTGGTCCGTGACGAACTGCAGCAGGAACTCCTGCGCCTCCAGCGGGAACTGGCCAAGACCATTGTTTTCGTCACGCACGACATCGACGAAGCAACGGTTCTTGGCGACAAGGTTGCGGTCTTCGCCGTTGGAGGGAAACTCGCCCAGTATGCCGCGCCGGAGGAAATCCTCAGGGCACCGGCCAACGACTTCGTCGCCTCCTTCGTGGGACGCGACCGCGGATTCAGGCACCTGGCGTTTAACGCAGCGGACGCCGTGACCCTGCACCCTGTCACCATGGTCGGTCCTTCCGACGGTCATCACGCGGGCCGGGCATCGGGGGAGTGGGCCTTGGTGGTCGACGCCGACTCCCGCCCGTTGGGATGGTCCTCGCCGCGCGATGGTGCAGGTTTGATCCCGGGCGGATCGCTGTTCCGTAAGGGAGACACCCTGCGCCGCGCCCTGGACGCGGCGTTGTCGTCGCCGTCGGGTCTTGGCGTGGCAGTAGACGACGACGGCCGCGTGGCCGGAGTCTTGAAGGCGCCCGAAGTCCTGGCGCTCATCGAAGAAGTCCGCCACCACAGGGAGGACGCCACCTGATGGAGTGGTTCCTCAACAACAGTGGCATGGTCCTGGGATTGGCGGGCCAGCACATGGTGCTCGCCATCATTCCCATGATCCTGGGCCTGCTGATTTCCATCCCGCTGGCCCAGCTGGCCAGGCGCAACAGCACGCTCAGGTCGGTAGTGACCACCGCTACCTCGTTGCTGTACACCATTCCGTCGCTGGCACTTTTCATCATTCTCCCCACCATCCTTGGCACCAGGATCCTGGATCCGCTGAACGTCGTGGTGGCGCTGACCATTTATGCGGTGGCGCTGCTGGTCCGCGCGGCCATTGATGCGTTCGATTCCGTGGACGACGACCTTCGCAATGCTGCCGTTGCCATGGGGTTCAAGCCCCTGGCCCGTTTCTTCCAGGTTGACCTGCCCTTGTCCTTGCCGGTGTTGTTCGCAGGCTTGCGCGTGGTGTCGGTCAGCAACATTTCCTTGGTCAGCGTCGCCGCACTCCTTGGGGTGGGAAACCTCGGAGTCCTGTTCACTGACGGACTGCAGCGTACCTTCATCACCGTTGTGGTGGTGGGCATCATCGCCATTCTCATTCTGGCGTTGCTGATGGACGCTGTCCTGGTGGTTCTTGAGCGGCTCCTGACTCCGTGGACGCGTGCTGCAGGCGGAAAGACTCCACGGCAGGACGGAACTGCGCTCCTCACCGATCCCAAGTCCGGGCCGGCCACTCCACACGGTGCCCTTCGGCCTGATCCGGGGGCCTCCGCATGAACATCTTTGCCGAGACCATTGCCTGGCTGACCAGCCCCAAAAACTGGACCGGAAGCGGTGGCATCCCCACCCGTTTGATGGAACACCTGCAATACAGCGGTCTCGTTCTCCTGATCGCCACGGCCATCGCCGTACCCATTGGCCTTTACATCGGGCACACCGGCCGTGGCAGGGTGGTTGCGGTCGCCGTCGCCGGTGCGCTGCGTGCACTCCCGACCCTTGGTTTGCTGGTGCTGTTCGCCTTGCTCGCCGGCAGCGGTTTGATGCCGCCCGTCTGGGCTCTGGTCATTCTCACGGTGCCGCCATTGCTGGCCGGCACGTACGCCGGGATCTCCAGCGTCGATTCCACCGTGGTAGATGCTGCCCGTGCCATGGGCATGACCGAACTTCAGATCCTCTTCCGGGTGGAAGTGCCCAACGGATTGCAGGTCATGTTTGGTGGCTTCCGCACCGCTGTCCTGCAGGTCATCGCCACCGTGTCGGTGGTGGCATACCTGCCTCTGGGCGGGCTGGGACGCTACCTGTTTGACGGCCTTGTCCTGCAGGACTTCCCCCGGATGCTGGGTGGTTCCCTGCTCATTGCCGGACTCGCCATCGCCGTAGACCTGATCCTGGCCGGGGTCCAGCGGCTCGTCATCTCGCCAGGCCTGACCCTCGACTCAAGCGGCCGCCAGAAGGCGTCCGACGATCTCACAGCCACAGCTCCCGCCGGGGCTGCCGTTCAAGGAGGTACACCATGAAGAACCCCGTCCCCATGACCCTTACACGCCGTGGTCTCGGCGGCCTCGCAGCCGGACTTGGTGTGGCCCTCGCGTTGAGCGCGTGTGGCGGAAGCCCCTTGGCCACGCCGTCCACCTCGGCACCCAGCGGATCTGCCGCCGGTGGCTCGCTGGTTGTCGGTTCAGCCGACTTCCCCGAGAGCCAGGTCATTGCCGAGATCTACGTTGGCGCCCTCAACGCCGCGGGTCTGACCGCCACCTCCAAGCCGAACATCGGTTCGCGCGAAATCTACTTCAAGGCAGTCCAGGACGGCTCCATCGACCTCGTCCCGGACTACTCCGGCAACCTCCTGTCCTACGTGGACACCGAAGCCAAGGAAGTTTCCGCGGAGGACGTCTACAAAGCGCTCCCGGGCAAGCTTCCGGATGGCCTCGCGGTTTTGGAACCGGCAAAGGCCGAGTCCAAGGACGCCATGGTGGTCACCAAAGCGACTGCGGAGAAGTACCAGCTGAAATCCATCGAGGACCTGGCCAAGGTCTGCAAGGACTTCACCATGGCAGCTCCGGCCACGTTTGAGACGCGTGCCTACGGCTTCCCGGGCCTGAAAGCCAACTACAACTGCGAGCTCAAGGGCCTCCAGCCCTTCAGCGACGGCGGTGGCAACCTGACACTCCAGGCCCTGCTGGAGGACAAGGTGCAGGTAGCGGACATTTATACCACCACGCCGTCCATCGCGGACAACGACCTCGTGGTCCTGGAAGACCCGAAGAACAACTTCAAGGCCCAGCAGGTACTTCCGCTGGTCAAGGAGGCCAAGATGACGGACAAGGCCAAGGAAGCGCTCAACAACGTCTCCAAGATCCTGACCACGGATGACCTCATCAACCTGAACCGCGCGGTCAGCGGCGACCAGAAGCAGGCACCCAAGGACGCAGCAGCCGCTTGGCTGAAGGACAAGGGCATCGTTAAGTAACGCCTGACCAAAGCCGGGTACGACGTCGGTGACGGACCCACGCGGGACCGTCACCGCCGTCGTCGTTTCTGTGAGTTAAGTCTCAGCTGAAGTCCATCACCCGTGTGGCATATTTGAGGGATGGCGAAATTCAAGCAGTCCACCAAGCTTCATAATGTCCTTTACGACATCCGTGGACCGATTCTTCAGGCCGCCCAGCAGATGGAGGCAGAGGGTCACAGGATCCTCAAACTGAATATCGGAAACCCGGCTCCCTTCGGTTTTGAAGCGCCCGACGCCATTTTGGTGGACATGATCCGCCACCTGCCCAACGCCCAGGGGTATAGCGATTCGCGCGGGATCTTCTCGGCCCGGACCGCTGTATCGCAGTACTACCAGACCCGTGGCATCCAGAACATCCACGTTGATGACATCTACCTTGGCAACGGCGTCAGCGAGCTCATCACCATGTCCCTTATGGCCCTCCTGGAAGACGGTGATGAGGTCCTGATTCCCACACCGGACTATCCGCTGTGGACCGCTTCCGTTGCTTTGGCCGGCGGGCGACCCGTGCACTACCTCTGCGACGAGGATTCCGGCTGGCAGCCTGACCTTGAAGACATGGAAGCCAAGATCACGCCCCGCACCAAGGGCATTGTGGTCATCAATCCCAACAACCCCACCGGCGCGGTGTACCCGGAGGAAACGCTCAAGAAAATCGTCGCTCTCGCCGAGAAACACGGCCTGGTGCTCTTTGCCGATGAGATCTACGAAAAAATCCTTTACGAGGACGCCGTCCACATCAACCTTGCCGGGCTGACCGGCGACGACGTCCTGTGCCTGACGTTCAGCGGCCTGTCCAAGGCCTACAGGGTCTGTGGTTACCGCGCCGGTTGGATGGCTATCTCGGGACCCAAGAAGGACGCCGCGGACTACCTTGAGGGCATCAACCTCCTGGCCAACATGCGTCTGTGCGCCAACGTTCCCGCGCAGCACGCCATCCAAACGGCCCTCGGTGGCTACCAGAGCATCAACGACCTCATCCTGCCCGGCGGCAGGCTCCTGGAACAGCGAAACAAGGCCTACGATCTGCTGAACGCCATCCCCGGTGTCAGCACCCAGCAGGCCAGGGGCGCCCTGTACTTGTTCCCGAAACTGGACCCCGAGGTCTACCACATCCGGGACGACGAAAAGTTTGTCCTCGATTTGTTGAAGGAACAGAAAATCCTGGTTTCCCATGGCCGGGCCTTCAACTGGGTGCGCCCGGACCACTTCCGCATGGTCACCCTGCCCAACGTCAAAGACATTGAAGAGGCCATTGGCCGCATGGCGGACTTCCTGTCGAGGTACCCGGGCAACTAGCCTGAGGTCCATGGCCGTGCCACGAGGGCGCGGCACGGCAGGAAAGGCACACCCGATGGCTGTTGCAGTTGAATTCGCCAAGAGTCCCGCTGAAGTACTGAGGGTCGGGTCCGGGTTTACGCTGGCCAGCGTGGACCCGGACTCAACCCCCGGGTACCCCGGCGCGAAAGCTGACGGCAAGGCGTTGCTGGAAGCCCAGGACGCACGGATGGCAGAACTGCAGGAGAAGCTCTTCGCCCAAGGCCGGATCGGCAGCCCCCAGAGGATCCTGCTGATCCTGCAGGCGATGGATACGGCCGGCAAGGGTGGCATTGTCAGCCATGTGGTGGGCGCCATGGACCCCCAGGGTGTTCAACTGCATGCTTTCAAGGCCCCCACGGACGAGGAAAAGTCGCACGACTTCCTCTGGCGGATCGAGAAAGAATCTCCCGCTGCCGGAATGGTGGGGGTTTTTGACCGCTCACACTACGAGGACGTCCTGATCCATCGTGTGCATGGTTGGGCGGACGCTGCGGAGCTGGAACGCCGTTACGCAGCCATCAACGATTTCGAAGCCCGCCTCGCAGACCAAGGCACCACCATCGTCAAAGTCATGCTCAATATCAGCAAGGACGAGCAGAAGGAACGGCTTGTCGCCCGATTGGACGACCCCAGCAAACACTGGAAGTACAGCAGTGGGGACCTTGCCGAACGTGCGTTTTGGGACGACTACATGGACGCCTACGGTGTTGCTTTCGAGAAAACGTCAACAGTTACGGCACCCTGGCACGTGGTTCCGGCCAACAAGAAGTGGTACGCGCGGATCGCTGTGCAACAGCTGCTGCTGGATGCCCTTGAACGCCTCCAATTGGACTGGCCCAAGGCCGACTTCGACGTCGCTGCGGAACGCGCTCTGGTAGTAGCTTCCTAGGAAACCGCTCCGTGGGCTGCTCCGTGCGGTGCGGCTCGGGCGTTACTGGGCGGCAGCACCGGCGTCGTTGCTTGCGTCCCGGGCTGTGGCCAGGCGTTTGCGGGCGCCCTCGAGCCAGTCCTCGCACCGTTTAGCGAGTGCTTCGCCCCGTTCCCAGAGTGCCAAGGATTCTTCCAGGCTGGCACCCCCTGCCTCCAAACGGCTGACGACGCCCATGAGTTGCTCGCGGGCTTCCTCGTAACTCAAGGAGTCGAGGGAATCCGGTGAAGATGCGGATGAGTTGTTCTCGGTCATGATGTCCTTTTGTGTTCGGTAGTGACGATGGTGACCGATTCATCAACGGTCCACGATGTGTCCTTGGCCTGTGGAAACTGCCCTGAAGCGACCTTCGGCGACTCGAATGGCCAGCGCGGTTCCTTCTGGAGCTTCCTCTGGACTGCTCACCACTGTGTGCCCGGCCTGGTCCTCGCCAACAATCTGGACCACGGCATAGCCACGGTCCAGAGTTTTTTGCGGAGACAGGGCCCTGACCTGAGCGCGCAAATGGTGGACCTGGTCCAGGGCCCGGACAACGGCTGTGTTGACTGCCGAATGGGAGCGCCGTTGCAGGCGGTGGATGTCATCCGCCCGGGCGTCCACCATGGTAGCCGGCGTCGCCAGGACCGGCCGTGACCTTAGGGCATGGAGACGGTCCGTCTCCCGGTCCACCATCCTGCCGATGCTTCGGCGGAGGTGGTCCCTGGCCTGGCGGACCATGGCCAGTTCCTCGGCCACGTCAGGAACTATCCGCTTGGCGGCATCGGTGGGCGTTGACGCGCGAAGGTCCGCCACGTCGTCAAGGATGGGTCGGTCGGCTTCGTGCCCGATTGCACTGACAACCGGAGTGGTGGCGGCAGACACCGCGCGGATGAGGTCCTCGTTGCTGAACGGTAGGAGATCTTCCAACGCGCCACCGCCGCGTGCCAGGACAATGACGTCTACCTGGGGATCGGCGTCGAGCTTCTTTAACGCTGCGATGATCTGGGAGACAGCGGTGTTGCCTTGGACAGCCACTTCGCGGACGTCGAACTCAACCGCCGGCCAGCGCAGCGCCGCATTGCGCAGGACGTCCTTCTTGGCGTCCGAGTCCCGGCCGGTGATGAGGCCGATACGGTGGGGGAGCAGCGGCAGCTTGCGTTTCCGGGAGTCGGCAAACAGGCCTTCGGCCGCGAGGGCTTGCCTCAGCCGTTCAATCCGCGCCAGCAGGTCACCGAGGCCCACCGGACGGATGTCCTTGACGGACATGTTCAGGCGCCCTGTTTTGACCCAGAAATCCGCCTTGACCAAGGCGACCACGCGGGATCCGCGTTCAAGGGGTATTTTTTGACGGTCCAACACCGTGGACCACACCGATGCCGGCAGGGAAATCTCGGCGTCAACATCACGCAGTGTCAGGAAGGCGTTGCCGCCCCGGCGGTTCAGCTCAATAACCTGGCCTTCGATCCACGCCGCCGGCGCACGCTCGATGTGGGCTTTCAGCTTGCGGGACAGCAGTTGGAGCGGCCAGGGGTTATCGGGGCTGGTTTCGGCTGCCGTCCCGGGCAGTGTGGATTCCGGAGTAGCTTCAGCGGACATGGGCGGTCCGTGCCTGTTCCAGTCTCCGTGATTGCTGCTGCATGATGTGTCCTCGCTCCGGGATGCGGTCTTGGTTGCCGGCCGCCTTCCAACTCTATCCATAGCTTCCATGCCGACCCCGACATTTTTTCTCTCATGTGGACAGACCTAGGATGGTGGCACAGCCCACGACCCCGAGGACGACGTTGCGTACTTTTGTTTCAGCACTGGGTGTGATCCTCGCCCTTCTGCTCACGGCCGTCGCTGTTCCTGCGGCGTGGGTGGACCAGAACATTGTCAAAGAAGAGGGATTCGTTCGGATCGCCGGCTCGCTGGGCAACGATCCCGACTTCCAGAACCGTTTGGCTACGGCCGCAGTGGGGACCTTTGAGTCCTCCGTGGACCTGCCCGGCCCCATCCAATCCCTGGCGGCCGACGCGCTCCGGAACGCGGCCACGGGCATGCAGTCGTGGAGTGACTATCCGCAAGCCTGGGAGGAAACCGTACGGAACAGCCACAGGCTGAACTTCGGGACGGTCGCTGGGGCGGAAGACTCGGCGGCGTCCACGGCACTGGTCTTGGATATAGGGCCTCTTGTGCGGCTGATCCGCGATCATTTTGCCGAGGCTACGCGGATCAGGCTCGATGTCCCCGCGGAGAGCCTTGTCTCCCTGGGAGAGCCTTCCCACCGGCAACTCGTGGAAGGCGTGGCAGCCTTTGCGCCGTTGTGGTGGATCGCCGCTGCCGGTGCGCTCGTGTCGGCACTTCTGGCATTGGCGGCTGCACGACGACGGTCACTGGCTTTGGTTTTCCTCGGGCTCGGGGGATTGGCGCTGGCAGCCCTTTGGACGGCGGGAGCAGACCTCGCTGGTGGAATGGTCGGAAGTCTTGCCAGCGCCAACGGCGTCGCAGAACTGTTCAAGAACGAGTTCCTCGCCACGGCCCGCAACGGTTTTGGCCAGTGGGTGTGGATCGCAGCGGTGGTGTCCGGGGCTGTCCTGGTGGTGGGCGTCATAGCGGGAGTGGTCTCAGGGCGACGAGGGTCACGTTCGGCCCGAAGCTAAAGGCCGGGCCGGTAGCATGGAGGCATGACCAGCACAGCAGTTTCCATTCCTATGCCCACGGTGCCGCGCAGACGGCGATCTCCGGAAGAGGTACAGGCAGCGGCACCCGTCACGGGTCCCAAGAAGGTTCTGCTGGCGGCGCCGCGCGGCTATTGCGCCGGAGTGGACAGGGCAGTCATTGCTGTAGAAAAAGCCCTTGAGCACTATGGGCCTCCGGTCTACGTCCGCAAACAGATCGTCCACAACGTCCATGTGGTCAGCTCCCTGGAGGAACAGGGAGCAATCTTCGTCGAGGAAACAGACGAGGTCCCTGAGGGAGCCTTGGTCATTTTCTCTGCCCACGGTGTATCTCCGGCCGTGGTCCAGTCTGCTGAAGACCGCGGGCTCCGTACCATCGACGCCACCTGCCCCCTGGTCACCAAAGTTCACAAGGAAGCTGTGCGCTTCGCCAAGGATGACTACGACATCCTCCTGATCGGCCACGAAGGCCACGAGGAAGTCGAAGGAACCGCCGGTGAAGCACCGGATCACATCCAGATCATCAACGGCCCGCACGAGGTAGACAAAGTCACCGTCCGCGACCCGGAGAAGACCATCTGGCTCTCCCAAACGACGCTGAGCGTGGACGAAACCATGGAGACGGTCCGTCTCCTCAAGGACCGGTTCCCGACCCTCCAAGACCCGCCCAGCGACGACATTTGCTACGCCACCACCAACCGCCAGGTGGCCATTAAGAAGATTGCTCCCCAAGCCGACCTCGTGATCGTGGTGGGGTCAGCGAACTCGTCCAACTCCGTGCGCCTGGTTGAGGTTGCCTTGGAGTACGGCGCCAAAAGCTCCTACCGCGTGGACTTCGCCAACGAAGTGGACGAAGCCTGGTTCGAGGGCGTCGCCACGGTCGGTGTGACCTCGGGTGCCTCCGTCCCGGAAGTACTCGTCAAGGATGTCCTGCGGCTGCTGGCTGACTACGGCTACGGCGAGGTGCAGGAAATCGTGACGGCAGAGGAAGACCTCCTCTTCTCACTGCCCAAGGAACTGCGGGCCACGTTGAAGAAAGCCGGCGACGTGACGCGCGCGCTCGGCGGCCGCGGAAACCGGACCACGTCCTAACCCGCTTCTCTCCGCAACAGGAACTCAAAGAAACTGGCCCGCAGCCATCGCCTCCCTTGGGGAAGGCGGTGCTGCGGGCCTGTTCGTTATGCGGCAGACTCTTCGGCCTCCTCCGCCAGGAGCTCAGGGGCTGCCAAAGCACGGGGGACTGCCTCAACCGACATTGGCGCGGCAAGACCGGCATCGTCCATGGTGTTGAGCTTGCGCGCGGTCGGCAGGACCCGGGCTTCCAGCGTGCCCACCATCGCGTTGTATCGGTCCACGGACGTCTTCAAGGAGCTGCCCAGCTTGCCAACATTCTCGCCCAGTGTGCCCATGCGCTCGTAGAGCTGTTTGGCGAGCTCGAACAGTTCGTGGGCGCTGTCCGTGAGGACATCCTGGCGCCAGGTGAAGGCCACCGATTTGAGGACCGCCAGCAAGGTGCCCGGCGACGCCAGTACAACATTGCGGGACAGGGCGTACTCCAGCAGCGCGGGATCTGCCTCAAGGGCTGACGCCAGGATGGACTCAGCAGGGAGGAAACAGATCACCAACTCGGGGGAGTTCCCGGGGATGTCCCAGTACTTCTTTCCCGCCAAAGCATCAATGTGGGCCTTCAATGCTTTCGCGTGCTGGGCCAGCAAGGTCTTTGAATCATGGTTGGTGGCGGGTGCTACTGACTCCCCAAAAGCACCGTCTCCGTGCAGTTGTTCCTGGGCGGCGAGGTAGGAGGCGAGCGGGACCTTGGCGTCCACCACCAATTGCTTGCCACCCGGCAACTGGACTACGAGGTCCGGCCGAAGCGTGTTCTCGGTCCGGCCTGAATGCACCTGCTCATGGAAGTCCACGTGCCTCAGCATCCCGGAAGCCTCGACCACCCTGCGGAGCTGCACTTCGCCCCATTGGCCGCGTGCACTGTTGGAGCGCAGTGCCGAGGCCAAGGCGTGTGTTGACCGGAGGAGCTGCTCGTCAGACAACCGGGCATCCTGCAGTTGCTGGGCAAGTTGGCCGTATTGCTCCACCCGGTCACGCTCCAGCAGCGAGACTTGTTGCTGCACCGCTGTCAGCTTCTCCGCAACCGGGGCCAGCGCCCTAAGAACACTGCCGTCCGAGTTCCTGGACGCCGTCAACTCGCGGTTCTGTGTGAACAAAAGGCGCCGTTCGGCGTCGGCTGCTGCCAGCTGCGCGGTCACCTCCGAGAGGCGCGCCGAAACGGCGTCGAAGTCTTCCTCCAAGCCTGCGCCCCGGCGTCGAAAGACAACGTAGCCCGCTGCCAGGCCTATGGCAACGCCGATCAACAGCATGAGCAGGGCCAAAACCAATCCAAATCCATCCATGCAGCAACCCTGTCACAGGGGTACGACAGTTTTAGCGAGGCCACTGCGGTGAGCGCGCATCGCGGGCAGCAGCACGCAAGGACAACGTTCCAACGGGTAGAATCAATGCTCGTGGCTCTTACTATTGGCATCGTCGGACTGCCCAACGTCGGCAAATCAACTCTTTTCAACGCACTGACCCGCAACCAGGTGCTCGCAGCGAACTATCCGTTCGCGACGATCGAACCCAACGTCGGAGTCGTGAACCTTCCGGATCCCCGTCTTGCAAAGCTGGCTGAGATCTTCGGTTCCCAGAAGTTGCTGCCCGCCCCGGTGTCCTTCGTGGACATCGCCGGCATCGTGAAGGGGGCCTCCGAGGGCGAAGGCCTGGGCAACAAGTTCCTGGCAAATATCCGCGAGGCCGAAGCCATTGCACAGGTTGTCCGCGTGTTCGATGACCCCGATGTCATCCACGTTGATGGCAAGGTTGATCCGGGCTCCGACATGGAGACCATCAACACGGAGCTGATCCTGGCAGATCTCCAGACCATCGAGAACGCCATTCCGCGCATCGAAAAAGAAGTCAAGATCAAGAAGCGCGAAGCTGCCGAGCTCGCAGCCATCAAGGCGGCCCAGGCTGTGCTGGAGCGCGGCGACACCATCTTCTCCTCGATTAAGAGCGACAAGTTGGAGATGGGGCACCTCAAGGAGCTGGGCCTTCTTACCGCCAAGCCGTTCATCTACGTTTTCAACGCCGATGAAGGCATCCTTGGCGATCCTGCCAAGCAGGACGAGCTTCGTGCCCTGGTTGCCCCTGCTGATGCAATTTTCCTTGACGCCAAGCTGGAGTCAGACCTCGTGGAACTGGACGAGGAAGAAGCCCGCGAAATGCTGGAAATGAACGGCCAGTCCGAATCCGGACTGGACCAGTTGGCCCGCGTTGGGTTCCACACTCTCGGCTTGCAGACCTACCTCACGGCCGGTCCCAAGGAAACCCGTGCGTGGACCATCCGTCAGGGTGATACCGCGCCGCAGGCAGCCGGCGTGATCCACTCCGACTTCCAGCGTGGCTTCATCAAGGCCGAGGTTGTCTCCTTCGACGACCTCATCGATGCCGGTTCCATGGCCGAGGCAAAGTCCCGCGGCAAGGTCCGCATCGAAGGCAAAGAGTATGTGATGGCCGACGGCGACGTGGTGGAGTTCCGCTTCAACGTCTAGCCACAGACGTGGGCGCAATATTTCAAGGACCCTGGTTCGACAGAACCGGGGTCCTTTTTTGCCCAAAAATCGTCCTGTCCTGCTGTCAGACAGCGAATGCTACCACCGAGTAGGGTTTGACTTGAAATTCCCGCCAATTTAGGCATGTGTAGGTTGCGGAACGGTTACAGTTTGGCCACCATGTCCCAACATCCGGACACAATGTGGGTAGGCT
Organism: Arthrobacter sp. YN; assembly: GCF_002224285.1. Taxonomy (GTDB): domain Bacteria; phylum Actinomycetota; class Actinomycetes; order Actinomycetales; family Micrococcaceae; genus Arthrobacter. Next base: position 3,528,294 of record NZ_CP022436.1, on the reverse strand, counting down.
TACACACACATGTAGGCAACGTCACAGTAGGAAACTGTGCCTGTGCCTGGGGGAAATCACGAATTTCTCCTGCTCAACTCCACGACTCATAGGAGGCGGAATGCGTTTCTCGCGCACTTCCAAAGCTCTAGGCGTAGCGGCGATCATCGCCCTCGCAGTGACCGGTTGCGGCGGCGGTGGCGGCACCAGCACAAACAGCTCTGCCGCAGCTGACCCGAACAAGGTTATTTCCGCATACAGCAACGAACCGCAGAACCCGCTGCTTCCGGCCAACACCAACGAGGTGTACGGTGGCCGCGTCGTCGAGCTGCTGTTCGAAGGCCTTCGCGCCTACGACTCGGACGGCAAGCCCGTCAACGCCCTGGCGGAGTCGATTGAGACAACCGACTCGCAGAACTGGACCATCAAGGTCAAGTCCGGCGCCAAGTTCACCAACGGTGAAGCCATCACGGCCAAGACGTTCGTTGATTCCTGGAACTTCGCCGCGCTGAGCACCAACCTCCAGAACAACGGCTTCTTCTTCGAGTCCATCGAGGGCTACGCCGACGTCAGCGCAGTCACCGAGACCACCGGCGCCGACGGCAAGAAGACCTCCACTCCGGCGCCTACGGCCCAGACCATGTCCGGCCTGGCTGCCACTGACGACCAGACCATCACGGTCAAGCTTGGCCAGCCCGAGGCTGACTGGTCGCTGCGCCTCGGTTACTCCGCCTTCTACCCGTTGCCTTCCGAGGCTCTGAAGGACCCGAAGAAGTTCGGCGAGAACCCCATCGGCAACGGCCCGTACAAGTTCGAGAAGGAAGGTGCCTGGGTACACGACCAGTCCATCTCCCTGGTCAAGAACGCTGACTACACCGGCCCGCGTGCTGCCAAGAACGGTGGCGTGACCTTCAAGTTCTACACCGATCCGGGCCCCGCATACACGGATCTCCAGGCCGACAACCTCGACATCACGGACGTTGTTCCGTCGAACGCGTTGAAGACCTACACCACGGACTTCCCGGACCGTAACTCCACGCGCCCGAACGCCAACAACGCCACCCTGAACATCCCGGGCTACAACCCGAACTTCCAGGGTGAAGCCGGTCTCCTGCGTCGCCAGGCACTGTCCCACGCCATCAACCGTGAAGAGATCACCAAGGTCATCTTCAACGGCACGCGTACCCCGGCCACCGAGTTCACGGCTCCCGTGCTCGACGGCTACAACGACGCCATTCCCGGCAGCGACGTCCTGAAGTTCGACGCGCAGAAGGCCAAGGATCTCTGGGCTGAGGCCGAGAAGATCAAGCCGTACGACGGTTCCAAGCCGCTCCTGATCGCCTCCAACACTGACGGTGGCAACAAGGAATGGATCGACGCCGTTGCCAACGGTTTCAAGAACAACCTCGGCATCGAGGCTGAAATCCAGCCGTTCGCTAAGTTCGCTGAAGTTCTGGACCTCCGCAAGTCGCAGTCCCTCCCGGGCCTGACCCGCGCTGGCTGGCAGGGTGACTACCCGTCGCTCTACAACTTCCTCGGACCGGTATGGGCAACCAACGCCTCGTCCAACTACGAGAAGTACTCGAACGCTGAGTTCGACAAGCTCCTCAAGGAAGGCCTGGCTGCCAAGACGCCTGAAGATGCCAACAAGAAGTTCAACGAGGCACAGGAGATCCTGTTCAAGGAACTCCCGGGCTTGCCCCTGTGGTACCGGGCGACCCCGATCGTATGGAGCAACAACGTTGTGTCAGCTGAAACCGGCTGGAATGGCGGCGTCCGCTACTTCGACATCGAGGCCAAGTAGTCTCCAGGATCTGAACTTGCCTTAGGGCAAAGGGGGTCCGGCCAACGTGCCGGGCCCCCCTTGCTTGCTTGGCAGGAAGGCACACATGACACACCAATGCCCCACCACCGGAGAGGGGTGACCCATGGTTCGCTTCATTTTCCGTAGACTCCTCCAGGTCATCCCGGTATTCCTGGGGACCACGCTCCTCGTCTACTACATGGTCTTCGCACTACCCGGCGACCCGATTGCCGCCCTTTTCGGAGATCGTCAGCCGCCGCAGAGCGTCATCGACGCCCTGCGGGCCCAGTACAACCTGGACCAGCCGTTCTGGGTTCAGTACGGGCTCTTCATCAAAAACTTGTTTACTTTCAACCTCGGCGTTGACTTCACCCAGCAGCCCATCGCTGACTCCCTGGCCAGGGCGTTCCCTGTGACGGCAATGCTCGCCATCGAAGCCCTCATTATCCAGGCCGTGTTCGGCATCGCCTTCGGTGTTTTCGCCGGGCTGAAGAAGGGCAAGCTCTTCGACTCCACCGTTCTGGTCGTTTCGCTCCTGGTGATCGCAGTTCCCACCTTCGTTTTGGGCTTCGTCTTCCAGCTGGTGTTTGGTGTCCAGCTTGGCTGGGCCAAACCTACCGTGGGCGCCAACGCCGACTGGGGCAACCTGATTCTTCCGGCAATTGTGCTGGGGCTCGTCTCCTTCGCCTATGTCCTCCGGCTGACCCGCGCTTCTGTCAGCGAGAACATGAACGCGGACTATGTCCGCACAGCGACAGCCAAGGGCTTGTCCCGGCCCCGCGTCGTCATGGCCCACATCCTCAGGAACTCGTTGATCCCGGTGGTCACCTACCTGGGTGCCAACCTTGGCGGGCTCATGGGCGGCGCCATCGTTACCGAAGGTATCTTCAACGTCCCCGGAGTGGGTAACAAACTCTTCCAGGCCATCCAGCGCAGCGAAGGCCCCACCATCGTTGCCATTGTGAGTGTCCTGGTCCTGGTTTTTGTTATCACCAACCTCTTGGTTGACCTCCTGTACGCCTGGCTTGACCCGAGGATCCGCTATGACCAGTAATAATGAACACTTTGTGGCTCCCGTCGAGGAGACACCGCTTCTGGCCACTGACGCTGTCAAGACAGATCAGGCGCCCCTGAGCCTTTGGGCAGATGCGTGGCGCAAGCTTCGCCGTCGCCCCATGTTCATCGTCTCCTCGCTGCTGATCCTGCTCCTTGTGATCGTTGCCGTGTTCCCGGGGCTGTTCACCAGCGTCGAACCCAACAATGACTGCCAGTTGGCCAACTCCGAGGGCGCACCCACTGCCGGCCACCCTCTGGGCTTCACCCTGCAGGGTTGCGACGTCTATTCCCGCGTGATCCACGGTACGCAGGCTTCCCTGTCTGTGGGTGTCCTGTCCGTACTTGCCGTTGTCATCATCGGCGTCACCCTCGGTGCGCTGGCCGGTTACTACGGTGGCTGGCTGGACTCCGTCCTTGCACGACTCGGCGATATCTTCTTCGCGTTGCCGATCATCCTGGGCGCCCTGGTCATTACGCAGCTGCCGTTGTTCCGTGAGAACAGGAGCGTCTGGACAGTGGTCCTGACAATATCCCTGCTTGCCTGGCCACAAATGGCGCGTATCACCAGAGGTGCCGTCATTGAGGTCCGTAACGCGGACTTCGTTACGGCGGCCCGGTCACTGGGCGTGTCCAAATTCGGCGCCTTGGTGAAGCACGCCCTCCCGAATGCCTTGGCGCCCGTCATTGTGCTGGCCACCTTGGAATTGGGCGTTTTCATCGTCTTGGAAGCCACGTTGTCCTTCCTTGGTGTCGGGTTGCCCGGGAGCGTGATGTCGTGGGGTAACGACATTTCCGCGGCCAACGCATCCATCCGCACCAACCCGGGAATCCTGCTCTACCCGGCAGCCGCCCTGTCCATCACCGTCCTGAGCTTCATCATGCTTGGCGACGCCGTCCGCGATGCTCTTGATCCCAAGAGCCGTCAGCGCTAAGGAGGCGAACATGACTTCTGCGAACATCAGAATTGATGAAGCCACGGCACCAGTACGGCCCATCCTGGAGATCAAGGACCTGGCCATCACCTTCAAGACCGGTTCCGGTGAGGTCAAGGCGGTAAAGAACGCCCACTTGACCATCATGCCGGGCGAAACGGTCGCCATCGTGGGGGAGTCGGGCTCCGGAAAGTCGACGACGGCGCTGGCCGCCATCGGCCTCTTGCCCAACAACGGCCGAGTCTCCGCAGGCCAGATCCTGCTCGACGGCGAAGACATCGCCCACGCGTCGGAAAAGCGCATGATCGAGCTCCGCGGCAGCCATATCGGCATGGTTCCCCAGGACCCCATGTCCAACCTGAACCCGGTCTGGAAGATCGGTTACCAGGTTCGGGAAACCCTGAAGGCCAACGGTCGCCCGGACGGTCCGGAGGACGTTGCCCGCGTCCTTGCGGAAGCCGGACTCCCCGACGCTGCACGGCGTGCCAAGCAATATCCGCATGAGTTCTCCGGCGGCATGCGCCAGCGCGCGCTGATCGCCATCGGCCTGAGCTGCCAACCCAAGCTCCTCATTGCCGATGAACCGACGTCGGCCTTGGATGTCACGGTGCAACGCAGGATCCTGGACCACTTGGACACCATGACCACTGAACTCGGCACCTCGGTGTTGCTGATCACGCACGACCTCGGCCTTGCCGCCGAACGCGCTGACAAAGTGATCGTCATGTACCAGGGCAACGTGGTGGAGGCCGGTCCCTCGCTGGAACTTCTCCGCAACCCCCAGCACCCCTACACCCGTCGCCTGGTTGAATCGGCGCCTTCCCTGGCGTCACGTCGTATCCAGGTGGCCAAGGAGCAGGGTGTGGAGGCCGGCGATCTCTTGGCGCCTGTGGCTGCCGCACAAAGCCGGGTCCAGGACGAGGTCCTCCAGATCAAGAACCTGCGCAAAATCTACAAACTGCGTCAGGGACTGGGGCAGACGTCCGATTTCGCTGCTGTTGACGACGTCAGCTTCAGCGTCAAGCGCGGGACCACGACGGCGATTGTGGGCGAATCCGGCTCGGGCAAGTCCACTGTTGCCAAGATGGTTCTCCAGCTTGAGAAGCCCACTGAAGGCAAGATCATCTTCGATGGCGTGGATACCGCGGGGTTGAAGGGCAAGGAGCTCTTCAAGTTCCGTCGCCGCGTGCAGCCCATCTTCCAGGATCCGTACGGTTCCCTGGACCCGATGTACAACATCTTCAGAACCATCGAAGAGCCGCTGCGTGTGCACAAGATCGGGAATGCGGCCAGCCGCGAGAAGAAGGTCCGCGAGTTGTTGGACCAGGTGGCTTTGCCCCAGTCCATGATGCAGAGGTATCCCAATGAGCTCTCGGGCGGTCAGCGGCAGCGTATCGCTATTGCGCGTGCTCTGGCGTTGGATCCCGAAGTCATCATTTGCGACGAAGCGGTATCGGCCCTTGACGTCCTGGTGCAGGCACAGGTGCTGAACCTGCTGGCAGACCTCCAGGACAACCTTGGCCTGACCTACCTGTTCATCACCCACGACCTCGCCGTGGTCCGCCAGATTGCGGACCACGTCTGCGTCATGGAAAAGGGCCAGCTTGTGGAGACGGGCAGCACGGACGACGTCTTCGACAACCCCCGTGAGGCTTACACCCAGGCACTCCTGGACGCCATCCCGGGTGGATCGCTCCTGCTGCCGCCCGCGGTGGCCTGACCGGCGTCGAACGTTTGATTGCTGGATAGCAGAAGAGCCGGTGGTTCCCGAAAGGAAACCACCGGCTCTCGCCGTTTATCGTGCCCGCTACGGTGCCGGGGCGCTGCTGTCAGGGCGGGCCGTGAGGCCCAGTGCTGCGAGTTCGCGGGCCAGGACGGCACCAAGCTTGACGTGCCCGGACGGCTTGAGATGCACGCCGTCCTGGAGATCGCCCACAGCGTTGAAACGGGTGAGCCAGTCGCCAGTGCTGACGAAGGGAATTCCGTGCTTCGCAGCAATGCGTCCCAGCAGGGCGTCCACTTCGGTACGGCGGCCGCCTCCGTTGTCAGCGCCGCGTGCCAAGGTTCCGATCATGGCCAGGGCGGCCCCGGGGTAGCGCTTCTTCAGGGCCGCGAGCAGACGCTCGGCATTACTGGCGATCTGCGCATCCGTGGCCTTTTGCGAGGCATCGTTGCCGCCGCCTTGCACCACAATCAGGGGCGGATCTCCGTAGGGGAGTATCCAGTCTCCACGCTGCAAGGCGTCGATGTAGTTGCCTGTCTTGCCATTGGCCGCAACGAAGCCGGTGCCACCCATGCCCACTACGTGCAACTTGTAGCCCAGGGCAGCGACGCCCTGCTGGGGCCAGGAGTCTTTGGGCATGGCCTGGGAATCACCGATGAGAACGGCCGTGTGGCGTACGTCGGCCAGCACCAGTTCATTACGGTTGTTGGCCGGGTTCTTGAAGAAGGAGCCAACCGGCAGGTCCAGGGCGCTGGGAGCCGGGGCCGTCCTCAGAGGCGGGGCGGCGGCTGTTTGGGCGGGCCCGGGCGCGGCGGAGCGCGTGGGGGTGGAAACGGGGGTCGCTGGGCTGGGTCCGCAGCCTACTGCCAGAACGCCGACGGCGATCAATGGTGCGAGCAGGCGGAACGCGGCCGAAGATTGTCGCATCGATTGTTCTCCGTGTGGCACTGGTTCTGCAGCAATCATGGGGCACGGAGCCAAGAAAATCCAGCATCTGGAGTAGCGGTTGTTAAAGCGTGACGCGATGTGAGCAGCGCCACATTCGGATGTCGAATGGCTTGCTTTTTAGGCTGGGAAATGCAACTGCGTTTAGACTGGATGCAGGTGCCCTGTGTCCCGGGGTCTTTTCGCTGTGTGTTCCGATCAAGTCGATCAGGTATGCGCGCGGATACAAACAGCTGACTTCACCACTGAAACGAGTCATTAACGCATGTCTGAAACCATCACCAACACTGCGTCGCGGAGCGATCTGCGCAACGTCGCGATCGTCGCACACGTTGACCACGGCAAGACCACCCTGGTCGACGCCATGCTCAAGCAGACCAACTCCTTCGCTTCCCATGGTGAGGTTGAGGACCGTGTCATGGACTCCGGTGACCTGGAGCGCGAAAAGGGCATCACCATCCTCGCGAAGAACACCACGGTTGCCTATAACGGCCCGTCGTCCAACGGCGAGACCATCACCATCAACGTCATCGACACCCCTGGCCACGCCGACTTCGGTGGCGAGGTAGAGCGCGGTCTGTCCATGGTTGACGGCGTCGTCCTGCTGGTCGACTCCTCCGAGGGCCCGCTGCCCCAGACCCGCTTCGTGCTCCGCAAGGCCCTTGCTGCGCACTTGCCGGTCATCCTCCTGGTCAACAAGACCGACCGTCCCGACGCCCGCATCGACGAAGTTGTCCACGAGTCCATGGACCTGCTCCTGGGCCTCGCCTCGGACCTCGCCGACGAAGTTCCGGACCTGGACCTGGACAAGGTCCTCGAAGTTCCCGTCGTCTACGCCGCCGCCAAGGTTGGCCGCGCGTCCCTGGACCAGCCGGCCAACGGCTCGGCCCCGGAGAACGAGGACCTCGAGCCCCTCTTCAAGACCATCATTGAGCACATCCCGGCTCCGACCTACAACCCGGACGGCGTGCTGCAGGCACACGTGACCAACCTGGACGCTTCGCCGTTCCTTGGCCGCCTCGCCCTGCTCCGCATCTACAACGGAACCCTCCGCAAGGGCCAGACCGTTGCCTGGGCCCGCGCCAACGGTGAGCTCAAGAACGTTAAGATCACCGAACTGCTCGCCACCAAGGCCCTCACTCGTGTTCCTGCCGAATCCGCAGGCCCGGGCGAAATCGTCGCTGTGGCCGGCATCGAGGAAATCACCATTGGTGAAACCCTCACCGACGCCGAAAACCCGCAGCCGCTGCCGCTGATCACCGTGGACGATCCCGCGATCTCCATGACGATCGGTATCAACACCTCGCCGCTGGCCGGCAAGGTCAAGGGCGCCAAGGTCACGGCCCGCCAGGTGAAGGATCGCCTGGACAAGGAACTGATCGGTAACGTCTCCATCAAGGTCCTCCCCACCGAGCGTCCCGACGCTTGGGAAGTCCAGGGCCGTGGCGAGCTCGCGCTGGCCATCCTGGTTGAGCAGATGCGACGCGAAGGCTTCGAGCTGACCGTGGGCAAGCCGCAGGTTGTCACCAAGACCATCGACGGCAAGCTGCACGAGCCGATGGAACACATGACCATCGATGTGCCCGAGGAATACCTTGGTGCCGTCACCCAGCTCATGGCTGCCCGCAAAGGCCGCATGACCAACATGGCCAACCACGGCACCGGCTGGTGCCGCATGGAGTTCATCGTCCCTGCGCGTGGCCTGATTGGTTTCCGTACCCGGTTCCTGACGGACACCCGTGGCGCCGGCATCGCTGCCTCCATCTCCGAAGGCTACGAGCCGTGGGCCGGACCGATCGAATACCGTACCAACGGTTCGATGATTGCCGACCGTGCCGGTGTTGTGACGCCATTCGCCATGATCAACCTGCAGGAGCGCGGTTCCTTCTTCGTGAAGCCCACCTCCGAGGTTTACGAAGGCATGATTGTTGGCGAGAACTCCCGCGCTGATGACATGGACGTCAACATCACCAAGGAAAAGAAGCTCACCAACATGCGTGCCGCTTCCTCCGACACCTTCGAAAACCTGACGCCGCCGCGCGATCTCACCCTCGAAGAGTCCCTCGAATTCGCCCGCGAAGACGAGTGTGTTGAGGTAACTCCGGATGCCATCCGTATCCGCAAGGTCATCCTGGACTCCAACGAGCGCGCCAAGGCCAACCGCGCCCGCGCCAAGTCCTAGCCTGTTCTGACTGACACAGTCAGGAAAAGCTGAATGAAGAGAGGAGCCGCCGGTACGGTTCGTGGCATTGCTGCGGCCGTACTGGCGGCTCTTTTCGTTGCTACGGCAGGTACGGCCCTGCACCGCCAAGCAGGGCCGGTGGCCGGCGTCGAGGTTCCGTGGGGCGTCGTGGCCGCACTGTTGCTGGTGGCCTCAGTGCAGCTGTGGCTTGCAGCGTGGTCGCGATCTATCATCCCGACGGCGCTAGCCGGCGTGGTGACCTATGCCGCCGTCGGCGTCTTCTCGTCAGCCGGAGCCGCCAAGCAGTTGGTCCTGGGCGACACTGCCGGCAACGTGTGGGTCTTCGGCATCGCAGCGGTGACCTTGGTCATGCTGGTGGCAGCGAGCCGCCTGCATGCCGGACGGACTGCCGCCGCGGCGGTGGCGGTGGAACCTCTTTCGCCGCGATGACCATCGCCAAGGGAATTTCGACGTCGGACGTGCGGGTCCGTACAGTGCAACTGTTGTCGCTGGTGTCCAGCAGGTAGCCGAGAGCGTCTGTCAGGCCGTCGTCGATCCTGTACCGGACCACCACCCGGATGCCTGGCTCTGCGGTAAGTAGGAATTGTCTGGGCGGCAAATGCGGGGGAGTCACCGTTTCATACTAAGACGCGGGCTAGGTTGGCGTCATTGCACTGTTGGATAATAGGCTCGGAAGTTGAGTGCCCGGCATGATGCCGGCCGTATTACCCCGGCCATCGCCGGGACAAACCGTGGAGAGGTCTGGGACGTGACGTACGTAATCGCGCAGCCGTGTGTGGATGTCAAGGACAAGGCATGTATTGAAGAGTGCCCTGTCGACTGCATTTACGAAGGTGAGCGTTCCCTCTATATCCACCCCGATGAATGTGTCGACTGTGGTGCCTGCGAACCCGTGTGCCCCGTTGAGGCCATTTACTACGAGGATGACACCCCGGAGGAATGGGCCGACTACTACAAGGCCAACGTTGAGTTCTTCGATGACCTCGGTTCCCCGGGCGGAGCGGCCAAGATTGGCAACACGGGTAAGGATCACCCGTTCATTTCCGCACTGCCCCCGCAGAACCAAGACCACTAAGGGCGGTAGCTTCCTTGATTTCCGCGGCGCCGGCTTTCGGCCTGAACCTGCCCGACTACCCCTGGGAGGCCATGGCGCCCTACGTCGCCACGGCGTCAAAGCACCCCGGTGGTGCAGTGAATCTTTCCATCGGGACACCAGTGGATCCCACTCCCGGACTGATCCGTGACGCCTTGGCGGCTGCTGCGGACGCCCACGGTTATCCCACGGTTCATGGCACCGCGGCCTTGCGCCAGGCCGTGGTCGACTGGTTCGCCAGCCGCCGCGGCGTGCCCGGTCTGGACCCCCGGGACGTCATGCCGACCGTGGGCTCCAAAGAACTCGTAGCCTGGCTGCCGTTCCTGCTCGGCCTGAGCGCCGGAGACGTGGTTGTGAGGCCTACTGTCGCATACCCGACGTACGACATCGGCGCCTCATTGGCAGGGGCCACAGCTGTTGCTGCCGACGACCTGGATGAACTTGACCCGGCCACCCGCGCCAAAGTCCGGTTGATCTGGATCAACTCGCCGGGTAATCCCACAGGCAGCGTTCGAGATGTGGAGTCGCTCCGCGGGATCGTGGGCCAGGCCCGCGAGCTCGGTGCCGTGGTGGCCTCTGACGAATGCTACGGCGAACTGGGCTGGGGCGAATGGGATGCCCAGCGCGGGGGAGAAGCTGTCCCCAGCATCCTGGATCCCCGCGTTACCGGCGGTTCCACCGACGGACTGCTGTGCGTGTACTCGTTGAGCAAACAGTCCAACCTGGCCGGCTACCGTGCCGCATTCGTCGCCGGAGACTCCGCCATCATGGCCAATCTGGTCAACAGCCGGAAACATGCGGGCATGATCGTGCCCTACCCCGTGCAGGAAGCGATGCGCGTTGCTTTGGGCGATGCCACGCACGTGTTGGCCCAGAAGGACCTCTACCGCGGCCGGCGCGAGAGGATGGTTCCTGCCTTGGAGAAGTTCGGACTGCAGATCCACCAATCCAAAGCCGGGCTGTACCTCTGGTCCACGGCGGGTGAAGCGACCTGGGATACGGTGGCACGGTTCGCCGACCTCGGCATTGTGGTGGGTCCGGGGGTCTTCTACGGCGACGCCGGCAATGGTTTCATCCGCGTAGCCCTCACCGGCAGCGACGAACGCATCGACGCCGCAGTCGAGCGGCTTGCCACAGCCTCATAACAATGCTGTGACTTGCACCACTAACAGCGTCATTCCGCCAGTAACCGGACGGTACGGATTAGTTCCGGAGGGTTACTGGCGGTAGCTTTTTAACTGACTATCAATGGTGGCCTTCTCTAAGAAAGCACTTCGGCCGTTGGAGCCCTGCAACAGTAGGGCCGAAGGCGGCGGCACCAGAAGTTGGTTGGACAAGCGTTCGATAGAGGCCCAAAGGCCTCATGAAGGGGACTCCATGACTGAGACCACCAGCGCAACACTGCGCCATGCCGGCGGCGAACTCGAACTGCCGCGCATCCAGGTTGTAGAAGGAAACGAAGGCTACGACGTTTCCAAGCTGCTGAAGCAGACGGGCGCCGTTGCCTATGACCCCGGCTTCATGAACACAGCGGCCACCACCTCGGCCATCACGTACATCGACGGCGACGCAGGCATCCTGCGCTACCGCGGTTACCCGATTGAGCAGCTCGCGCAGCACTCGAGCTTCCTCGAAGTTTCCTACCTGCTGATCTACGGCAACCTTCCCACCCCCACGGAGTTGGAAGGGTTTGATCAGAAGATCCGGCGCCACACGCTCCTGCACGAAGAGCTCAAGGGCTTCTTCGGTGGGTTCCCGCGTGACGCCCACCCCATGCCGGTGCTTTCCTCTGCTGTTTCGGCGCTGTCCACGTTCTACCAGGACTCGCTGGATCCGTTCAACGCGGAACACGTGGAAGTTTCCACCATCCGCCTCATGGCGAAGCTGCCTGTCATTGCCGCTTACGCCCACAAGAAGTCCATCGGCCAGCCGATGCTCTACCCGGACAACTCCATGAACCTGGTGGAGAACTTCCTTCGACTGAGCTTCGGCCTTCCCGCCGAGCAGTACGAAATGGATCCGGTAGTGGTCAAGGCACTGGACCTCCTTCTCATCCTGCACGCGGATCACGAGCAAAACTGTTCCACGTCCACCGTGCGCCTGGTGGGTTCGTCCAACGCGAACCTCTTCGCTTCGGTGTCCGCAGGCATCAACGCCCTCTTCGGCCCTGCCCACGGTGGCGCCAACGAGGCTGTGCTGAAGATGCTCCGCCAGATCCAGGCCGACGGCATCAAGCCCGAGGACTACATGGAGAAGGTCAAGAACAAGGAAGACGGCGTCCGCCTCATGGGCTTCGGACACCGTGTCTACAAGAACTACGATCCCCGAGCCAAGATCATCAAGGCAACGGCCCACGAAGTTCTCGGCAAGCTCGGCGGCAACGACGAACTGCTGGACATCGCCATGCGCCTCGAAGAGAAGGCTCTGGCTGATGACTACTTCATCCAGCGCAAGCTCTACCCGAACGTCGACTTCTACACCGGCCTCATCTACAAGGCCATGGGTTTCCCGGAGAAGATGTTCACCGTACTGTTCGCCATCGGACGCCTCCCTGGCTGGATTGCCCAGTGGCGCGAAATGATCAACGACCCCCAGACCAAGATCGGCCGCCCGCGGCAGCTCTACACAGGGGAGCCGGAGCGCAACTACCCGGCCAACTGATACGGCAATATCATCAATAACGACGGCGGCCGCCCACCTCGCGCGAGGTGGGCGGCCGCCGTCGTTAATTACTAAGGCGCCGGTCGCCTAGGCGTTGTTCGCCGTGGCAGGCTCGGCAGCCTTGTACCCGTAGGGGTTGTTCTTCTGCCAGCGCCAGTGGTCCTCGCACATCTGGTCCACGTTCTTGGTGGTGGACCAGCCGAGGTCGGCCAGGGCAGAGGAAGCATCTGCCCAGAAAGCGGGGAGGTCGCCGGCGCGGCGGCCAGTGATCTCGTACGGAATCGGCTGGCCGACGGCCTTCTCAAAGGAGCGCAGCACTTCCAGCACTGAGGAGCCGCGGCCGGAGCCAAGGTTCCAGCGCCGAACGCCTGCGCGGCCCGCGATATAGTTCAGGGCTGCTACGTGGCCGTCGGCCAGGTCCACCACGTGGATGTAGTCGCGCTGTGCTGTGCCGTCGGGGGTGTCGTAGTCCCCGCCGAAGACCATGAGCTTCTCGCGGCGTCCCACAGCTACCTGTGCGATGAACGGCACGAGGTTGTTGGGGATGCCCTGGGGGTCCTCGCCGATGCGGCCGGACGGGTGTGCGCCTACCGGGTTGAAATAGCGCAGCAGTGCGATATGCCAGCGGTCGTCCGCGTTGCCGAGGTCCGAGAGGATGTCCTCGATCTGTTCCTTGGTGCGGCCGTAGGGGTTGTTGGCACCGATTTCCATCTTTTCGATGTACGGGATGGGGTTGTGCTCACCGTATACCGTGGCTGAAGAGCTGAAGACGATGGAGCGCACGTTGTGCTTGTCCATGGCGCGGAGCAGGTTCAGGGTGCCAACGATGTTGTTGTAGTAGTAGGCGAGGGGCTCCTGGACGGACTCTCCTACGGCCTTCAAGCCAGCGAAGTGGATCACGGCGTCGATCTGGTGCTGGTCGAACACGGCCTCGACTGCGGGCTCATCCACCAGGTCAACCTTGTGGAACGCGGCGGTCTTGCCGGTGAGCTCCGAGACCCGGCGGAGGGATTCCTCGCTGGAGTTCACGAGGTTATCAAGCACGACGACGTCGTGGCCGGCTTCCTGAAGGGACAAAACGGTGTGGGAACCGATATAGCCGGTGCCACCCGTGACAAGAATTTTCATGATCTCTACGCTAGCGGAAATTGGAGCCACGCCGCTCTGTGTTGAGCGGTGTTGAAGCACGTTCGTGCTAAAAACTACTGGTGCCCAAAATTGTTGATGCCGAAGCCCGGCGCCAGGAAGTTGTCCAAGCCGTATTCCGGATCATTGCCAGCGATGGCCTGGAACGGGCCTCCCTCCGGGAAGTAGCGGATGAGGCCGGACTGGCAGTGGGCTCTGTCCGGCACTATTTTGCCAGCAGCGACGACCTCCTGGTGTTTTCCTTTGGCGCTGTAATTGACCGGATCGCGGGGCGGCTTGAATCATCAATGGCAGCTGTCGAGCAAGAGGCGCCGGGCAGTCCGGAACAGCAAGCTGCAGTATTGAACCTTCTGGGCCAATTCCTGCCTCTGGATGAGGAACTCGCGGTGGATGCGTGCGTTTGGATGGCGTTCAGGCACGCCGCCCGCATCAAACCCGTCCTCGCAGCCGAAGCCGGGCGCAGCCACCGCACTGTAGCGGCCGTCGTCGGGCGTCTGATCATGCACCTGAGCCCCGGGGGAACCGATGCCCAACAAACCCTCGTCGCAGAGGCGGAGAGGCTCCTGGCGACCATGGACGGCTTGTGCATGCACGCGCTGTTGCAGCCCGAGTGGATGACTGCCGAGATGTGCAGCGATGTCCTCACCGCCCATCTGCGGTCCCTTGCCGGCATGCCCGCGGCCCACTAAAGGGAGATGCAAGTGAGCCACGCCCCTACCGTCCAGACTCAACGGGAATAGACTGGGAGATGTCGGGAACCTGCCAAGGGAGGAATTCGGATGCACGAGTCAGGCGGCCCGGGATGGCGCATCACCATGGACACGTCCGGGCCGATGCTCATCGCCCTGTACCTGCGGGACGTCGCCGGATTGGATGGTGCCGGCAGACCGAGCCTGTCCCACGCAGCCCCCAAAGTCCGGCATGCCGACCACAGCCATCTGACCTCCGACGTCGGGGGCATCCACGCCCTCAAGACCGAGTGGGAAGCTTGGTGGGAAAGCCTGGTTAAGTCCTACCCCAAGCCCGCCTCGGAACTGGCGCCACCCAGTTTCAAGGCCTTCGGCAACTCGCCGGCACTCCAACGTGTCCTACAGGCCCACTTCGGCTCGGCCCTGGGATGGGCCACCGACAGGATCGACGAATACGCCGACCTCGAAGCTGCCCGTGAAGCCAACGGTGTGACCCAGGTCCTCAACGAGATGGTGGAGGACAGGCTGCTGGAAGTCGGGCGCAGTTCCCGCGACTTCGAACTGACCATCATTGAGTTGCCCTTAAACGAACCACGTGCCTGGTACCTGGAGCCCAGCACAATGATCATGAGCCACAGGCTGTTGTCCGAACCCGACGTCTTCCGGAGCTACGTACAGCCGGTGGTGGAGATCCTCGCCTGACAAAAACTCACGTGGCGGGGGCTGAGACGGTGATGGTGACCGCCTCGGAGGGGGCCGGTGAGGCCTGCCATCCGTCACGTTTCTCCCGGTTCCAGGCGCGGCCGCCAACATCCACCTGGGTGATGGACAGCGTCTTGGCGTTGGCCACGGCCCAGTGGGCAACGGCCCATGCCTGCGTCCCCGTGATGTCCAGCTGCACCGAGCGGCCCTGAACGGTAGCCGCTTGGGTTCCGAACGCCGTCGTGAGTTCATCGACGACGGCGGCAGGGTCACCCGCCGCTTCGGGCATGCGCAGTTCGCAGTTCAGCGCAGCCTCGGAGTGTCCCGTGAGTGCGGAAGCGAAGGCCCTGGCCATGCCTTCATGCTGGGCGTAGGCGCGGGGGAAAGCTGAGCGTTGGACCGCTTGGGCGGCCTGGGTGATCTCCATGGACTCGTAGCCGGGGACTTTGACCAAGCCGTCAAAGAACGCATTGGCGGCGTAGACGGGGTCCATGACCTGGGCCTCCGTGCCCCAGCCTTGCGACGGCCGCTGCTGGAAAAGCCCGCGGGAGTCGGGGCCGGCGTCGTCACCGTAGTTGATGTTCCGCATCCGGGATTCCTGCATGGCGGTGGCAAGGGCAATGCTCGCGGCCCGGGGAGGCAGCCCGCGCTGGACGGAAATGGCGGTGATGAGGGAAGCGTTCGCTGCCTGGTCCGTGGCGAGCTCGTGGCTTTCAGAGCCGACGACGGCGACGCAGCGCTCCGTGACCAAGGTCTCGGAGCGCTGCAGCACGGCAACGATCGCGTAGATGGCACCTGCTACGAGGGCCAAAGCCAGCACCGCAACGATGGCGCGGCGGAACCGGCGCACGGAAGTCCTCCTGCTAGTTGGCGTGAAGGGCTTCGTTGAGCTCCACCGTCTGGCCCTTGCGCGGAAGGACTTCCACGCCGCCGGTGGTGGAGTTGCGGCGGAACAGCAGGTTGGGGACCCCGGAGAGTTCCACGGCCTTGATGATCTTGCTGGTGTCCTCGCCGTTCTCGTCCTTGGGACCCGGAACGCGGACGCGGGTACCGGCGGTGACGTACAGGCCGGCCTCCACTACGGAGTCGTCACCGATACTGATGCCCACACCGGAGTTGGCGCCGAGCAGCACCCGCTCACCCAGGGCGATCTTTTCCTTGCCGCCACCGGAGAGCGTGCCCATGATGGACGCTCCGCCGCCAACGTCAGTGCCGTCGCCGGCCACGACGCCGGCAGAGATGCGGCCCTCCACCATGGAAGTGCCCAGGGTGCCGGCGTTGAAGTTCACGAAGCCCTCGTGCATCACGGTGGTGCCTTCGGCCAGGTGGGCACCCAGGCGGACGCGGTCGGCGTCGGCAATGCGCACGCCGGTGGGAACAACGTAGTCAACCATCCGCGGAAACTTGTCCACGCCGTAAACCACTACGTTGCCGCGCTTGCGCAGGCGGGCACGGGTCAGTTCGAAACCGTCCACGGCTGCCGGACCGAAGTTGGTCCACACCACGTTGGGAAGCTTGCCGAAGACGCCATCCAGGTTGATGCTGTTCGGCTTGACCAGACGGTGCGAGAGGAGGTGCAGGCGCAGGTACGCGTCGGCGGTGTCTGCAGGGGCGGCGTCGAGGTCGATCTGCGCGAAAACCACCTTCTGCTCCGTACCGCGGTCGGCGTCCTTGCCGTCGTTGGCCAGTGCAGTGAGCGCGGGATCGGCGTTCTCAACGTCGCGCAGGGTCTCGGCCGCAACACCCAAGGCGGGAGCCGGGTACCAGACATCCAGCACGGTTGCTTCCCCGGAGGCCGAGGTAGCGATAGTGGCGAGGCCGAATCCGTAGGCTGATCGGAGGTTGGCGGGCGCGTCTGTGGGCACAGCAGAGGAAGCAGTTTCAGTCATGGGGCAAGTGTATCCAGCACCCGGAGGTCGGTTAAAACCCGTCTCATGCCATGGAGGTCGCATTTGCGGGCATTAGGCTGGACGGGTGACCCTGAACCCTGCTCCCGCCCTCCTTGACCTGCGCCAGGACGTTGCTTTGCTGACGGCCGCCATCATTGACTTCAACAGCGTTTCCGGCAATGAAACCGAACTCGCCGACGCCGTCGAGTCCGCCTTGCGGGCCATGCCCGCCTACACGGTGGCCCGCGACGGCGACGCCATCATTGCCCGCACCGAACTTGGCCGCTCGGAGCGCGTCATCCTGGCCGGACATCTGGACACTGTGCCCCTGCCCACTGTAGAGGGTTCGCTGGGCACCGTTCCAGCCACCTGGGAATCCGGCGTTCCCGGCGAAGGTGTGCTGTACGGCCGCGGGACCACGGACATGAAGGGCGGCGTCGCGGTGCAGTTGGCGCTTGCGGCAACACTGTTCGACGACGGTCAGCAGCCGGACAAGGACGTTACCTTCGTCTTCTATGACCATGAAGAAGTGGAAGCGGTCAAGAGCGGCCTCGGAAGGTTGGTCCGGAACCACGGTGACCTTCTGCAGGGCGATTTCGCCATCCTGCTTGAGCCGACCCACGGCACAGTGGAAGGTGGATGCAACGGGACCAGCCGTTTTGAGGCCACTACCATCGGCGAAACGGCACACTCAGCACGCGCATGGATGGGCATCAATGCCATCCACGGTGCTGCCCCCATCCTGGCGCGGCTCGCCGCCTACGAGCCGCAGACCATCAACGTGGACGGCCTCGATTACCGCGAGAGCCTGAACGCAGTAAAGATCAACGGTGGAACTGCGGGCAACGTCATTCCGGACCGGTGCGTGGTGGAGATCAACTACCGCTTCGCTCCGGACAAGACACCGGATCAGGCCGAGGCCCACGTCCGGGACCTGCTGGAAGGATTCGACGTCGTCCGTACCGACGCTGCTGCCGGCGCGCGACCCGGATTGAACCACCCCGCTGCCGCGTCCTTCGTGGCCGCAGTCGGTGCCGAGCCGAAGCCCAAATACGGCTGGACCGACGTCGCGCGTTTCAGTGAACTGGGAATCCCGGCGGTGAACTTTGGGCCCGGTGACCCACTACTGGCGCACAAGGACAACGAACACGTCGACGCCGATGCCGTCCGGGAGTGCCTGCGGGCACTAAGGACGTGGCTGACGCCGTAGCCCGGGAGCTGCCGTCCAGCAAAAGAAGAAGGTCCGCAGCCGGGTGGCTGCGGACCTTCTTCGTGTTGGAAAGGACTATGCCTTGTTGGGGCCCTCGATGGAGTCCTTGGCGATGGGGTCGTTACCGCCCACCACCAGCCCGGTCCGGAGACTGGGTGGAGCCACGCCGCCGGCGGCCTTCTTGGAACCGCGGCGCTCAATCATGATGGCAATCCGTGACACGGTCAGGTTGATCAGGATGTAGATCGCGGCACCGACGAAGAAGGCCGGGAACAGGAAGTCCGGACCCAGGAAGTCGGCCATGATCTGGATCTTCCGCAGGAGTTCCTCATAGCCCACGATGTAGCCAAGCGAGGTGTCCTTGAGCAGGACCACCAGCTGGGCGACCAACGAGGGCAGCATCCGGCGGACAGCTTGCGGGAATTCGATGGACATCCTCGACTGGAAGCTCCGCAGGCCAATGGCCAGGCCGGCTTCGCGTTGACCCTTGGGCAGGGACTGGATGCCTGCACGGAGGATTTCGGCGAAGATGGCAGCGTTGTAGAGGACCAGACCCACCACGACGGCCTGGAACTGTCCCGTGGCGAACACCAGCAGGACAAACAACATCATGAGGACCACGGGCATGCCGCGGAGGAACTCGAGGACCACCTGGGTGGGGATGCGGATCCAGGCGATCAGGGAGATCCTCAGCAGGCAGAGTGCAATGCCCAGAGGGAAGGCGATGATTGCCGCGACCGCGGCTGCAGCCAGCGTCGAGAGGATGCCTTGGCCGATCAGGCTCCAGACATCCGGTGCCAGGGGACCGTAGAAGATTTCCCAGCGGTCTGCATCGAAAATGCCCTGCTGTGCCAGCGTAGTGACGGCGATGGCAAGGACACCGAGGATGATCAGGATTCCGGCTGCGGATCCCAGGAGCGAGTAAAGGCGGGCCTTGGGCCCGGGGACGTCGTACAGGACCGAGGTCATCGGGCAATCGCCACCTTTCGTTCAACAAAGTGCGCCAGAAGGCCCAAGGGCACCGTGATCAGGAGGTAGAAGAAGGCCACCCCGAGCAGGATCCACAGGACTTGGTCACCGTAGTCGTTGGAGAGCTGGCGGCCGTAGCCGAAAAGCTCGAGGACGAAGAACGCGCCGGCCACCGAAGAGTTCTTGACCAAGGCGATCAGGATGTTGATCAACGGGGGTATGACGGTACGGACGGCCTGGGGAAGGACAATGAAGCCCAGGACCTGGGTAAAGGTCATGCCGATGCTGCGGGCAGCTTCTGCTTGGCCCACGGGCACGCTGTTGACACCGGAACGGACTGCTTCGGCGATGAAGGCTGCCGTGTAGCTGCTCAGCGCGATGATGGCGGCCACTTCGAATTGCTCGAACTTGACGCCCAGCCGGGGGAGAACGATGGCTGCGAAGAAGAAAATGATGGTCAACGGGGTGTTACGCGCGACTTCAACATAAAACATGCTGAAACCGCGGAGTGCAGCCACGGGGGAAACCCTCATGGCCGCCAGGAGTGTGCCGACAAGGAGGGCAATGATTCCTGAAATTACGGAGAGATAAAGGGTTCGGAGAAATCCGTCCCAGTATTCGGGGAGGCTTGCTATGACGGCGTCCATGGCTTCCTTTGGCTGCAGCTAATCAGGGAACAGGGTCCTGGAGTCGTCAACTGCCGCCGCCCGGGTGGGCGGCGGCAGTCAACGGATCCCGACTAGTAGCGGTTGATCGCAGGAAGTTCAGGAGTGGTCTTGATGACCTTGCCTGCAGTGGCTTCCCAAGCCTTCTTGTAGTCGCCGTCCTTCTGGAATGCCTCGAGCTGGTCGTTGATCCAGTTGCGGAAGACGGTGTCGTCCTTCTTCAGGCCGATGCCGTAAGGCTCCTTGGTGAAGGTTTCATCCGAAGCGAGCTTGAAGGCATCCGGTTCCTTGTCCACGTAGCCGGCGAGGATCACGTTGTCCGTGGTTACTGCAACTACCTGCTTGTTGCGCAGCGGCTCCAGGCAAGCGGTGTACGTGGCAGCCGGAACTACCTCGGCGTTGTACTTCTCGGCGATGGTCTTGGCCGGGGTGGAGCCCGTCACGGAGCAGACCTTTTTGCCGGCGACATCTTCAGGCTTGGAGATGGAGGTGTCGTCCTTGTTCACCAGGAGTGCCTGGCCGGCTTCGTAGTACGGTCCGGCGAAGGCGACCTTTTCCTTCCGGGCATCGTTGATGGTGTAGGTAGCGATGACCAGGTCAACGCGGCCCTGCTCGATGAACGATTCGCGGTTCTGGGAGACAGTCTCTACCCATTCGATCTTGTCAGCGGGAATACCCAGCTTGGCAGCGATTGCCTTGCCCATTTCGACGTCGAAACCGACAGGCTTGCCGTCCAGGCCCTTCTGGCCGAACAGCGGCTGGTCAAACTTGGTGCCGATGGTGATCTTCTGGGCCTTGTTCAGCTTCTCCATGGTGGTGCCGGCCTCGAAGCTCGCCGAAGCAACCGGGGGAGTGGTGGTGGTGCCGCCGCCACATGCGCTCAGCGACAGGGCGAGGGCTGCGGAAGCGGCCACCAGGAGTGATTTCCTCCGGGTAATGAAAGCCTTCATGACATTCCTTTCATAGATTGGCCGTCTTACGGCCTGGGTGCGGTCTTTAACGGCCTGGGTGCGGGCGGTAAAGAGCTAGTGGGTCAAAAGCTTGGACAGGAAGTCCTTGGCTCGGGTGCTCTTCGGGTTGGTGAAGAATTCCTCGGGAGTAGCGTCTTCCACAATCTGGCCGTCAGCCATGAACACCACACGATCGGCAGCCTTGCGGGCAAAGCCCATCTCGTGGGTGACCACGATCATGGTCATGCCTTCCTTGGCCAACTGGATCATGACGTCAAGGACTTCGTTGATCATTTCGGGGTCCAACGCGGACGTCGGCTCGTCGAACAACATGACCTTCGGCTTCATGGCAAGAGCGCGTGCGATGGCAACGCGCTGTTGCTGGCCACCGGAGAGCTGGGCAGGAAGTTTGGGAGCCTGGTGCCCAACGCCAACGCGCTCAAGGAGGGCCATGGCTTCCTTGTCGGCCGTGCCCTTGGCCACACCCTTAACCTTGATGGGACCCAACGTGACGTTCTCAAGAATCGTCTTGTGGGCGAACAGGTTGAAGGACTGGAAGACCATTCCGACGTCGGCACGCAGGTGCGCGAGGTCCTTGCCTTCTTCGGGAAGCTTCTTCCCGTCGATGGCGATGTCACCGTCGTCGATGGTTTCCAAACGGTTGATGGCACGGCAGAGTGTGGACTTACCGGAACCTGAGGGCCCGATTACCACTACCACTTCACCCTTCTTGACCTGAAGGTTGATGTCCTTGAGGACGTGCAGTTGACCGTAATGCTTGTTGACGCCATTCAGGGAGACGAGGGCATCGCCGGACGCTTGAGTAGTCATACGACGAATCTAGCGAACAAAGAAGCAAATATGACCACGGTCACGGCAACTTCCTCAAGATCGTGACTGAACAGAAACCTGCCCCACAGCGATATACCAGACTGCAATGCAAGAACCGGGTCGCAGCAACGGAGCAGGCAGCTGTAAGCGCTAGCCTTGGGCAATGAGCATCAGCCAGCACCCAGTACCCCACCCGGATGCCAACGGCCAGGTCAGGGCCAGCCACGTGCCCCTGCCCTCGGACATCGCGCCGGCCAAGCACAAGGGCTCCTTGGAGCTTCGCCGTAAACAAGCGGACACGGGGATGTC
This sequence comes from Arthrobacter sp. YN, assembly GCF_002224285.1. GTDB lineage: Bacteria > Actinomycetota > Actinomycetes > Actinomycetales > Micrococcaceae > Arthrobacter. The sequence continues at coordinate 3,506,538 of NZ_CP022436.1, read as the reverse complement.
TGACCAACATTTGCTGGATACCAGTGGCGCCGGACAGTTCATCCACACCGATCCCTGGCGTGTCCTGAGGATTCAGAGCGAATTCGTGGAGGGCTTCGGAGCGCTTGCTGACTTGGGCCCGGCCGTCAGCGTGTTCGGTTCCGCACGGACAAAGCCCGGGACCGAGTACTACGAAATGGCCGTGGACGTCGGACGCAAACTGGCCGAAGCCGGAGTCGCAGTGATCACCGGTGGAGGTCCCGGTTCCATGGAAGCGGCCAACAAGGGTGCCGTGGAAGGCAACGGGGTCTCCGTAGGCCTGGGCATCGAACTGCCGTTCGAGCAAGGACTCAACCAGTGGGTGGACCTGGGCATCAACTTCCGGTATTTCTTCGCCCGCAAAACCATGTTCGTCAAGTACGCGCAGGGCTTCGTCGTCCTGCCCGGCGGCCTCGGCACCCTGGATGAACTTTTCGAAGCCATGGTGCTGGTGCAGACCCGCAAGGTGACATCGTTCCCCATCGTTCTTTTGGGGGTCAGGTTCTGGGGACCCATGATCGAGTGGATCCGGGAGACTCTGGTGGCTGAGGGCATGGTGTCCGAAAAGGACCTTGACCTGATCCAACTGGTGGATGACCCCGCGGACGCCGTGCACCGCGTTTTGCACGGGGCGCCGCTGCCTCCTACTCCCAACGGAAACCAGCGCCCGGAATAGCCGGCCGTTTCTGGCACGATGGTCCTGTGAGCTTTTTCCTGGTGTTTCTCGCGATTGTCCTCATCGGCGCTGTGCTGTACCTCGGAGCCGGGATCGTCCGGGGACGCGCGATTGGCGCTGGCCTTGACGACCCCGTGCCAAGCCTGCCTCCGGTGGTGCTGCCGTCCAAGGCCAAGCCGTCCGACGTCGATTCCCTGCGTTTCGCCCTGGGGTTGAGGGGATACCGCATGGATCAGGTTGACCAGGTCCTTGATGACCTGCGGGACCAGTTGCACGCCAAAGACCAGGAGATCGAACGACTCAGCGCGCAGGCGCAGCCGCGGCTTGAGGACGGCGAACCCGACCGGATCAAGCCGTGAGTCCACAGACCAGGAGCAAGGCCGGGCAAGGGCCCACGGAACGGATTTCGGGCTCTGCCTCAGCCGTGGCCGCACGGATGTCGGCGTGGCCATGGTGGCTTCAGGTTTCCTTGGTCTTCGTCGTGGCCAGGCTTGTCAGCGCGTGTATCTTCATGGCCGCAGCCATCCACCAAGGCATCAACCCGTGGTTTCCGCCGGCGCCGGATTACTGGAACTTCATCACCATCTGGGACGGGCGCTGGTACCAGGAAGCGGCAGACAAGGGCTATCCTGCAGAGCTTCCCGTGGACGCCAACGGCGTTGTCAAGGAAAATGCCTGGGCGTTCTACGCGCTGTTTCCTTTCCTGGCCCGGGGCTTGTCTGCCATCACGGGGATGGGGACTTTGCCCGCCCTCACGGCCATCGCAATGCTGGCGGGCCTCGGTGCGGCGCTGGTCATTTACCTGCTCTTCCGGGAGTTCGCGGGTCGGCGTACCGCCATCTGGGGCGTCATTTTCGTTTCCACTTTCCCGGTGTCTCCCATCCTGCAGGTCCCGTACGCCGAATCGCTGAACCTGCTGCTTCTGGCATCGTCACTGCTACTCGTGGTCAGGCGCCACTACCTTTCGGCCATTCCCGTGGTGCTCCTGATGTGCCTGTCCAGGCCCACCGGGGTGCCGTTTGCCGCCATGCTGGGGCTGCTGTTCCTGTGGCGGTTGTGGCAACGGTTCCGGCAGTCGCCAATGGCACTGCCGGCTGATGGCAGTGCCGCAAATGCCGGCAAGGCAACAGACCCGACGTCGACGCGCAGCCTGGTATCACTGGCCGTCCTCGTGTTCGCCACGGGTCTGGCTGCGCTGGCGTGGCCTGCCATCGCCTGGGCCGTGACAGGGGATCCGGCGGCCTACACCCGCACTGAAACGGCGTGGCGTGGTCACGACCTTGTGCCCTTCAAGCCCTGGTTTGATACCGGCCGGATGTTGTTCGGGCCGGTGTTGGGAGTACTGGCTCCCTTTGTTTTCACCGGACTCTTCGTGCTGGTGATGGTGTCCAGGCCGGTCCGGGAAATCGGAACGGAGATGCGACTGTGGTGTGCCTGTTACATGGGCTACCTGCTGGTTTTCCTGCACCCGCAAACCAGCACGTTCCGTATGCTTCTGCCGCTGTTCCCACTGGCGCTGGGGGCAGCCCTGCTGTCCAAATCCAAGGCATACCGGGGGACCGTGGTGGCCATGTTCATCCTGCTCCAGATTGTCTGGGTGGTATGGCTGTGGGCGTGGGCCCAGCTGCCCGGGGGAGGCGACTATCCGCCCTGACGTGCAGCTTTGCCGGGGAATGGCAATATGTACAAAGACCGGACAAATGGCGTGCTGATTCGCTACGGACGGTTAAGTACGGGATAATGGTCTAAGAGCAAGGACAAAGCACCTAAAAGTGCCCGGCCAAGGCGGCCTCCCAAGCGTTGCCGCCGGCTGCAATTGCGACGCGGATCCAGCCCGGCCGGGTTGGGCGTGACTTGGGACAAATGGAGGGGATTTTCCTAATGGCGGCGATGAAACCACGTACTGGCGACGGCCCGATGGAAGTTACCAAAGAGGGACGCAGCCTGATCATGCGTGTGCCGCTCGAAGGCGGGGGACGGCTTGTGGTCGAGCTCAACGCCGCCGAGGCGGAGAACCTCAAGGAATGCCTCGTAGGCGTGACCGGATAGATTTACCAAGCAGGGCCCGGCTGAGCCGGGGCCCTGCTTTTTGGTTTAAGGAAGGCTGGTGCCCTACCTCTTGACGGCCACCAGCAGTCCATCACCGGTGGGCAGCATCGCCGACGCCAGCCGATCGTCATCGCGGATTGCCTTGCCGATCTGGCGCAGCACCGCGGTGGTGGAATCGCGTGCCGCCGGGTTGGCCACCCGGTCCTTGTCCAGGGCGTCGTTGATCACCAGCGTGCCGCCGGACTTGAGGAGGCGGATGGCCTGTTCCACGTACTTGGGGAAGTTGGGCTTGTCGGCGTCGATGAAGACGAGGTCATAGGCCGAATCCGTCAAGCGAGGCAAGACGTCGGCCGCACGGCCTGAAATGGTGCGGGTGCGGTTGGCCGGGCTCCCGGATTCCAGGAATGCTTCCCTGGCGGCTTTCAGGTGCTCCACGTCAACGTCGATGGTGGTCAGGACGGCCTGGGGGCTCAAGCCCCGGAGCAGGCAAACACCGGACACTCCGGCTCCCGATCCGACTTCAACTACTGTCTGTGCCTTGGATGCGGCAGCGAGGACCGTGAGCACTGCGCCCACGCCGGGGCTGATGGGCGTGACTCCCAGTTCGAAAGACCGCTCCCGGGCGCGCAACAAGACGTCATCCTCAGCAGGCAGATCTTCTGCATAGGACCAGCTGCTTGACTTGTCGGCACTCATGAAGGGTTTCGCTTTCCGCGGGTAGGGGTGTTTGTACCAAGACTACTGTGTAAGCACACGTAAACCCGCTGTTGGGCAGCCCTCCTGCAGCTGTGTCCAGCGCTGTCTTCAGCCCTGTCTTCAGCCCTGCGGGAAAAACCTGCCCCAGTCAGGAAATTCCCAGACAACCTTGGGATGATAATGGTCCGATCATCCAAGAGGTGGCCGGCGCCGAGGGATTCGGTGAACCACAGTTTGAGGGGAGTGGACGATGCCGGCATTGCATGCTGCGCCAGTCCAAATATCGGAGAGTATTGACGGCGTTGCCGACTGGGTCATGCCCAGCTGGGAGGAAGTGGTGGCCAACCACTCCGCCAAGGTATATCGCCTCGCCTACCGCCTGACGGGCAACAAGTTCGACGCCGAGGACCTCACCCAGGAGGTCTTTGTCCGGGTGTTCCGGTCGCTGGAGAATTTCAAGCCGGGAACTTTGGATGGCTGGTTGCACCGCATTACCACCAACCTGTTCCTTGACCAGGCCCGGCGCAAGAGCAGGATCCGTTTTGATGCCCTCGCTGAGGACGCAGAGTCCCGCCTGCCCGGCCGCGAACCCGGTCCGGAGCAGAGCTTCGAACACAACAACCTTGACCTGGATGTCCAGCGTGCGTTGGAAGAACTGCCGCCGGACTTCCGCGCCGCCGTCGTGCTGTGCGATCTCGAGGGCCTTTCCTATGACGAGGTTGCAGAGGCGCTTGGCGTCAAGCTGGGAACCGTCAGGTCCCGCATCCACCGCGGCAGGACCATGCTGCGTGAGAAACTCGCCCACCGCGATCCCCGTCCGGCAGAGGCCCGCAAGCCGCGCCTGAAGATGCCGCGCATCGCAAGCATCCTTTAGGACGTCGATGCCTCGACATCCTCGTCGTCCGGGACTGTTGTCCCGGCGCAAAATGGCTGCCCTGCGCCATACCCGCAACCCGGACCATGTTCAGGAATGCACCGATTGCAGTAATGCCCTTCGCCGCGAACGGCAGTACCTTGAACGTCTTCGGGGTGCTTCCGTGCCTGAAGCCAGCCAGGACCTTGCCGCGCGGCTGATTCAGCATACTGAGCGCCTTGCCAATGAGCCTGGCCAGGACTTTGCCGCCAGGCCGTCGTCCAGCGGCATCCGCCGGGGGCTTCGCCTCGCGGGCGTCGCAGCCGGCACGCTGGCTGTCAGCGCCGGTGCCTTGGGGGTGTCCGCGTACGTGGTGGCCGGTGACAGCGTTCCGCAGGTCCGAGGCGGAACCAGCAACGTCGGTGCACTTGCCGGAGCGTGGACAGGAAATCCGGTGGAAAGCATGGCCGGCCCTGTATTCCGGGCCGGCAGCACTGTCAGCTTGAGCTCCGCCCAGCTGGACGCCCTGCGGGAAGAAGGGTGGGCGTGCCCCGAGCTGGCAGGAATGGGCTTCACAGTGGTCTCGGCCCACGGCACTATGCACAACGGGCATCCGGCGGTGGAAATGAGGCTGGAAAGCAACGGCCACTACGCCACCATTGTGGAGGAGCATCTCCCGGCTGATCAGCCAGCTCAGGGAGCAACGACATCGGCGCGGCTTTCTGTCACGCAGGGGAGCCCGTGGAAGGCCGTGTACACCATGCCCGCTGCAGTGATCAGCTATGCCTCGGACCTTCCTGCCGACACTGCGGATGATGCGGTCCCTGAAATCGTCCGGGCAGGCGAATCCATGGCAGCTGATCAGCCCAGCGAAGGCGCCGAAGCCTGGTACGCGAGGCTGCTGCGCGGACTCCAGACCCTTCTCCGACCCGCCGGTTTATGAGCGGCACCACAGACAAGGTAATCTTCGTAGCGTGCTTGGAATCAACGGCCCGGAGTTCATACTCCTTCTGATTATCGGCGTACTCGTCATCGGTCCCAGCCGTTTGCCCGAATACACTCAAAAGCTTGCCAACCTGGTCAAGGAAGTCCGTCGGATGGCGTCGGGTGCGCGTGAGCAGATCAAGGAAGAAGTCGGCATCGATATCGATGACGTCGACTGGAAGAAATATGACCCCCGCCAATACGATCCCCGGCGCATCATCAAGGACGCGCTGCTGGATGACGACACCAAGCCCGTGAGCGCTGGAGCGCCTGCCGTTGCCGCCACAGCTGCTGCGGCGGCTGCATCCGTGGAGACCAAGCCAAAGGCCCCCGCCCGGGTCATCGAGCGGCTGGCTGAAGGCGAAGCTGCACCCTTCGATTCCGAAGCAACCTGACCTGATTAATAGTGCCGCCCTTGCGAGCGGTAAGCGTCAGCGGGGTTCGATCCCCAGTGACAGACCTGACAGCCCGCGGGGTCGTGAGGCCAAGGCCGAAGCCACGCCCTGCATAGCCTTCGCGGCCGCAGTTTCGGGTGCTGCCAGGACCACGGGTTTTCCGGCGTCACCGCCTTCCCGCAGCCGGATATCAAAGGGAATCTGGCCCAACAAAGGAACCTCGCTGCCGACGGCAGCGCTCAGTCGCCCAGCCAGGATGGCGCCACCGCCACTTCCGAACAATTCCATCCTGCCGCCGTCGGGCATTTCCAGGAATGACATGTTTTCGATGACGCCGGCCACTTTCTGGCCCGTCTGGGTGGCGATCGTTCCAGCGCGTTCGGCGACGTCCGCAGCAGCGGCTTGCGGCGTGGTCACCACCAAAATCTCGGCATTGGGCAGCAGCTGGGCCACGGAAATGGCGATGTCGCCCGTGCCGGGAGGCAGGTCGAGGAACAGGGCATCGAGGTCGCCAAAATAGACGTCCGTGAGGAATTGTTCCAAGGCCCTGTGCAGCATGGGACCGCGCCAGGCCACCGGCTGGTTGCCTGCCACGAACATGCCAATGGAGATGACCTTCACGCCGTAGGCCACCGGCGGCAGAATCATGTCATCCACCTGAGTGGGCTTTTGGGTGATACCCATCAAGGCGGGCACTGAGAAGCCGTGGACGTCGGCGTCAACGATGCCTACCCGAAGACCCTGGGCAGCCAATGCGCAGGCCAAATTGACGGTGACCGAGGACTTCCCCACACCGCCTTTTCCGCTGGCTACGGCGTAGACCTTGGTCAGGGAGCCCGGTTTGGTGAAGGGTATGCCGCGCTGGCCGCCTGGACCGCGGAGCTGTTCCTTGAGCGCTTCACGCTGGGCCGGGGTCATGACCTTCAGCTCCACGTCCACGGACCTGACACCCTCTACTTGCGACAAAGCCGCGGTGGCGTCCTGCGTGATGGTCTCCCGAAGGGGGCAGCCGGCAATGGTCAACAGGACGGCGACATGGACCGCGCCGGTGTCGTCGGAAGACACCGATTCCAGCATTCCGAGCTCCGTGATGGGGCGGCGGAGTTCGGGATCGATGACGGTTGCCAGGGCAGCATGCAGCGCCTCGGCAGATGCGGTGCTCATACGGTCAGGCTCGGCTTTCAGGGGTTTCAGGCGACGGTTTTGCGGTGGAATGCTGTGGGCCAGTGGCTCGCGGTTGGCGGACCTTGGGGATCTGCTGTGTGCGGGGGCCACGGGACTTGTCGCGCTTCTCCTTCAGTTTCTCCTTGACCTTCTCGCCAGGAGACTCGTTTCCGTCCGCGGCGGATTCGGTCTCGCAAAGCTCTTCCTGGGCGTCGATGATGTCTTCCAGGAGACTGCGGAGTTCGGTCCGGACATAATCACGGGTGGCTACTTCACGCAGGGCGATGCGGAGAGAGGCCAGCTCCCGTGTCAAGTACTCGGTGTCGGAAAGATTGCGTTCGGCACGCTGCCGGTCCTGCTGGAGTGAGACACGGTCCCGGTCATCCTGCCGGTTCTGGGCCAGGAGCAGGAGTGGTGCCGCATACGAGGCTTGGAGAGACAACATCAGGGTCAGCAGGGTGAAGCCCAGCTCCATGCGGTCGAATTGCCAGTCCGTGGGGGCGAAAGAGTTCCACGCAAGCCAGAACACACAGAACACCGTCATGTAGACGAGGAACGTCGGCGTGCCCATGAACCGGGCGAAGCCTTCGGTTGCGTTGCCAAAAGCATCCGGGTTGGGAGAGAACTTCGGCAGGATTCGTTGCCGGCCACTCAGTGGGGTGTCGAGGCTGCTGCTTGCGCGTCCTGCCGACTTGGGGGATCGTGCGGCGTTGTTATCAGCCAATGCGGCCTCCAAGTTTCCTTATAGGGGCGTCGTCCTCGTGGGCGCGCCAGTCATCCGGCAACAGGTGATCCAGCACGTCATCAACAGTCACCGCCCCCACAAGGCGGCCGTCGTCGTCTACGACTGGAAGGGAATTAAGGTTGTACGTGGCAAGCGTGCGGGCGACTTCGCTGATGTGGGCTTGGTCCGAAAGGGGTTCAAGATTCTTGTCAACGAGGTTGCCCAGCGGTTCGGGCGGCGGGAAACGCAGGAGCTGCTGGATATGGACGACCCCCAGGAAACGCCCCGTGGGTGTCTCCAGGGGAGGCCGCGCGATGAAGATTGATGATGCCAGGGCGGGGGAGAGCTCCTCGCGGCGGACGTGGGCCAACGCTTCGGCCACGGTTGCTTCCGGGGGCAGGATGACCGGGACTGGAGTCATGAGGCCGCCGGCGGTGTCTTCGTCGTACTCCAGGAGGCGTCGGACGTCTTCGGCTTCCTGGGGTTCCATGAGTTGCAGCAACTCTTCCGCCTGGGCCGAGGGAAGCTCGGCGAGGAGGTCGGCGGCGTCATCAGGGTCCATCTCTTCGAGGACGTCTGCGGCCCTCTCCACGTCGAGGGCGGAGAGAATCTCCACCTGGTCATCCTCCGGCAGTTCCTGGAGGACGTCTGCCAAACGCTCATCCTGGAGCTCGCTGGCCACTTCAAAACGCCGCTTATCGCTCATCTCCTGAAGGGCTTCAGCAAAGTCGGCGGGTTTAAGGTCTTCGTGCGTGGCAACGAACTGGGTGGCGGCCTGGGGCTCGTTGTGGGCGCCGGTTTGGGCGTCGGCCCAATCGATGATCAGCGTCTCGTTGCGGCGGAGCCTGCCAAACGGTGAGAGTGAGTGTCCACGGCGGACGAACAGCTTGCTGACAAACCAGTCCTTGGACCGGTGCTGGTCCATGGCGATGTCCTCGATGGTGGCGTCGCCGCTGCCGTCGGCAAGGGTCACGCGGCGGTCGAACATCTCGGCGACCACCAGCGTTTCGGCGCCCCGCTGCTCGAAGCGGCGCAAATTGACCAGGCCGGTGCAAATGATCTGCGTCTGGTCAATGGACGTAATGCGCGTCATGGGGACAAAGACACGCTTTTTGCCCGGCACCTCCACCACGATGCCCACCACGTGCGGCGCCCCGCGGGTCCCGCGGGAGAGCACCACGACGTCGCGCAACCGGCCCAGACGATCGCCCAAGGGGTCGAAGACGTCCAAACCGAGCAGGCGCGCGACAAAGACGCGTGAAGGATGTGTGCTCATGTTTACAGGCTACCGAGTCTGCTCTCTTTTAGCTGAATTCCAGCCTGTTCACATGTCCATGAGACACAATGGGGCTATGTCTAACATTTTTGGTGCCCCCAAAGCCGTTGAGGAAGCCCGCAGCGTCCCGCAAGGTGACACGGTGGGCTCATACACCTCGTATTTGGATGCCCAAAAGGCGGTGGATTACCTCGCGGACCAGCAGTTCCCTGTGCAGCTTGTGTCGATCGTGGGCAACGACCTCAAAATGGTAGAGCGGGTGACCGGCCGGCTGAGTTATCCGAGGGTGGCATTGTCCGGTGCTTTGAGCGGCATGTGGTTTGGCCTCTTTGTCGGCGTGATGCTCTCCTTCTTCACACCGGCAGGTGGGCCGTTCTCCATCATCACTTCGGTGCTGATGGGTGCTGCGTTCTTCATGCTGTTCGGGATCGTCACGTATGCCACCCAACGTGGAAAGCGTGACTTCACCTCCACCAGCCAGGTGGTGGCCACCAACTATGACGTCATCGTTGCCGTTGAAGCAGCCCACGAAGCCCGCCGGCTGCTCCAGCAACTGCCCATGAACCCGTCGCAGGCGGCCACGGCGCAGCCCGCCAACTACAACCCGCAGAACGCCCCGCTTCAGCAGCCCGGCCAGGCGCCTGAGCGGCCTTCCACCTGGAACGACCCCTATGGCCAGCGCGGACCCGAATCCACCGCGGGCGTTCCGGAGGGTCAGAACGCGCCCGCCGGGAACCCGGCGCCCGCTCCTCAGCCGGCACCGGCGGCCGTTCGCTACCCGGACCTCCCTGACGGCCGTCCGCAGTACGGCGTCCGCGTCACCGACGGCCAGAACGCGCCGCAGAACGCACCGCAGGAGGACGGACAACCGCCCGGCTCCGAGGGTTCGTCCCAGCAGTAGACTCCCTGCCACCGATTTCAGCTGACCAGCATAAAGGGAAGGCCACCGGATCCCCGGTGGCCTTCCCTTTATGCTGTGATCGTGGTTGACAGCGGAGCCGCTTAGCCCTGCGCGTCCTGGTAGATGCCGGCCATCCAGGACTCGACGTCGTCGGCCTTGCGCGGCAATGCGGCGCTGAGGTTCACGGGGCCGTCCGCGGTCATGAGGATGTCGTCTTCGATCCGGACGCCGATCCCGCGGTACTCCTCCGGAATGGCAAGGTCCTCGTTCTTGAAGTAGAGGCCTGGTTCGATGGTGAACACCATGCCCTCGGTGAGGATCCCATCGAGGTAGAGTTCGCGCTTGGCCTGGGCGCAGTCGTGGACGTCAAGGCCAAGGTGGTGGCTGGTACCGTGCGGCATCCAACGGCGGTGCTGCTGGCCTTCTGGGCTGATGGCTTCTTCCACGGAAACGGGCAACAGGCCCCACTCAGCGAGGCGCTCGGCCAGGACCGTGGTGGCGGCCGCATGGATGTCGCGGAACTTCACGCCCGGCTGGGCAGCTGCGAATCCGGCGTCGGCGGCGTCCAGCACGGCTTCGTAGATCTTGCGCTGGATACCGGTGAACGTGCCGGTGGCAGGCAGGGTGCGGGTGACATCCGCGGTGTACAGGGAATCGGCTTCCACGCCGGCATCCAGGAGCAGGAGTTCGCCTGCGTTGACGGTACCCGAGTTGCGGTTCCAGTGAAGGACCGTGGCGTTGTTGCCGGACGCTGCAATGGTGTCGTAGCCGAGCTCGTTGCCTTCCTCACGGGCGCGGGCGAAGAAGGCGCCTTCAACAACACGCTCACCACGGTTGTGGGTCAGGGCGCGGGAAGGGCGCGGACGACGTCGGCGAAGCCCTCCACGGTTGCCGCGACGGCGATCTTCATCTGCTCGATTTCCCACTCGTCCTTGATCAGGCGCAGTTCGGAGAGTGCTTCGCTGAGCTTTTCGTCCAAGGCATCCAGTTCACCGAGGTCCAGCGTTTCGGGATCCTTGGCAGTGTTGTACCGGGCGGTGTCCACCAAGGCATCGATGTTCTCGTCCACCTTGCGGACCAAACGAATGGAAATGCCACCGATTTCGGGTGCTCCCACGTTCTTGGTGATGGCCATTTCCAGTTCGGAGATGTGCGCGGTAGGCAGGCCAAGCCGGGCTTCGAATTCGGCCAGGGTGGGGCGGGCGCCAATCCAGAACTCGCCTGCACGGGAGTCCGCATAGAACTGTTCGGTATCGCGGCCGGCCAACGGGCGGAAGTACAGCGTGGCGGTATGGTGACCGCCGTCGTCGCCCTTTCCTTCAGCCACCGGCTCCAGGATGAGGACGGCGTCAGGCTCGTGGTCCAAACCCAAACCGGTGAGGTGGGCGAATCCGGAGTGCGGGCGGAAACGGTAGTCGCAGTCGTTGGACCGGACCTTCAAAGGACCAGCCGGGATGACCAGACGTTCGCCTTTGAACTGTTCTGAAATAGTACGACGGCGGCGGGCGGCGTGGTCTGCGACGGCGTCACGCGCAGGGGTCACCTGCGGGGCGGGCGCCCAGTTGCTGGCCATGAATGCCTTGAAGGCATCTGATGTGGGCCGTTGCGAGCGGTTGTTGACACGCTCCTGCAGCGGCTGGGAGGACGAGTTTTGGGTGTTTTCGGCATCGTTCACCGTTACATCGTCCCACCAGTTCGTTGAGGAGGCCAACGGCGCAACCCGCCAAGCCCGCCCGCATCCCCTAGGCTGGGAAAGTGAGGATAGACCTGCATGCGCACTCCAATGTTTCTGACGGAACCGAGACACCCGCCGGGGTGATCATTTCCGCTGTGGCGGCAGGCTTGGATGCGGTGGCGCTGACCGACCATGACTCCACGGATGGCTGGGATCCGGCCGCAGCAGCCGCACGCGACCATGGCATCGCCTTTGTTCCGGGAATGGAGATCTCCTGCCGGACGGAACAGGGCATCAGTGTCCACTTGCTGAGCTACCTGCATGACCCCGCCCATGCGGGTCTGCTGGAGGAAATCACCAAGTCCAAGGATGCCCGCCTTACCCGTGCGGAGCATATGGTCACCTTGTTGTCCGAGGACTACCCCTTGACCTGGGACGACGTCATTCATCACGTAGCTCCGGGCGCCACCGTGGGGCGTCCCCACATTGCGGATGCCTTGGTCGCTGCCGGCGTAGTGGCCGACCGTTCGGAGGCCTTCACTTCCATCCTCACCTCACACTCGCGATACTTCGTTCAGCACTACGCACCCAACCCGGCGGTCGCCGTCGAGCTTGTCCGTGCTGCAGGCGGCGTGCCCGTCTTCGCCCATCCCGTGGCGTCGTCGAGAGGACGCATCGTGGGGGAGCGGACCTACCGGGAGATGATTGATGCCGGCCTGATGGGCCTTGAGGTTGAACATCGTGACAACCCGGAGGAGGGCCGCGACTTCCTGCGCATGTTGGCTGCAGAGCATGGCCTGCTCATCACTGGATCCTCCGACTATCACGGAGCGGGGAAACCGAACCTGTTGGGTGAGAACACCACCTCGCCCGCGGTGTTGGCCCGGATTGAGGAGATGGCAACAGGCAGCACGGTGGTTCGTTGAGAGGGGTCCTTTAGTGGATTTGCAACTGCTCGCCTCGGTCATCGTCACCTTGTTCGTGATCATGGACCCGCCGGGTACCGTCCCGATCTTCATGTCCTTGACGGCCCAGATGGCGGCCAAGGACCGGAACCGCTCCGCTTTCCAAGCACTGCTGGTGGCCACCGGCGTCATCGTGGTGTTCGCGATCTTTGGCCAGTCAATCCTGAATTACATGCATATCTCACTGGCGGCCTTGCAGGGCGCGGGTGGCCTGCTGCTGGTCCTCATTGCCCTGCAGCTGCTGACCGGTTCCACCAGCGGCGAAGAAAGTGCGGCCAAGTACAAAAATGTGGCGTTCGTTCCGTTGGGGACGCCACTCATGGCTGGACCTGGTGCGATCGTTGCCGTGATGGTCTTCGTTCAGCAGTCCAGCCAGCTCTCCGAGTACTTGGCCGTGGGGCTGGGGATTGCCGTGGTGCTGGGCTCGCTTTACCTGGCGATGCGCTTCGCGGGTGTGGTGCAGCGCGTGCTCGGCGAAAACGGCGTGGAGCTTGTCACCCGGATTGCCGGTCTGCTTTTGTCGGCCATTGCCGTGCAGATGATCGCGGACTCCGTGACGGCCTTCGTGAAGGGCGTCGCCTGAGCACGCCTGGCAATACGGGCTAGAGGCTGGTTGGCTGGATCTCGTGGAACACGGCCTTGCTGCCCAGCCGTTTCCGCATGACCTCGATGGCCTGTTCGTTCTGGTCGACACACACAAAATTGCGGCCGAGCTTCGCTGCAACGGCTCCCAGGGTCCCTGATCCGGCGAAGAAATCGAGGCACCAGTCACCTTCGCGGCTGGATGCGGAAACGATCCTCCGGACAAGGCCTTCGGGTTTCTGGGTGGGGTAGCCGGTCTTCTCACGGCCGGTGGGGGAAACGATGGTGTGCCACCAAACATCAGTGGGCAGCTTGCCGAGCTCGCGCTTGGCAGGAGTCACCAGGCCGGGGGCCATGTACGGTTCCCGGTCCACCTCTGCGTTGTCGAAGTGGTACTTGGTGGGGTTCTTCACGTACACCAGAATGTTGTCGTGCTTGGTGGGCCAGCGGTTCTTGGCGCGTGCGCCGTAGTCGTAGGCCCAGATGATCTCGTTGAGGAAGCATTCCCTGCCGAAGATGGCGTCCAGCATCACCTTGGCGTAGTGCACCTCACGGTAATCGAGGTGCAGGTACAGGGTGCCGTCGTCTGACAACAGCCGCCACGCCTCGACGAGTTTGGGTTCCAGGAAGGACCAATAATCGCTGAAGGCGTCGTCGTAGCTGTGAAGGGCACCCTTGATGGTGTCGTAGGAACGGCCCTTGAAACCGACGCGATCGCCGTCGCCGTCCGCGTTGCGGACCATGCGGGTTTCCTGGCGGCGCTGTACCCGGCCTGTGTTGAAGGGCGGGTCGACGTAGATGAGTGTGAAGGCGCCGTCCGGCAGCGTAGGGAGGAACTCCGCGTTGTCCGCGTGCACCACCATATTGCCGCCGTCCGGCGCCCAAACAGTTTCAGTCATTGAGGGTTTTAGCCCTCGGCGCTGCCGGACTGGGCAGCTGCGGTCTCACCGGAAACCACTTCGCCGTTGCGGCGGCGCGTGCGGGTACGACGTGTCCTGGCAGGCTTGTCTGCGTTGTCGGCAGTGGCCGTGCGGGATTCCGACGCACCGGCAGCGGGGGCTGCTTCGGCATCGGAAGTACGACGGCGGCGCGTGCGGTTGCGGCCGCCATCGCCCTTGGATTCGCTGGAGTCCGAGTCATTGGACTTGGCTTGCCGTCCGCGTCCGCTGTCGCGCCCGCCGTCACGGCCACGGCCGCTATCGCGACCGCCGTCGCGGCTTGAGCCTGAGCGTGCGTTCTTCTTGCCGGTCTCACCGAGGTCCTCAAGAACCTCCGCGTCGACGCCGGCGAGGACCCGCTTGTTGCGGGGCAACCTGCCCTTGGTGCCCTCGGGGATGTCGAGGTCTTCGTACAGGTGCGGCGAGGACGAGTACGTCTCCACCGGTTCCGGAACGCTTAGACCGAGTGCCTTGTTGATCAGGCCCCAGCGCGGCATGTCGTCCCAGTCGACGAACGTGACAGCGGTGCCCTTGTTACCCGCGCGGCCGGTGCGGCCCACACGGTGAAGGTAGATCTTTTCGTCTTCAACACACTGGTAGTTGATGACGTGCGTGACGTCGTCCACGTCGATGCCGCGGGCGGCAACGTCAGTGGCCACCAGGACATCGACCTTGTTGTTGCGGAAAGCACGGAGAGCCTGTTCGCGGGCACCCTGGCCGAGGTCGCCGTGAATGGCTGCCGCAGCAAAACCGCGGTCGACCAGTTCCTCGGCAACCTTGGCGGCAGTGCGCTTGGTCTTGGTAAAGATGATGGTCCGTCCGCGGCCGCGTGCCTGGAGGATGCGGGCCACTACTTCAGACTTGTCCATGCTGTGCGCACGGTAGATCAGCTGGCGGATGTCGCGCTTGGTCAGGCCTTCGTCGTCCGGATCTGCAGCACGGATGTGGGTGGGCTGCGTCATGTAACGGCGTGCCATCGCGATCACCGGGCCGGGCATCGTTGCCGAGAAGAGCAGCGTCTGCCGAACGGCGGGGGTGCCGGCGATCAGGGTCTCAACGTCAGGAAGGAAGCCGAGGTCCAGCATCTCGTCAGCCTCATCAAGAATCACCATCTTGACGTTCTTCAGGCTCAAATGCTTCTGCTTGTAAAGGTCGATCAGCCGCCCGGGGGTGCCGACAACGATTTCGACGCCCTTCTGCAGGGCATCGACCTGGGGCTCGTAGGCGCGGCCACCATAGATGGTGGCGATGCGGGCGTTGCGCTTGCGTGAAGCGTTCTGGAGGTCGTTGGCAACCTGCACTGCGAGTTCACGCGTGGGAACGATCACCAAGGCCTGGGGTGCACCCGGGACGGCAAGCTTCTCGTAGCCGGCGTCGTCGCGGCCGGCCACGCGCTGGAGCGCGGGGATGCCGAAGCCCAACGTCTTACCGGTGCCCGTCTTGGCCTGGCCGATGATGTCGTGGCCGCTCAGGGCCACCGGCAGGGTCATTGCCTGGATGGGGAAGGGGTGCGTGATCCCGGCATCGGCCAAGGACTCCACAATGTCAGCGCGGACGTTGTAGTCGGCGAACGACTTTTCTTCGATCTCGTGGGGCTTTTCATCCGAAACGATCGTTTCCTCGGGTTCGAGAATTTCGGTTCCGGTTGGGTCGGTCAGGACTTCATGGGTGTGCAATTCACTCACAGGGAGTTTCCTTATTCATTTAGGCATTGGCGCTGCGTGCTCAACGGGGGCGGTGAAGCCGTACCGGAGCACGGACTGGCGCGCAAGCATATCCAGTGGAAGCCGATCGCGGGCTATCTAAGTACTGGCACTGGTGACCAGTTGGTACATCTCAAGATCGCGTAGGGGCGGGCTTGTTGACTTCAAAAATTAACTGAATCAACGACCGGGCATCCATTACTACAGCCCCAGTCTATCCTCTGGGAGCCATAAAGCCCGGATCATGGGTTCGATGGCTTCACCGCTGCAGCTCGAACCTGATCTCCCGGCTGGCAACATCCGCCGTAACCAGGCGTACGCGCACCTTGGTCCCGGACTCCAGCTCGCCGTCGCAGCGGGCGGTGACGGCCGGTTCTGCGATCTGGACGACGCCGTACGGACCGCTCCCGTTTCCGTTGGCTTTATTGCCGTTGGCTCTGTTGCCGTTTCCATTTCCAGTTCCGTTGGAAGGCTTGGACCCTGAAATCACCACGGCGTCGAACTCCTGGCCCACGTGGTTGGCTACCAGTGCCGCTTCCACGGTGTCCAGTGCCGCACGCTCAAGCCGTCCAGCCACTTGGTCCGAGGCTGCCATGATCTCCGGCAACGAGGGCAGGGCGTCACGGGCCCAGCGCGGAATGTCCTTGTTGTTACTGAGGGCCTCGCAGATGACCAGGACAAATCTGTCAATGAGGCGTCGCAGCGGTGCTGTGGTGTGGGCGTAGGGAGCCCCGATGGCCGCCTGGATCACCGTGTCAGGCACCTCGCCGTCGAAGGGCGTGTAACCGGCGCCCCTGAACAGTGTCCCGGCAGAGTGCAGGATGGCCAGCTGATTGGGGTCGGACGCATCCAAAGTCCGCAAGTACTCGCCGTAGCTGACCTGGCCGTCCCACGGTTTGCCCAACGCAGTGGTTTGCCGCTTGAAATGCTTCAGTGAGCGTTCGTCCGGGGCGGGCATGGTGCGGAGGATGCCTACTTTCCCTTCCAGCATCAGTTCTGCGGCCGCCATTCCGGTCATCAGAGAGATCTGTGCGTTCCAGTCTTCCACCGGCAGAGACGGGGCAGCAACGATCCTGTACCCGCCGCCGTCGGTCGCCTGGACGATTTCCTGTTCCGGCATGTTGAGGCTTGCGCCGCCACGCAATCGTTCGAGCTCGACGCGCTTCAGTCCCACTTCCTTGAGGAGTTGGAGAACAGGCGGGGCAGTGCCGTCGTCGATCTGCTGTTGGGCGCCTTTGTAGCTCAGCTTGGCCCGGCTTCGGACAGTCGCCCGGGCTACGGTTACGGACACGACCTCTGCATCGGCGTCGAGGTCGAAGTCCCACACAAAAGCACTGCAGTCCTGTTCGGCCAGCAGGCTTCCGGCGTTTTCACTGATGACCTCGGGGTGCAGGGGGATCCGGCCGTCAGGTGCATAGAACGTTTGTCCGCGGAGCCGGGTCTCGGCATCCAATGCTCCTCCAGGAGCCACAAAGGACGGCACGTCAGCGATGGCGTAGAGGACCTTGTAGCCGTCCCCGGCACGATCAATGAACAGGGCCTGGTCCAGGTCAGTCGACGTAGCGGGGTCAATGGTGACAAAGGGGATCTCCCGCAAATCCTGATCCGGCAGCTTCAGATGCTCCACGGCCCGTTGTGCCTCTTGTACTGCCTCAGCCGGGTACTCAGTGGGGAGTTCCAGCTCTGTCCTCAAGGCCGCAAGGGCCGCAGCGAGCTGGTCCGACGAATCGTCGACGTTGGGTGCTATCCGATGATGTGACACGAAAATCAGGGTAGCCCGAAACCGGCCGATAGTCTTGGCCGCCGCACGCAAAAGCCCGCTGCCCCAGGGGGCAACGGGCTTTCGGTAAAGCTGGTTTTGACCAAACAGGCGGTCAGCTTGCCGGTGTCAAAGTGAAGGTGGCTGCCTTGTCGCCGAAGTCATTGTTGATCACCACTGTGGTGGGACCATTCTTGATGTCGAAGGCAATGACTCCCTGCTGTACGTCGCCGGCGGCGACATCGCCGGAGACCAGACCGCCCAGACCATCGTCAAGGAAGATCCGGTCGCCCTCTTTGCCGTCAGCATCGAAGGCGTCGAAGTTGCTGGGCGCGACGAAGCTGGATCCGGCGGTGGTCTCCCAGGAAACCTCCAGAAGGAGGAACCCGCCGTTGAGCGGCTTCATGTAAGCCATCTCCGGGATTTCGGTGGTGTACCCGGTGTTAAGGACGGTGACCTTAACGGTGTTGCCCTCGGACACCGTGACCTCGAAAGCGTTGCCATCGGTGGCAGTGCCTTGGGAAGGGGCAGTGGCCTCCTGTGAAGCTGACGGTGCGGCAGGGACAGGCGTGGCCTGTCCCTGGACGGCGGCAGCCACCAGCGTCAAAGACAACACCGCGGACACGATCCCAACAACCAGGCCGGCGAACCAGACAACGAGCGTGATGATCCAGGCCTTCTTCTTGTTTTCCGGATAACCCTGCAGCGGGCGGCCTTCCTTATCCCGTGCGTTGCCGGTCAGCGTGATGATGAGGTCCACGATGGACCAGATGCCGAGTCCGCCCGCAGTGAGCAGTTTGGCAATGCCGGTCCCGATCTTTCCCAAGTAAAAGCGGTCAACACCGAGGCCACCAAGGAGCAAGGAGAGGATCCACGTGACCATGAAGGACTTGGCCGGAGTACCCGTGCCGGGAACACCATAAGGGCTGGAATCCGGGCCGGACTGGTACGTCTGGGGTCCGCCTTGGTACTGGGCGTCGAAAGCACCGGGTGCAGGGGGAACTGGTGGGGCACCGTTCCCGTTGTGGGGCGCGGGCGGGTAGCTCGGATTAGTCATTGATCATCCTTCGGGGGAGTGGGTGCGAGGAGGAGGACACGCGGCCTGCGGGCAGGCCAGACAGTCAACTCACTTCCAGTCAGCCTAGTGGGACCAACGCTGCTGAAGGCAATCTCCGCGGGCGGGGTGTGGAGAGCCGGGGATAGTCTTGGATTATGGGCACTTCGACGGACGTCGCACCTTCTGCCGGACAACTCGCCGCGGAACTCCTGGGCGCCATGGCCTACGGCGAGTTGTCGGCTTTCGGCCGGCTTTCGTTCGATTCCCGATACGCCCCCACACTCCATGACCGTTCAGTGCTGGCAAAAATTGCCGTCGGTGCGTACGGAAACTTCGCGCTGCTGAGCGATCGGCTCACTGAAATGGGCCTTGATCCGGAGGAAGCCATGCTGCCGTTCCAGCGTTCCTTTGACCACTTCCATGAACGCACCAAGCCCGGGGACTGGTTCGAATCCGTGATGAAGGCATACGTCATCGACACCGTTTCCTCGGACTTCTACCGGGCTGTCGCCACTTTCCTCGATGGAACAACGCAGCAGTTCGTGGACCGGGTTGCCTCCCCCGACCAGGCAACCGAGGTACTTCGTGTCCTGCTGCGGCGGGCCTTGGCCGATGACCCACGACTGGCCTCACGGCTGGCGTTGTGGGGCCGCCGGCTGGTGGGGGAAGCGCTGACACAGGCGCAGAGGGTAGGGACTGAGCACCCACAGTTGGGGCCGGCACTAAAAAGTGGTGGCGATGCCCGCGCCGCAATTAAAAGACTGACAGGCGAGCTCGCCGGGCGTCATGCCCGCCGGATGACGGCGCTGGGCCTCACTGCCTAGCGGTATGACCGGGCTTATGCCTGAAAGGCTCCAACGGCCAGGCTCAGGCTGCGTCCAGCGCCTCCAGCAGCGACTTGGCTGCCGTCGTCGGATCCGAAGCCTCGGTGATGGCGCGGACCACGACGATCCGGGTGGCGCCTGCGGCCCGCACCTGCTCTACGTTGCTGAGATCGATCCCTCCGATGGCGAACCATGGCAGGTTCACGGCGCCGTCGGTGGTCTCGACTGCACGCTTGCTCGCTTCTGCGGCATATGTGACCAAGTCCAGTCCCACGGCTTCGCGGCCGGGTTTGGTGGGTGTCGCCCAGACGGGTCCTACACAGAAATAGTCCAGGCCCCCCTGTCCCGGTGATGCCGCGATGGCGGCATTCACCTGCTCGGGGGAGTGGGTGGAAAGACCGATCGTGACGGACTCCGGAAGCAATGTCCGGGCCACCTTCAACGGGAGGTCCTTTTGCCCGATGTGGAACACCGGAGCCCCGGAAACACTGGCAACGTCGGCTCGATCGTTGACAGCCCACAGCCGTCCATGACGTTGCGCAACTCCGTGCAGGACCGCCAGCAACTCCAATTCGTCGGCAGCTTCGAGGGTCTTGTCGCGCAGCTGGATGATGTCCACACCGCCCTCGAACGCGGCGTCCACAAAGTCTTCAAAATCGCCTTGCCGTTTCCGCGCATCGGTGCACAGATACAAGCGGGCGGTGGCGAGGGCATCAGTCTGGGTCATGGAACCCAGAGTAGTTCCTCTAAACTGGGCACGTACTGCGGGAGCCGCGACGTTCGTCATATGACTGTCCGGCTGAGAGGGCTTAAGAGCCGACCGCTTGACCTGATCCGGCTAGTACCGGCGTAGGGAAGGAAACGCGCAATGGCAGTTCCCCGCCAAACCCCGCTCCAGGCCGACGTGGCCGTCATTGGCGGCGGCGTCATCGGGCTGGGCATCGCCCGCGAAGCGCGGCGACTTGGCCGCTCCGTGGTGGTGATCGACCCCGCACCGGCTTCGGGGGCTACGTTTGCTGCCGCCGGAATGCTTGCCCCCGTGAGCGAATTTCACTACCAGGAGGAAGATCTCCTGGAGTTGATGCTCGAATCGTCCCGGCTGTGGCCGTCTTTCGCAGCAAGCCTGACCTGCGGAGGACAAGACACCGGATACCGCACGACGCCGACACTCGCCGTGGGTGCCGACGCTGCGGACCGCAGGGCGCTGGGAGACCTCCGTGCGGTGCAGCTCGCTGCGGGCCTGGGGGTTGAGCCGCTTTCCCTGCGCGACGCCCGGAATCGCGAACCCCTCCTCAGCCCCCAAATTTCCAGTGCCTTCGACATTCCCGCCGACCACCAGGTTGATCCCCGGAAGTTGGCGGCATGCCTCCTGTCGGGACTGGCGCGCCACGAGGCCAGCGACTCCACCTGGGTTTCGGATGCCGCCAATGGGTTTGCCGTGGCTTCCTCGGCGCGCCGTTTGCTCTGGGACGCAGGGCGGGTCTCAGGAGTGGAACTCGAGTCCGGTGCCGCTGTCCACTCCACCGAAACAGTGGTCGCCAACGGACTGGGTGCGGCTGAACTGGAGGGGCTCCCCGACGGGCTCAGCCTTCCCGTCCGGCCGGTGTATGGCGACATCCTCAGGCTTCGGGTGCCTGAACACCTGCGGCCCCTGCTCACCTCCACCGTCCGCGGGATGGTCCGCGGGGTGCCCGTCTACATCGTGCCCCGGGACAACGGCACGGTAGTCATCGGGGCCACCCAACGCGAGGACGGGCTGTCGGCATCCTCCAATGCGGTCTCAGCCGGGGGCGTCTACCAGTTGCTGAGGGACGCCCAGGCCTTGGTCCCCGCAGTGGCGGAACTTGAACTGCTCGAAGCAACGGCCCGCGCCCGCCCCGGCACTCCGGACAACGCCCCGTTGCTTGGACGGGTCGCCGGCTCCAGGGGGGATGTTGATGGCCTGGTGATCGCCACGGGATTCTTCCGGCATGGCGTCCTCCTGACGCCCGCGGCCGCACGGATCGTGGGCGGGCTGATCAACGGCTCGTCGGACCCCCGGTGGGCACCATTCCGCCCGGACCGCTTCGCGGCCACTACATCCACAGCGCGGGCGCTCACGCCGGCACACGCACCCAGCAAGGAAACAGCATGAACATCAAACTCAACGGATCCGATCACGCCGTGCCGGAGGACGCTTCAGTCAGCACCTTGGTCACGGCCGTCACCGGCCGCGTCCTGGACCACCGCGGACAGGCAGCCGACGGCGGCAAGCTGGGTGTCGCCGTCGCCCGCAATTCCGAGGTGGTGCCGCGCAGCCAATGGTCCGCAACGGCGCTCGCCGACGGAGATGAACTCGAACTTGTTACCGCAGTCCAAGGAGGCTGACATCATGACGACAGCAAACACAGAGGTCATTACTGACGCCCTGGTGATCGACGGCGTCCACTTCGGCTCCCGACTGATCATGGGCACGGGAGGTGCCCCGAGCCTGGACGGCCTGGGCGCTGCGCTCCTGGCGTCCGGGACTGAGCTCACCACAGTAGCCATGAGGCGCTACTCACCGGCTGAAACAGGATCACTCTTCCAACTCCTGGTGGACCACGGCATCCGCGTGTTGCCCAACACCGCCGGTTGCTTTACTGCCAAAGACGCTGTGATGACGGCAGAACTGGCGCGGGAGGCACTGGAAACCGACTGGGTAAAGCTGGAAGTCATCGCCGACGAACACACACTCCTTCCAGACGCCGTGGAACTCGTCGAGGCAACGGAGAAGCTGGTCAACCGTGGATTCAAGGTCTTCGCCTACACCAACGATGATCCCGTCCTGGCCCTGCGCCTCGAAAACCTGGGTGCCACCGCTGTGATGCCCCTGGGCTCGCCGATCGGAACCGGTCTGGGCATCCTGAACCCGCACAACATTGAACTCATTGTGTCCCGGGCCTCAGTCCCCGTGGTGCTGGATGCAGGAATAGGAACCGCCTCCGATGCCGCGCTCGCCATGGAGCTGGGCTGCGACGCCGTACTATTGGCCACTGCTGTCACCCGGGCGCAGAACCCGGTGCAGATGGGTGAGGCCTTCAAACACGCCGTGATCGCCGGTAGGCTGGCCAAGCAGGCAGGACGAATTCCTCGACGTGAGCACGCTTTGGCGTCGTCA
This sequence comes from Arthrobacter sp. YN, assembly GCF_002224285.1. Classification (GTDB taxonomy): domain Bacteria; phylum Actinomycetota; class Actinomycetes; order Actinomycetales; family Micrococcaceae; genus Arthrobacter. The sequence continues at coordinate 3,484,160 of NZ_CP022436.1, read as the reverse complement.
GCCATGGAGGGCCGGGCAGAGTTCCTCTAGGTGTCCGCCGTGTCTTCGCGAGAAGGAGCAGCAGTGGCAGGGAACCGTGACCACCTGACCCAGGCGGATGTCGACGATGCCCTCCGGGAGCTCCCCGACTGGAAGTACAAGGACGGCCTGGTCACCGTCTATAAAACCCCGACGGCGGCCGAAGCCCTGGCGCTTATTGCGGCGATCGGACAGATCGCCGAACAGCAAAACCACCATCCCGATCTGGAATGGCGCTACAACAGGGTCCACCTGCGGTACGTGTCCCACGATGCCGGCGGGAACGTCACCCCCCGCGACATCGCCGCTGCGGCCTCCGTGAGCGAAGCCGCGGCCGGGCTGGGTGCAACTGCCCAGCCGGAGCGGTATCCGGAGGCCTGAGCCGCCTGACCTCAACCGCGTGACAAGGCGTTAAACGACAGTGACCGTCGCCCGAAGGCGGCGGTCACTGTCGTTTGTTCTTGGTGCTGCTAGAGCCTCAGCGCCTTGGTGAGCGCCGCAGTATCGTGCTGGGTCCGGGTCCGGCCCAGGAATACCACTACCCCTGCGGCGGCGGCAGTTCCCAGGACGATAGGCAGGACCCAAGGAATCCAGGTTGCCCCGGGCTGGTAGCCCAGGCCGGCACTGATGAACGCAATCCAGCTCAGGGTGCCCACAGCCACCGAAACACCGGCAGGCAAGGCGATGCCGTATTTGCCGTGCCTCTTGTCGTTGGCCCACACGATGAAGCCGGTGGCTATGGTGGCCAGAACCACCACGACGAGTGAAAGCATGAAGACTCCTTAGCGGACTGCGTGAGGGGAGGGCCTAGAGTGCGCCGAAACCGACGCGGCGGACTTCCTCGGCGCCGATCTCGACGTAGCCCAGGACACTGCCGGGAACAATGATCTGGCGGCCCTTCTCGTCGGTCAGGCGCAATTCCGAGCCCTTGGACACGGCCTCTGCCACGATCTTGGCCACGGCGTCTGCATCCAAAGCGGATTCGAGCACAATTTCACGGCCAACGTTCTGAATGCCGATCTTTACTTCCACAGCAAGGCCTCCAAGCCAATCAAGTATTAAGTCAGTCCTCTATTTGTAGCCTAGGACTCTTTGGGGAATCGACTGATTCCGCGCCAAGCTAAACGATAGATCAGATCACTGGCCACATCGAGGTCAAGGTTTCCGTCCGTTTCAAGCCAGTAGCGTGCGCTCACCTGCGCCATTCCGGCCAGACCGCGGCCCAGGAGCTGCGCCTCCAGGGGAGGCAACTTGGTGTCCTCGGCAATGACATGGGCCACCGCATCCGCGAACGTTTTGTTGAAGGTCTCCAGGCGGGAGCTCACATCGGGATCGTTGATGAGGTCCGATTCGAAGACCAGCCGGTGGGCTTGGTCGTCATCGGCGATGAACCGGTAGTAGGCCCGCATCACGGCTTTCACGCGTTCCTTGTTGTCCGAGGTGGAGTTCAAGGCGCTGAGCATCAGCTCAGTCAGCGTTGCCAGGTGGCTGTCCAAAAGGGCCATATAGAGCTCGCGCTTGGACGGAAAGTGCTGGTACAGCACCGGTTTGCTCACGTGGGCAGCCTCGGCGATTTCGTCCATGGCCGCACCATGGAAACCGTTGGAGACAAAGACTTCCAACGCCGCATTCAGCAACTGCGCCCGGCGCTCGTCGCGCGGCAACCTTGGTGAACGCGTTGAAACAGCCCGTTCCTGCTTGGCCGGTGCCCCATCGTGTGCCCTTGTGCCGTCAGCCACAGTCTGCCGCCTTTCCTTTGCAGTTATGACCACTCTACCGGTGGGTAATATGACCGGGCGGCATCGGCAGGCATACATTGGGGTATGGCCTCAATTGTTGCTGCCCGCCCTGCTGCGCCCGCTGTCCTGCCGCCCCTTGTTGAACCGGCCGCCGAACTCACGCCGGCCGAGGTGGAGCGATACTCCCGGCATCTCATCATTCCCGAAATCGGCGCCTTGGGCCAACGCAGGCTTAAGAATGCCAAGGTGCTCGTCATAGGCGCCGGCGGACTTGGTTCTCCGGCACTGTTGTACTTGGCGGCGGCCGGCGTTGGCACACTCGGAATCGTTGACGATGACGTGGTGGACCTCAGCAACCTGCAGCGCCAGGTCATCCACGGCGTGAAGGACGTGGGCATCCCCAAGATCGAGTCCGCCCGCAACGCCATCAACGAACTCAATCCGCTGGTCAACGTCGTCCTGCATGACATCCGGCTGGACCCATCCAACGCCCTGGAGTTGTTTGCGCAGTACGACCTCATCCTCGATGGCGCGGACAACTTCGCCACGCGTTACCTGGTCAACGACGCCGCCGCCATCCTCGGCAAGCCCTACGTCTGGGGTTCCATCTTCCGCTTCGACGGCCAGGTCAGCGTGTTTTGGGCCGAGCACGGCCCCACGTACCGGGACCTTTATCCTGAAGCTCCACCCGCCGGTTCGGTGCCTTCCTGCGGCGAGGGCGGAGTCTTCGGCATGTTGTGCGCAGCGGTTGGTTCGCTCATGGTGACCGAAGCCGTGAAGCTGATCACCGGCGTCGGGCGTTCACTCCTGGGCCGGGTAGCGCTCTTTGACGCACTGGGCGGCAGCTGGCGCGAGATCAGGGTATCCAAGGACCCGGAAGCCGAACCCATCACGGAGCTGACGGACTACGAAGCTTTCTGCGGTGTAACGCCACCGGCAGCGACCGACCAGGAACACACTGTGTCCGCCAAGGACCTTGCCTCGATGCTCGCAGAGCGTGAGGCGGGGGAGCGGGACTTCGACTTGGTGGATGTCCGGGAATCGGGCGAGCACAGCATTGTCAGCATTGACGGCTCGGTCCTCATTCCGCAGGGCCGCATTCTCTCCGGCGAGGCGTGGGTGGAGTTGCCCCAGGACAAGGACATTGTTTTCCACTGCAAGGCCGGTACGCGCTCGGCTGCTGTGTTGGAGGCTGCGCGGAAGGCGGGTTA